>DDVI01000127.1 GCA_002345205.1 Bdellovibrionaceae bacterium UBA2316 | reverse complement strand
AGTAATTCCGGATCCGGAATTACTTGCGGCTCAGCAGGGGCTTGCGCGATTCCTGAGAAAAGAAATTCAGAAATTCCTTGGTTTTGAATCTGACCTGGTTATCATGTGCATTATGTTCGAGATGCCGGAGCTAGCGCTTGAATTATTTCATAGTCCCGAAGTCATTGATCAAAATATCTGGCTCTACATTGAAGTGTTATTAATGAACCGACGTAACCTCGAAGTATTAACTTTATTACCGGCTATTGAGAAAGGGTACTCACATTTACCAGATACATTTTTGGCATGTACGTTTATTCGTTCGCTAGCTCTTTGGAATTTGGGAGAACGTAATACTGCAATTGAAGTATTACAAGCGGTCGTCGAAATCAAACCAAGTTATCGTAGCTCTGATGTCTTACTTGCTGAATGGAGCCGATCTTGAAGAATAAAATTTGGCTTTTTGCAACTCCAGTTGGAATTCTTTTTTTAATTTATATCGTTTTAAAAATGGTTGTTTTTCCAATCGTCACTGATTACGCCAACGATCATCTTTCGAAAATTTCTAATTCAAATGAATTTGCAGAAATCCAGTTCGAAAAAATAGACTTCGAGGTATTTGATCCGCGAGTAAAAGTTAAGAATATAAAAATTAAAACTAAAAAAGCATTGAGTAGCATTCTGAAGGATTTCGATATTAAGGAAGTCGATATGAAAATCAACTTATTTGATCTTTTGATCGGTAAATTGAATTTCAATATCCTAAGCGTAGATGAACTGAAACTGGATGTTGAATTAGATCCAATTCTTGATCAGCCAAAATCAAAATCTGAATTCAACATCAGTCAAGTTTATGAAGTTTTGAACATGGTTCCGATTCAACGATTCAAGATTGATAATCTGAGTTTGAATTTGAATTCCAAAAAACATCAGATGAATTTTAAGATCAATGAGTCACTAATTCGGACCAGTTATTTGGATTCAAAATTTTTAGCGCGTTTAAATATTAAAAATAGTATTCTAAAAAATGAAAAAAATCAGGCCAGCGTTCCGCTAGAAGTAAACGTAAACTTGTTGTTCTCAAAAGCAAATCTGCTCGTGCGGGAAATCCAACTAAAAGTTAAGGACAATGTCGCAAAAATTGACGGCATGATTGAAGACGTCAATCAGCTAAATAGCAATATCGTAGGACAACTGACAGTGTCAGCGACAACAGACCTTCAGGAAATAAAAAGTACTCTCGAACAATTCGGAGTATTTGACTTAAAGGAAAAACTGGAAGGACGAGTAACCGTTGGAGGCAATCTAGCGTTTAGGGGCTTACAGTCAATCGATGGAAACATCAATCTGAATTCAGAAAATATCGTTTTTGATAAATTTGATTTTGGGACAGCCATCATTCGCAGTGAATTCAAAAAAGACCGCGTAAAGTTTTCAAACATTGAGCTGATTCATCCAGCGGGAAAAGTGACGCTATCGGAATCATCGATTGTATTGAAAGAACCTCATGAATTTAAAGCCAATGTGGCTTCAGATCGTTTTGACTTGCAGAAGCTGTTCTTATCATTGAACTTAAAAGAAGTTCCTGTGTTCGTAGTTCTTTCACCAAAGGTCGAATGTGAAGGTGCTATCAAAGGATTCAATATCTTTTGTAAAGCGAATGTGAAGGGCTCTGGATTGAAAGTTCAATCGGAAATGTATAATCCGAATTCTCGAATCGTCGAAATTGGTGAATTTGGTGCCTCTGGCGAATTCTTTTCCGATCTAGATAAAATTGCATACAAAGGTGTCGCGACCATAAGTGATAACAGTGTCGAGAGCGAAGGTGTCGTAGATTATCATAAAGGTTTTGAAATTAAGTTTAATTCTCCCAAAGTTGATTTTAAAAATGTGGTATCACTTGCTAATTTAGATTTTAAGGGCACCTTGGCTATTGACGGTAGCACCAAAGGTGATTCACACGCAGCAACTTTTACAATGAAAACTTTGGGGACAGATTTTCGTCTTGAGAAATATAACTTTGGGAATCTAGAAACACAGCTTTCATATCTTGATGGAACGTTAACTTTGGGTGAACTCAAAGGTCAGATAAATGAGTCAAAATACAACGGACATATTGACTTAAAACTTCGTGATTCCGCAATTCTAGGTAACATAAATTTTGACTCCGCTAAACTAAAAGATATTCTGATAATTACGCAAGATGTAGTTCCGATTCCGTTTAACATCGATGGAGCAGGTTCCGCGAAAGTTAAAATGGATGGCCCGCTCGACTTTTGGAAAATGAATTACACCTTAGCGGCATCCTTTAAAGACGTTGAGGTCTATACTGAACATTTCAATGAACTCAATATTAATATCAACGCTGAAAAAGGGACATCAGTATTTACTAAGAGCGCCCTGATTAAAAAGAACTCACGGTTGACTGTTGAGGGAACACTGAATCCAGATAAAAAGTTTAATTTAAGAGGAACTGGCCAAGGATTCCGTCTTGAAGAGAGTGATTTCGTTAAGAGTTTAAGTGTGCCGGTTTTTGGTGATCTTGGGTTTTCGTATACGACGCGAGGGCCGATTAATAACCCGACTTTAGATGTTCAAATTAATTCTCCGGACGTTCTAATTGGTGATAAACAGCTTGAAGGCAGCGACGTTAAACTTACATTAGATAAAGAAGCAATGTTGTGGGATATGAAGTTGTTTAATCAAAAGTTAAATGCGCGTGTTCGATGGCCATTTGATGCGGATAATTCGAAAGTGATACTTAACTCGAAATTTACAAATTTTGACCACACCGTACTTTTTCCATTCATTGGTGCTGAAAGTTTACAAGGAGACTACGTTGGGAATTTAACTGGTGAGACCGCATTGACCGCGAGTAGTACCGATTTAAATGATCTAGATGGTAAAATCGCGATCGATGATTTGGTTATTCAACGAGGTAATTTGAAATTGAATTTAGCAGAGAAAGGCACTATTCAATGTGATAGAGGTGCTTTCACTATTTCTGAAATGAAACTCGTTGGTCCAGACAATATCATTGAACTTTCTGGCGAGGACTTTACGTTTGATCGTTTAAACGTTAGAGTTAGCGCTAAGTCGGATTTACGCATCCTTCATTTCCTGGCTCCTTTCTTAGAGGAAATGAGTGGACCATTTGAGTTAGGAGCGCGAATTTCTGGTCAAATGAAAGCGCCGCGAATACTAGGGCAGGCGGTCGTTAAAGATTCTTATGTGAAGATCAAAAACTTTCCTCATCCGTTCGAGAAGATCAATACGACACTAGTTTTTTCGCAGTCTAAAATCTTTGTGCAAAATTTGAAATCTAATTTCGCGGGCGGTATAGTTAAAGCCGATGGACAAATCGAAATTCTGGGTCCAAAAAATGTTCCACTGTTCCTAAATATTAAAGCAGAAAACGTGAATTTAAATATCCCGGACAAAGTTAGAACTAGTGGTAATGCAAATTTGGTACTATCTGGAAAATGGTTCCCATTCTTAATTGCGGGAACCTATAATATTACGGGCGGTATTTTTGAAAAGGAACTGGGTGGTGACGAGACTGGCCCAACCACTAAGCAAAGTATTTATCTGCCAAAATCCCTTAAAGAAAAAACGTTTGATCCAATAGCGCTAGATATCAACCTATTTCTGGATACGAAGTATTTAGTTAAGAATTCTTTGGTGGATGGCTATGCTAATGGGAATATTCAATTGCGCGGACCAATTTCCAATATTTTACTTTTTGGTAAAATTGATTTAGAAAAAGGTACCAAGTTATATTTTAAAGATAAGGTATTCGATTTACAAAGTGGAAGTTTAAATTTTAATAATCCAACTGAAATTAATCCTGAGGTCTATGTTACGGCATCGGCACGGGTGAATGATTATGATATCAGTATTTTGGCGCAAGGCCCGGCAAAAACAGCCAATATAAAAATGAGTAGTTCACCTCCGTTAGCGGAAAACGAAATCATCTCGTTACTGGCGCTAGGGATTACTTCATCGCAATTGGAACAAAAAGTTCAGTCTCGAGCCCAGGCAGAACAAACGGGTATTGAAATTGGAGCCCAGTTGTTGTCACAAACAGGTTTCTCTAAAGGTGTTAAGAACACGCTAGGTTTAGATTTACAGTTAGTAAATCAATACGACTCGTCTCGAAATGCCAATTTATCCAAAGCGACTGTGTCTAGAAAGATTACAAATAAAGTTCAGGCCTCTGCTAGCCGGGCTTTAGGGACGGACCCGTCAACGGAAGTGAAAATTCAGTACTTTTTTAATAATAATATTTCTGCAATTGGCAACTGGGAAGGTCGCGAGTTTGAGGGAACTGAAAACGGCAATAGCCAGTCTCAGAGTGTGTTCGGTCTAGATCTGGAATTCAAACGAGAGTTCAGATGATGAAGTATAGCACACTAATTTTTTATGTCTTGCTTGTATTCGCATTCTCTTCAGAGTCTGAAGGCCGTGATCTAAAATTTGTGAACGTGCCATCAGACATTCAGTCCGAAATATTGGAAAAATATAAAGCGGCTCTGAGTTCAGGAATTACCTTATCACAAGTAGATGAAATTATCCGTACTGTCCATTTGAAAACTAATAATGAGCTTATCGAAGTATATCAAGAAGGCGAGAGCTACGTTATTAACTTGGTCAAATCAACTCGTGTGCGCCGTATTTCTATTTCGGGAAATAAGGCCCATTCTGATAGCGAACTAAAAAGTTTAATCGGCTACGGTGAAGGTGATATTTTAGATACTGACACGGTCCTTGAAGGGGCTGAAAAAATTAGAAAATTCTATAATGAAACAGGCTATCTGAATACTACCGTTAATGTCGAGATTCCAGAATCAACAGATCAGAACGTAAATATCGAAATTGCCGTGATTGAAAGTAATCCCACTCGTATTAGAAACTTAGAACTGCGCACCGCTAATATAGATCTAAAAGCCGAATTGACGCGCAAACTTAGAAAATACGAAAAAGATCATTTTACCGAAGAATTAGTTCAAAAGATTAAAGACGACGTGAAAGAATATTTTAAAGACAAAAAGATCCTTCAAGGGGAAATCGTAAAAATAGAAACGAATTTCATCGACAATTATTCCGCAGTTAATTTAGTTATTCATATTGCGAATACGAATCGATTTGTTTTTGATTTTATTGGTTATAAAGAAGTCCCGCACGATGATTTAATGGATGTGCTGGATGTTGAAAACTATATCTCGACTAACCCGAACGTAGCTGCCGAGTTGGCGTTTAAATTGAAGAACTATTACTTGTCGCTAGGGTATGTTCGTGCGGAAGTTCAAAGTGAAATGAATGAAACTAAAAAGTTCGAGCGTAAGGTTTTATTCCGCATCACCGAAGGTCCCAAAGTTTATATCGAAAAAATCGTGTTTCAGGGTAATTTCAAGAAAGACGTTTCCTTCTATAACTCTCTGTTTACGCAACTTTCTTCGGACATCATTAACAAAAAAATATATGTTCGCGAAAGTGTAGAAAAGGTTGTCGCGAACTTTGAAATCGAAATGCAAAATCAAGGTTATTTGGCGTTTGATATACCAAGTTTCCGCACTATTTTTAACGCAAAGAAAGACAAAATTAGCCTATATATCAATATCGAAGAAGGCCCTCAAACTATAGTTAATAGTTTGGCTTTTGAAGGAAACGACAACGCTCCTCAGGATACACTGGTCGGTTTGATTGGATTAAAGAAAGACCTTCCTTTAGAGTTGGCCAAGCTAGAGCGTTCGATATCATTAATTAAAAACTATTATCAAGAGCAAGGGTATTTAGAAGTCGCAATTACAAATGAAAAGGACACACTTGTTACCTATAACGCTGATAATACCAAGGCCGATTTGGTGTATCGAATTTACGAAGGCCCGAAAGTTCGTGTGGCGAGTATCGCCACCGAAGGCAATTTATACACAAAAGACGAAATCATATTCATCGAATTAGAATTTGGTCGCGGAGATATTTTAACTCCAGCAAAGATCGAAGAGTCAATTTTGCGACTTCAAAAAACGGGCTACTTTGGAACTGTTGAAATTAGAACTCTGGAGCAGCGTACGAGTCAAGCCGATAGAACAGTGGTTGTTAAAGTCACAGAACGCGAGCCGGGAACGTTTACTTTAGGTGCCGGAGCAACGAACGAACGAAGTGGTACATTGCGTGGATATGCTGGTGTTGGCTATCGTAATTTAGCAGGGACAGGTCGTGGTATTTCTGCGCGTTTAGAAGGTAATTATAATATCGCCGATATTAAATACCCCGAGTTAAAAGTCATTTTTGGCTACGTCGAGCCGTACTTGTTTAGTTCTCGTTTGCGTGGTCGCGTGAACGTATCTCGCGCACGTTACGTCAGTATTTCCGATGACAAGCAAGGAGTCGAAAGTAATCAGTATATTTGGTCATTAGAGAAAGACATCACATCGCATATAACGGGTATTTTTGATGTATACAATTTGGAACAATATCGCGATTTCTATTTACGAGACAATAGAGACACCTTGGGTGTTAATGAAACCAATCAATCGATTAACTCGCAAAATATTGCATCGATTGGTCCTACTATAGATATCGACTTCCGCGATAATCCGTTCTTGCCAACGACAGGCATCTTTTCGCGTTTAAGTTTAGAGTACGCAAGTCCACAGCTGGGAAGTTCGGCTACAATCGAATATTATCGCTTCACTGGATCGTTCACTCACTATTGGCCCGTGGTGAAAAACTGGGTGTGGGCGCATAACTTCCGCTATGGCTACCTAGAAAATCTAAATAAAGATCCGAGCGGTGGTGTGCCGTATTCAAAGAAAGGTTTTATTTTGGGTGGAGGTTCTACGATTCGCGGTTTGGAATATGGTTCTCAAGAAGTATTGCCAAACGATACCGATTTAGGAATGAAAACAAATAACTACATCTTAAAAACCAATGCTCAACAATTTTTATTTAAATCAGAAGTTCGGTTCCCTATTTACGGTAACTTTTATGGTGGTATTTTCTACGACGGTGGTTCTGTGAAAATTAAAGACTTAGTTTTTCAGGATGATTATCGTGATTCGGTAGGCATCGGACTTCGATACAATACTGTTGTGGGTGCCTTAAATATGGAAATTGGAAAAAAATTAGATCGCCGCCCAACAGATAAAGGCGAGTATGCATTCCATTTGTCTTTTGGAACGTTCTAAAGATTTAAATTAAAATTATCGAAAATCGTGAATGCGCTGAAGAATGCGATTCAGTTTATCTAGTTTGGCTTGCTTTGACTGTTTGCGAATCGATGCCCGCTGTTCGTCCTCTTGGGCTTCAGTGACAATAAAGCTGGGCTGAGCCCGCGTTTTCAAAACTTTTTGGCGGTACAATAAATCTTTATCCTCAGGGTAGTCGCGTAAACTGTTATCCAGTAAGGTCGAAGCTTGTTTGAGCTGATTTCGGGCAATGAAAGCATCCACCAATGAAATAATTCTTTGCAGAGTGCGCTGATAAACTAAATCGGACTCGGGTTTGTTGGGTTCGATAACTTGACTACGTGTGCCCTCTAAACTCAGAGCAGACGCGGAATCTGGGGAAATAGAAAGCTTTTTAAATTCGAACAGATCGTCTTGGAAATCACGTGCGGACATGCTTTCAATTCGCTCTAAAATTTTTTTCACCTTTGCGTGGTGAGGGTTTAGTAACAACACCATTTTGAACGACTTTATGGCTTTCGAAGTATCACGTTTCTCAAGGTATAATTCGCCCATCAGCTGGTGTGCTAGAATGTTGCTACCCGACAATTTCAACGCCTGAGTCAACGCTTTTATAGCTTCATCCCAATTTTTTTTGTCCTTTAAAATTTTCGCTAAAATGACCCAGGCACTGACGTGGCTGGGGTGGCGGCGTAGTCCTTCTTTGCATACTTTTTCAGCTAGGTCGATCTCGCCGTTTTCGCGATAGGCTTCAGCGAGCGGGGCAAAGACTTGGGAATCCGGTGTCTTTTTTAATACACCTCGATACTTTTCAATTATGTCTTTTGGGTAGTTCGCCATATTTTTATACTACACTCAGTCATAAATGTTTCAAGGATTTTGCCAAAAAACCGCCGAGATGGTTGAATCCAAGAATGTCCATTATTCTTGGGATTGACCCCGGTTCACAAATTACTGGTTTTGGTGTTATTGACACCTCAAAAGATAAACCGCGCGCGGTCTCGCATGGTATAATACAATTAAAAACGGGTTCGCTGAGTTTTAATGATCGCTTATTATTACTTTCACAGAAGTTGGATCATATTTTAAAAAAATACCAACCGAATATCGTGGTCGTAGAGAAGCTGTTTTTGGGGAAAAACCCAGATTCGGCCTTTAAATTAGGCCACGCCCGCGGCATCTGCATCGCTAAAGCCATGGAAAGCCGCTGTATGGTCTATGAATATACCCCGCGGGAAGTAAAAAAAACGATTACAGGCTCGGGGAGTTCGGATAAGATCCAAGTGGCTGAAGTTCTGAAGTTTATGCTGGGGATTAATCACTTTGATTTTCTAGATGCTTCGGATGCGTTAGCACTTGCGTACCATCATCATTGCGTTCACAAAGCGAACATGGTGATCAGTCAAGCCAAACAGAACTAATAGGTAGGGGATTTCATGATAGGTTTTCTAAGGGGCGAAGTTGTCGAGCTGCAACCAGAATATTTTATTTTGGACGTGCAGGGTGTTGGATATGAAATATACGCCTCTTTACAAACGATTGCGCAAATTTCAGAAAACATGAATAAAACAATTTCGATGTGGATCTATACCCATGTTCGTGAAGATGCGCTGACTCTGTTTGGGTTCCAGTATCGTGAAGAAAAAAACCTGTTCCTGTCGCTTTTGAAAGTGAATGGTGTGGGTCCTAAAATGGCGATCGGTATTTTATCAGGAGCTCCGTATGACAAACTCGTTGAGCTGATTGAAAACTCTGATGCAAAAGCGCTATCGCAACTGCCTCGCGTAGGTAAAAAGACAGCGGAACAAATTATTTTAAGTCTAAAAGGTAAATTAGTTCGCGTTCAAGAAAAAGCCGTAGAAACATCACAGCAGCGTCAGCAAGTATCGTCGGCTTTGGTTAACTTAGGATTTAAACCGCAATTGGTAGATGAGTACGTCAGTCAGTTACCTAAAGAATTATCGGTAGAAGATTCTATACGTGGCGGCTTGGCTAAATTAACTCAGGTGTAGGAAGTTATGGAAAGAATATTGGAATCCGTATCATACGAAGAAGAGAAAAAGTGGGAAAACGAACTGCGTCCTCAACAATTTTCTGATTTTCCAGGCCAGGATGATATCAAAGATAAATTGAGTGTCTACATTCAAGCCGCCAAAAAACGTAAAGAGCCACTCGATCACGTGTTGTTATATGGCCCACCTGGATTAGGCAAAACGACGCTATCGCGAATTATTGCGAACGAATTCGGTGTCGATTTTAAAATGGCCTCCGCGCCTTCCATTGAAAAAAAAGGTGATTTGGCTGGTTTGTTAACATCCCTAAAACCCTATTCTGTGTTGTTTATTGATGAAATTCATCGTTTGAACCGAACGTTGGAAGAATACCTATATTCAGCGATGGAAGATTATTACATCGACATCGTAACTGGTGATGGAATTGGGGCTCGATCAATGAAGTTTCAGTTAAGCCCATTCACATTAGTAGGAGCTACGACGCGTGCAGGGGCTTTGAATGCTCCTTTCCGTGATCGTTTTGGTATCGTAGAGCGACTTCAGTTTTATGACCGTGGATCTTTGCAAAAAATACTAAATCGTAATTCAGGTTTGTTGAAAATGAATCTGGCCGAAGACGGCGCAGAAGAGATTGCGCGTCGTAGTCGTGGGACGCCTCGAATTGCGAATCGTTTACTTAAGCGCGTTCGCGACTTTGCGGATGTTCAAGGAAATGGATCTGTCGATGAATCTTTAGCCGAAAATGCACTTAATCGCTTGGGTGTAGATAAGTTAGGGCTAGACATGATGGATCGAAAACTTTTGACTTTAATCTATGAAAAATATAACAGCGGACCGGTGGGTATTGAGACCTTGTCAGCCGCACTGAGTGAAGATAAGGACACGTTAGAGGATGTGTTTGAGCCGTTCTTGATTCAAGAAGGTTTTATTCAAAAAACGCCTCGTGGCCGCATTCTAACTGACTTTGCGAAAAAGACACTTTTTAACGTTTCAACTTAGCCTCGGCGGGACTTATGTTTTTACAAAAGACAATTCGTACAAAAGCAATCGTAGAAGGCGTCGGCATTCACTCGGGTGATCGTTGCTCGTTGACGTTTCGTCCAGCTCCCATTGATACGGGCGTACACTTTGTTCGCGCTGATCTGCCAGGAAAGCCATCGTTAAAAGTAACCAGCGAAAATGTTCAAGCGACGTCGTACCAAACGTCTATTGGTAACTCTCACTTTACGGTCGCTACGGTTGAACATTGCCTTTCTGCCTTATCCGCACTTCGTATTGATAACTTAATTATTGAATTAGATGGCCCAGAAATTCCTATCTGTGATGGGAGTTCGATTGAATTTTACAATGCCATTCAAAGGGCGGGCGTGATCGAGCAAGATCAGCCACGTGAATACTGCTATATCAAAGAACCTATCTTTTTATCTGAAGGCGATAAGCAGGCGTACGTTCTGCCTTATCATGGCTTACGTTTAAGCGTAACGATCGATTTTCCTCATCCTGCAATCGGAATGCAGAAAATCGATATTGATGTGAACGAATCATCGTATGCACGGGAATTAGCTCCCGCGCGGACGTTTGGTTTTTTAAAAGACGTTCAATTGTTACAATCCAAAGGATTAGCTAAAGGCGGCAGCATGGATAATGCGATCGTTTTAGATGATCAGAAAATCTTGAATCCAGGTGGTTTAAGGTTCCCAGATGAGTTTGTTCGTCACAAGTGTCTGGATGCTTTGGGTGACCTTGTAAATTTAGAAATGCCTCTAATGGGGCATGTGGTTCTTCATAAAGCGGGTCATGATTTGATGAACAAGCTGGTTCAATTAATCAAGACATCCAAGGATAAATATCGTTACGTTGAATTAGGAGCGGATATTTCCGAGGAAGTGAAGAAATTTTCGTCTTGGGCGTTGAGCTAGGTCACCCCACTGCCTCTGGCTGTTTTGCGCAGGACGCAAGACGCGGCAGTTGATTTAGAGCTACTTATCTACGATGATATGACTTCAAAAAAATAAATTTTAAAGCACTAATAGGAGCAGCTAATGAATAAAAAAAGAGCGCAAGAGATTAAAGACCTAGTTAAGTCTGGCAAAACTGGAAAAGAAGCTTACGAGGCAACTAAAAAAGGTAAAGCCACAGCTAAAACATCTAAAAAGAAAACGGCTAAAAAAGCCACTAAGAAAAAATAGGGGTCACTTATGATAGTTGGGGTACCTAAGGAAATCAAAATTAGCGAAAACCGCGTTGGTATTACTGAAGCGGGCGTAAAGCAATTTGTAAAAGAAGGCCACACAGTCATCATCGAAAAAGATGCGGGTGTTGGATCTTTGATTACAAATGAACAGTTCGAAAAAGCGGGTGCGAAAATCATCGACACTAAAGCTGACGTATACAAAAAAGCAGACATGATCATGAAAGTGAAAGAACCACTTCCTGATGAATACGATTTAATGCGTGAGAACCAAATTCTTTACACATATCTTCACTTAGCAGCTGAACCTAAATTAACTAAAGTTCTTGCCGAAAGAAAAGTGAAAGCGGTGGCGTACGAAACTATCGAATTAGCCGATCGCTCACTTCCATTATTAAAACCTATGTCTGAGGTCGCTGGTCGTATGGCGACTCAAATCGGTGCTTACTATTTACAACGTGATCACGGTGGTAAAGGTATCCTAATGGGCGGCGTAACTGGCGTTAAACCAGGTAAAGTGACCATCATCGGTGGTGGTGTTGTAGGAACTAACGCGGCTAAAATGGCCATGGGCCTAGGTGCTAACGTTACTATCCTGGATGTGGATACGGCTCGTTTAGAGTACCTAGATGATATTTTCCAAGGCCGTGCTCAAACTCTTTTCTCGAATGTTAAAAACATCGAAGAATCTGTTCGTGAATGTGATTTGCTAATCGGCGGCGTTTTGATCACTGGTCAAAAAGCGCCAATGCTTGTAAGCAAAGAATTAGTATCGCAAATGTCTAAAGGTTCAGTTGTTGTTGACGTTGCGGTTGACCAAGGTGGTTGTATCGAAACCTGCCGTCCAACGTCTCATCAAAATCCTACATTTGAAATCGATGGAGTTATTCACTACTGCGTTCCTAACATGCCAGGCGTTGTTCCAAGAACATCGACATATGCATTAACAAATGTGACTTTGAAATACGGTTCAATGTTAGCCGCTATGGGCGTAGAAGACGCTGTAGCTAAAGACAAAGCGTTATTAAAAGGTCTAAATGTGTACAACGGTTACGTTTGTTATGAGCCAGTAGCTCGTGATTTGCACATGGAATACCGTCCGTACAAAGTGTAATAGTAAAAGATTAATTATAGATCTTACGTTTTCCGTAAATCTTAATGAAAGGCGCGCTGTGAATAACTGGGCGCCTTTTCTTTTTTGGTGTCTTTGCGTGGACCCACTCGTCTGAAATGGATTGTGCCGAGAGAATAAAAATGAATGTTAAAACTAGTTTATTCACGAATCGTGTCCCGTCGGAAATAAATGATAAACACGTGTACTAGGGCGACTAGTGCAAGCAAATATAACCATAAGTAAAATAACGATAAATGGCCGTGGCTTTTTTCAGGAATCACGAGTGTGAACTTTTCTAAGAATAAAAACAGATATCGATTGATCTGATAATTTAAATCAAACAGTCCGTCACTATTTAAAATTCGTCCCAGAATTATCAAGCCGGCCGAGCTCAATAAAATGCCGCAGAACGGCTGCAGCAGCAGCATTCCAAGGATCAGATTTAGCGGGTGCGCGTAGCCGTGTAGGAAATTAAATGGAAATAAAAAGAGATAGATTAAGGACATGGGGAGTAGCGTATTTAGGCTCGACGGCGAGCGCGGTAATAATTCGTTGGAAACGCTCAAAGAGAGTGAAACTGCAAAGCTGAGCCAAAAGCTGAGAGAGGTCCACAGCGGACTGCATAAAATTAGACATAATAGACCTGAATAAAAACAGAGCGCCATTGTGCTGAGGTGTTTTCCATAACGGTTACACAAGCACGTTGCGATCATTTGCATCAAAGAGCGCAAGCCAGGAGCTTGTAAGCCGGTCATCAGATAATATAGGCCGAGTAAGATAAATCGCAGCCATGCAGGCCAAAATAAGCGTTTTAAGACAGATTCTAAAAAAATGAAGTGTCCACCGGACACAACAATCGCATGATAGAGACCGCTTTTCTGAAGGGTGTGTTTTTGTGAAGTGCGTGTGACCTTTTGACCACAAATAAACGAACGACTTAAATCATATGAACTTGATATTGTTTCAGAGTTTACGGAAAACCAGCTCACGCACTGCTGATGGAGCGTTCCAGACAGTGGCTCAAGAGGTTTCATGACGTCGATTTTAAAGTGAATGCTTAAAAAAAGAACAAAAGGAAGAATCATAATCATGAGGGTCGCTGACATGCAAAGTAAGGCGCCGCTGTTTTTTGCCAAAAATAGAGGAAAAATACTGAAAACCTGTTACGGACTATTTCTCGGATTTCCTGTTTTTTGAGCAAATAAAAACTCTAAATAAAGTATGACTAGAATTGCAGCAAATGGCTCAAATCCTTGAAAATACTATGGTCCAAGGTCCAGAACAATGAGTTGATAACATTTTTTGTGGATAACTTTTCTTGATGTCATTTTTATTTACGTGTCATAATTTGGATGAGCATTCTGGAGAGGTCTAAATGATTAGAAAAGCGTGTTTAATTTTGGGTGTGTTTGGAGCGTTAACTTCAGCGGCTGTCGTAAATAAGACACGCACAAGCAATTACGATGACCTTGTAAAAGAGCTTGAAGGTATCAAAGATTCAAAATCAGATTTAGAGTACTACTCAGAAATAATTTCTGACTATCAAGCGGGAAAATATAGAAATCTTTCGATCCGTCTTAAAGGATTCTCAAAGAAATTTCCTAAAAGTCCTTTCTTGGATAATGCTTATTATTTAGCCGGAAAGATGGCTTTAGAAGAAAAAAATTATAAAGACTCAGTTGGTTACTTCCAGCGTGTGATTTCTGAGTTCCCGATGAGTAATAAGGTTGTTGCTTCGAAGTTCGGCAAAGCCATGGCGTATCGTAGTATGAATTTGAACAATCAATCCCTAGCGATATTCAACGAAATCCGTCGTAAGCACCCTCAGTCTCCGGAATATTTCCGTGCTGAAACCGAGATGAAATTAGTAAGATGATGTTAAAACGTAACGTACTATTATTGCTTTTAGTTAGTTTGTTGTTGCAGGCTCAAGAGGGTGAGCTAACTCTTGATCCCAATGATATCCCGTTGCCAACGGATTCCACACTGGATGTGCCTACCGATAACACGATCCAGGTTCCTAATTTGGACGACGCGGTTCCAGAGGCGCCGCCAGTCGACCCCGTGGCTCCGATAGAACCAGTGGCTCCTCAACAAGCGGCTCCGACCGCTCCGCCTGCGGCCGCACCACCGACTGCGGCACCACAAATTGAAGAGTTCAAGCCTACGCCTTCAAATTTAGAAGTTAAATCGCCATCTCCGGACGACACTCATCAGAAGGAAGAGCGTTTTACCCGTACCTATTCAAAGTTTCATAAAACTAGCACCTCGGAACAAAACTGGGAAAAGGTAGTTGGAAAGCGAACCGCCGACACCTATATTGTGAACAAGGGCGATACTCTATGGGATATTTCGGGCACATTGTTTGGAGATCCGTTTTATTGGCCAAAGGTGTGGTCGTTAAATAAAGATTTAATTTATAATCCTCACGTGATTTTTCCGGATATGAAAATTAAGTTCTATCAGGGTAGTTCAAAGGCAACACCGACTTTAGCGACGGATAATAGTGCAGAAAAACCAGTTACCGATGGGGCTCAGGCGACAAAGACGGATGTGTCCGCTCCTGTGATTCCAGATAAAAAAGACGACGATCTTCCTGAAGATACCCACATCGCCGAAGGCGGAATTAAGCTGCCGAAGTTTTTCCGTGATGAAGTGGTCAGTATTAAGAAAAATATTGAAGTCCTAGTCGAAGAGCACAATACTGCCCCGCTGGAAACAAAAGTCACTCAAGAGTTTTATTTGTCAGAAGAGCCAATTGCGCAAGTTGGGACTGTAGTTGAGATTAAGAATGATTTTCGTTCGGCCGGCGATGGACAGTTTATTTATATTAAATTTGATGCTCAGCCTGAGGGTCCCTATACGGTGCTAGGACCAGGAAAAAAATTGAAGGCAGATACTATCGAAAGGCCCTACAATGTTGAAGTGTACGAAACCGAAGGCGAAGTAAAGATTCTAGGTAAGGTTAATTCAGAAGAAAATGTCTACCGAGCGCTGGTTGTAAAATCGAATACGTTAGTAGCTTCGGGTTCTATTGTAGTGCCTGGGAAAATGAAAACATTTAAATTATCAGATGCGCTAACGGAAACGACAGCGGGCAGAGGACGCATCATTGGTAATTTGTCTGACTATGGAATCGTGGGGCAAGGTAGTTTCGTCGTTATTGATCAAGGTTCGGCCGGGGGCTATCAGGCCAATATGAAATTGCCAGTGTATGAAGATTTGGAAGGCCGTCGTCGCCATCTAAAATCATTGGTTAAGGAAAACCCTCAACGAGTGGGTTCGGTCGTAATTGTGGATACGACGTCTAATTATTCTATTGGGTATATTTCGCATATTTTTGATGATATATCGGTAAATGATATCGTCGCGTCGGCTGAAGGTGGTGAGTTCGTTCCACAATCGACGAAGGTCGATGAGGGACTGAACGATTCATCAGCAGCTAACCCTGAAAGTTCGCCAGAACCCACAGTAGAGGAAGCGCCAGTAGAAGAGTTCTAGTTCGGATATCGTTTTTTAATTCAAAACCTAGTTGTATTTGGATGGTTTAGAACCTGCTACGCAATCTAAACCATGTCGCCGATTTATCCTTTCTTGTTTTTTCTGTCTCAACAAAGTAAGTACTTTCCCATTCAAGATTCAATTTTAGAAATTTTGTCACGTTATCCGCACAATCACTATGATGATATCCTGAATGCACTTACAGAGTTAGATTCCGAAATTATTTTTAAAACCCTTGAATTGATAAATAGTGAAAAGCCGCCCTTTTACGAAACGCGTTTAAAGCGTCTTCGTTATGGAGAACCCAATTATCCCGCTGAATTTATGCAAATTTTAGATCCACCTCTCGTTTTAAGTTTTTTAGGTGAGCCAGTTTGGATGCGAGATAAAATCGCAGTGGTAGGGAGCCGGCAACCCTCTCAAAAAACATTGTGGTGGTTGCGAAAAGAATTGGGATCTATCTTGTCGCAGAATGATCTTGTATCGGTGAGTGGGGGCGCGATCGGTGTGGATCAGTTGGCGCATCAGGCCAGCATTGATTTGAAAATGCCAACGATTGCTGTGTTGCCTTCTGGGCTGGGGAATTTATACCCCAAATGTTTTCAAACAGTGAGTCAAGATATCCTGAAGAATGGTGGCTGTTTGATAAGTGAGTTTAGTGATGATTTGGCTGTGCGAAAGCATCATTTTAGCTATCGAAATAGGCTAATCGCAGCGCTAGGTAAGGTATCTATCGTTGTGGAGGCTCGTGAGAAAAGTGGCACGCTGATTACGGCCCATCGCGCGTTAGAGATGGGGAGGGATGTATTCGTTGTTCCCGGGCACCCGCTAGATGAGAGTTTTCGGGGAAGCCTTCAACTGTTAAAATTAGGGGCTCATCTGTTGACCGAATCAAATGACCTGAGCTTTTGGTTATAGTAGAAATAAAAAATGCATAAACTTTTAGCGGCAACTCGGCTTGTCGCTGGCGATCAGATGCAATCTAGCCGGCTAACCTATTGGATTGCTAAAAAAATAAGCCAACTTCAAAAAAAAATTAAAAACTATTAAAAAAGTCTTTGATAAATTTTAACAGATTAGATTTAATTAATGTTAAGGGAGGGGCGATGTCGTCACGGACGACGGTGGTGGTAAGGAAGCTACTGCATCGCTCTATTTTACCTTATCTGACTATATCAAAAAAACTATCTAACTTGTTTCTTTAATAAATACAGAGCGTACACCCCGAATAGAAAGTTGGGTGTCCAGATCGCAACAGGCGCGGGTAGTGCGTTTGAGCGGGCAATGCCCTCAAAACTGACGTATAAAATCCAGTAAATAATAATCACAATGATTGATAAAACAAAACCACTCGTTTTTTGTTCGCGGCGGTTGGCTTCGATACCTAAGCCGACACCGACTAACGCAAACACAAAGCAAAGAATCGTAATAGCCCATCGCTTGTGGAATTCGATAACGAAAATATTTCGATCTTCTTTACGTTGCATTTCATCATTTTTTAAATGGTAGAGGTCATTGAGAGTCATCGATTGTGGGGATTTTTCTTTGTATTCATTTTTTACAGGATCTATGAGTTGTAAGTCGTACGTAGAAAATTTGATTTTTGTGTGACTTTCGCCCCCTCGATGGATGTCGCCATTTTCTAGGCGAAGCAGAACGCGGTGGCCTGGGTTGCTGGGGTCGGGAATAATTTCGCCTCGTTTTGCGATAATCGTAATCGGTTTGTCGGTATCACGTTCGTTGTAAATAAATAAGTTTTTTAGTGCACCCGTGTTGGTGTCGACGTCGTTGGCGTAGACAACCAAATCGAAAAAACCTTCAGAAAAAGTACCTGCTTTAACAGTTGCAGAGGCCTTTGTGTTTCCAAGTTTCGTAAATAATACTTCGAATTGACGATTTCCCCAAGGCGCGAGTTCAAAAGAAGTTTGTCCGGAAACTACGGAAACAATCATAGCTAGAACCAGTGCGGGTGCCATGATTGTTGTCATCGATAAGCCACTGGCTTTCATGGCAATAACTTCAGAATCCTGGCTGAGTCGGCCATAGGTAATTAAAATTGAAAACAGCAAACTCATTGGGAACAAAATCGGCAACATGGATATGCAAATATACATTACGATTTCAGCTAATGTCTGTGTCTCGACACCGTGAACGAGCGCGAATTCGGTCAGTCGTAAAACCTGAAACATAAGGATTACAAAAATAAAGACAAGCAGGCCCAAGAGAAAGCTAGGTACCATCTCAAAAAAGATATACTGAATTGCTTTTTTTCCTCTAAATACTGGCATAGACCATTGTCCCACTCGTTTGAGGTTCTTTCAGAGAACCATTGAATACCTAAAACCTCACTAATATTATAAACTTAATGAGTAAAATACTGCTTGTCTATGACGATTTTGCTGAGCTGAATGCAACGGAACTTTCTTTAAAGAAGTGTGGTTTCGACGTCATCGGATTAACAAACGAATACACAGTTAAAGATCAAATCGTCGCATTTAATCCTGAAATTTTAGTAGGTTTCGGCAATACGCAAAGAGTAAACTCTCTCAGCGTAGGAAAGAAACTTAAAGACATGAATCGCTGGACAGGTAAGTCAGTTTTGATTTTTCCTAAAGGTTATGAGCTGGCTGCGGAAGAATTGATCCGTATGCGTATGGATATGTTGTTGGAATCCCCGATCTCTGTAATTCGATTGATTCAAATTATATGCAAACTTTTGAAGATGGATGAAAAACAAGTCATTGAAAAGTTAGCAAAATCTTTTGCTAAAGATCGAAATGATGATTTGGCATTTGCTTCCTACGATTCGGATACATTGAAAATGATCCAAAATATTCAAGGTGAACTTGAAAATTTTGGGACAGATAAGGCCGTGCCATCATCTACTGCTGAAGAATCGAAGGCGGAGGTTGAGGCCGATAGTAACGCAATGACTGTTGCTGAAGCCGCTAGTGCTGAGCCCGTGCGCGCCCAGAAAAAAAGTTTCTTTGACGTAGAGTCGGAACAAGAAGCCCCTGTTGAAAAACAAAGTGACGTGGATCCTTTTGCTGCTCTTATCAGCGAGTTAAAAGGAGAATCTCTACAAGAAGTTGAAGCGCGATTGGCGGCCGAAAAAGCAGCGACAGAGGCTAAAATAGCGCCTACAAAACCAGCAGTCGAGCCGGCAGAGGTTTTGGATTTTAATGTTATTGGCCAGCAAATCAAAGATGAAATTGCGAACAGCGCTTTAGAACTCAGCGAAAAAATGAAGAAGTACGCTCAGATGACGAAAGAGCTTCATCTTTACCCTGAATCCACAATTAAAAAAGTGAAGGCAAAAAAACAGCTTAACGATTTAAAAAAGGACTGGAATACTGACGATTTAGAGGATCATGATAAAGTCCGTCGTGAGTTCGTGACCGAGCTTTTTAAAACTAAAAAAGACTAATGCTTGAAGAATTTGCTCAGTTTTGAGCCACTTTTATGCGCGCTGATCCCAGGTATGGACAACGACATTATAAAGGATTATTGTTGGGGTATCGGAGGATGAATCTATGGGTTCAACTACAAATGCAGTAACTGACAGCTCTTTTGAAACAGACGTGCTTAACTCTAACACACCTGTGTTAGTAGATTTTTGGGCTGAGTGGTGTGGTCCTTGTCGCGCGTTAGGTCCTAAATTGGAAGAAATCGCAGGGGAAATGGCCGGTAAAGTTAAAGTCGTAAAATTGAATGTTGATGAAAATCAAGAGACACCGTCAAAGTACAATATCCGCGGTATCCCAGCAATGTTGTTATTTAAAGGTGGTTCGCAAGTTGGCCAACTTGTTGGTAACCAACCAAAAGACTCTATCGTTGATTTCTTAAATAGAAATATCACCGGTTAATGAACTTCTACGAAAAACTTGATCATATCACACAGAAAAATAAATCGTTTCTGTGTGTTGGTTTAGATCCCGACTTGAAGTCTTTGCCGGACGCTCTTTCCGGCAAAAAAAATCCTTTCTTTGAATTTAATCGTGAAATTATTGATGCGACCGCCGACCTGGTTTGTTCCTACAAACCTCAGAATGCCTATTATGTGGCAGAAGGCTTTGAGCGCGATTTAGAAATGACCTTTGAGTATTTGAATGACACGTATCCTGATGTGGTAACTATTTTAGATTCCAAACGGGGTGACATTGATTCAACGGCTAAGCAATATGCGCGTGAATCATTTGATCGCTATCGGGCGGATAGTGTCACGCTTAATGTCTATATGGGTAAAGACGTGATTACTCCCTTTTTGGAATATGAAAACAAAGGGTTATTTTTGTTGTGCAAGACTTCAAATCCCCACGGCGGTGATTTTCAAGATTTACCGATCATGGGAACTCAGGGCGAGGAACCTTTGTATAAACACCTGGCGCGTAAAGTGTCTAAAGAGTGGAATCAGAAAAGTAACTTAGGCTTAGTGGTTGGCGGTACGTACATTGATGCCTTGAAACAGATCCGTCAGATGGATCCAGATTTACCACTTTTGATCCCTGGTCTAGGGGCGCAAGGCGGAGATATAAATCAAATATTAGAAACCGCGAAGCATTTAAAGAATAAACGTATTATCGTAAATGCCTCTCGATCGATTATATACGCAAGCAAAGGCGCGGATTTCGCGGCAAAGGCTCGACAAAAGGCGCTGGACTATCACAACGTCATGAAGTCTTTTATTTAGACTCATCCCTGTTCGAACATCTGATAAAATAAAAACATGAGTGCTGTTAATTGCCGTCATTTCAACGGTTACAAGCCATGTTCTAAAAACACGTCGTGTGGTGAAAGCTGTCATAGTTACTCTACTGTCGATAAAGCGATATTAGTTATTCACTTAGGCGCGATGGGTAGTGTGGTGCGTTCGACCGCATTGCTTAGAAAAATTAAAGAACTAAATCCTGATAGTTATGTTGTTTGGCTGACGGAACGACCAAGTCATGAAATTTTAAAGTTTCATCCGGCCATTGATAAAATTCTGGAACTCAGTTTTGAATCGTTATTGAGTCTGAAGGCATTTTCATTTGAAACCGTGTATGCGCTAGATAAAGATTTAAAGACGGCGGGCTTGCTGCCATTTTTAAATGTGAAAGCGATCAAAGGTTTTTCGGCAAATCCAATTACGGGCAGTATTCAACCTGTGGATCAAGATGCTCACGAGTTATGGACTCTAGGCCTATCGAATCAAAAGAAGTTTTTTGAAAATAAGAAATCAGAAATTCAACTGTTATTTGAAACGTGTGGTTTTGAATTTAATTTTGAGCCATATTGGCTGCATTTATCCGAGCTAGAGCAGGCCGGGTGCGAGCAACGTCGGCAGCTATGGTTAGGCAGCAAGAAGTACTTAATTGGTATCAACACAGGCTGTGGAAATGTGATTACGTATAAGAAAATGTCGACCCCGACACAGATAAAACTTGTTGGTCAAATTAAAGCCTCGTTTCCTGATGCGCAAATCGTTCTGCTGGGTGGAAAAGATGAAACAACTATTAATGATGAAATACATAATCATCATCCCGATGTGATCCTTTCGGATACGCAGAAAGGATTGCGGGATGGACTGCAAAGTATCGCGGCAGTGGATGTTCTGATCAGTGGCGATTCGTTTGCGATGCATGCAGGTATTGCATTTGGTAAGTATACGCTCGCTTGGTTTGGACCAACGTGTGCTCATGAAGTTGAGTTCTATGGTAAAGGCGCGGCTATTGACTCTGACTTTGCGTGCAGTCCGTGTTGGAAGAGGGATTGTAGTAAAGAGAGAATGTGCTATGATCATGCCGATACGGATCAGTTTATTAAGCACTTAATGACTTGGGCCGACGCTCAGGACATCGAAAGTGAAAACAACAAGGAAAAAGAGACTTCGTTGATCCGTGATGCCTCTCTGTAAAGAAAAGAATGAATCACCACCAACCCGTTCCGTTTACTAAAGAATCAGCATACAAACGAATTGTTGTTATCAACACTGCGTTTTTAGGTGATTTAGTTTTAACGATTCCATTCTTAGTTTTACTCAAGCAAAAATTCACCCACTCAAAAATAGGTTTAGTCTGCAAAAAGGGGATTGGTGATTTCTTTTTAAAGTTGAACTTAGTTGATGAGATTTTTGAAGTGCAAAAAGGGTCGAGTGATGCGTACTCGGCTGTAGCTAATGCTATCAATCAGCAGCCAGTCGATTATCTGTTCTGTATTCACCGATCGTTTCGAACTTATTTACTGTCTCTAAAAATTAATGCCACCTGCCGTATTGGTTATTCATTAGGTTTTAACTTTCTTGGTTTTGATAAGAAAGTGAAGCGAAATCTGGAATTGCCTGAGCCTCTAAGAATCATTCAGCTATTAGCATTAGTCGATAGCGTCTTTGCAGATTTCTTTCAGGCAGAATCTAAGTGTCGTAACTACAATGCAAAACTAGATCATCAACATATGGTTGAGGTTCCTAAGTGGGCGCATTTTCCCCATGTGAATTTGCCATCGGCAAGTCAGGAAATTAAACCGGCATTAATTGCGCAGCTTCAGTCGTTACCTCAAAAATCTAAACACATTGCGGTCTTTCCGGGAAGTGTTTGGAATACCAAGCGCTGGCCAGTAGACCATTTCGCATCGTTAGTGCAGCAGCTTTTAAAAGCAAACCATTCAGTAATCTTAATGGGTGGCCCAGGTGAAGAGATCTACGGTGACGCCATCATGGAAAAGGTAGGACCACAGCCAAACCTAATCAATACCATCGGAAAATCCACAGTTTGGGAATCAATTCTAATTCTACATCGCTGTGAACTGGTCATTGCAAACGACAGCGCTTCGGCCCATTTAGCTGCGCTTCTAGCAAAAAAGATTTTGGTATTTTTTGGTCCAACGGTATTAGATTTTGGCTACCGCCCATGGGGAAACCAAGTCTTTGTGATGGAAAACAACCAGCTTAAATGTCGCCCATGCGGCTCGCACGGGCACAACGAATGCCCAATAAAAACCCACATCTGCATGACGTCAATCAGCGCAGACTCAGCGGTCAAAAAAGTAGAATCAATTCTAAATTAAACAGAAAACTTAGCGGAAACAGAAAGCCGGGTTCTATTGCTCCCTATATATATGCGCCCCTGGAGGTGAAATTTTCCAGCCTTGCATTTGAATAAGGTTGTTCAAATAATCTGGCGAATCCGCAGTGACTGCTGCATTTGCCGGGTGTTTCCACTTTTGTGTTAAGTAATACTTAAATCGGTTGTAGTCTTGGTTACCACGAATCATGATCGTAAATATCTTATTTTTCTCGTCGTTCGGATCTTGAATTTCATTCTGTGATTGAGGCTGAGTGACCCAGTAGTATTGTTCTTGGAAAACAAACGGTTGAGTGCTGCGCGCTGATTGACACACAAGTAGTCCACGCTGAGTTAATGTCAGTTTTTCATCGGCAGAAATATTCGATTTAAAAAATTGGCTATAGTCTATTTCTCCATCCCACAAGCGTAAATACCAGACTTTGCTTGAAGGTTGGAATAGTCGTGCGTTTGGTTTGATGGCTAGACAGTACTGGTAATCTGTCGATCTAATTTTGAATCGGCTTTCAGTTACCAGTAAATTTGAACCTTCGCTAAGGCCAATTGAGTTTGAATCCGATTTTGAAGTCGATCGACTAAAATCCATCGAAGAGTACATCTCTGCGCCCACCGAAGCGAATTTGCCGATATCTGCACCCACGCCAAGTTTTGCGCCGACGCCCATCGAGTTCGTAAAGCTTTCGCTATACGAAGTGCTAACTGAAAACGACGTGCCTAGGCTGATTCCTTTTTCTGCCCCGGCTCCCACGTATTCGGAACTTGCGACTGATTTAACAAAGAAAACGTGGTCAAAATCAAAGAAGTGCTTAATGTTTCCGTTTGCGGCGCTAGTGCACGCGCGACTTAACAACATTTCGCCAAGATTCAATTTGCCTTTCCAGTAGGTATTAAACCAGTATTTGCATAGTTGTTCCGATGATCGCTTATCAAATGTAACTTTATGATTAGTTAGTGATGCTTTAAGGGCATCAGCAAACGACAAGTTTCCGATCTTCGAGTCGTCGGTATAGTCGTATTTGTTGACCTGTGCGTAAACCTGAGGACTTGCACGTTTGTTCTTTTCGTCTATCGTTTTTTGCGAATTGGCTTTGTATTCTGCAATTAGTGTTGTGAAATCAAATTTCTTTGAGCCTTTATTTGAAGTCTCGATCAAAATATGTTTCGTGTATTCTGAACCAGAGAAGGTTCGTAATGTTTTATGGGTTTCGCCGTTCATTACGATATCTTCAAAAAAGATTGGGTATAAAAGTGACGTCTCGTTATTTATTAAATCCTCTACTTTTTCGTTCGGATTTTTAAGACGTAAATTTTTATAGTCTTCATCGGCGACTACTTTATCTTCTTTGATAGGTAGTAACTGAATAAAAATAGTGTTTCGGGTTAAGAATAGGCGGTGATCCAATAAACGAAATGGGAATTCTGCGTACACTTTTCCCTGTCTGAGCATAACCGGAAGGTCTTCTTGCGCTATGATCATTGGCTTTTCTGACATGTTTTTGTTCTTCGTAAGCATTACGCGAAGTAAATAAGGTCCATCAATTAAAGGTTCTGCCGCCGACTGGAAATCAGCTCCCAAATCACTTGGAATTTTTACGTGCGGGTGTAGCTCGATACCCAGTTTCTTAGGTGCGCTAAATTCTAAAAGTGAGTTGATAGAACTATCGTAATCCATCACGTGTGTTTTGATGGACAGATCTTCGATCACTACTTCTGAACGCTTTGGGTTTTCCGTGTCACACGAAGTCTTTAAGTCCTTCGGATCCATTATTTCGCGTTCATCGTGTGCGGCAAAGTATGCACCCCAAGGGTTGATATAGTAGTAGCGTTTCATTTTTAGGTTATAGTCTGGATTTTCAATAATTACGTAGCCTTTAAAAAACTTTTGGCACTCGTAGATGTCGTATTCCACCGAGTCGGTCCAATAGATGCAACCGGAGTTGATACTGGGAGTTAGTTCGCGATTTTCGCCCGGAACCTGTTCGTTCAAGCTAAAGCCCTTAACTTTGAAGTTCTGGAAAGAGATAGGCGCTTGAGTTAAATTATTCGTGAAACAAATATGCACTGGGTAGGTGATTTTTCTGCGATGGTTCGGTTTTAATATTGCTTTAAACGTTGAACCAATTTCCAGATTACTGTCAGAAATCGCGGAGTCGGCTTTACCTGAGCGAGCACCTGACGTGTTTTCATCAATGTCATCACTTACGCTTACGCCGATTTTTCCTGATTTGGGCTGAGACATATAGGTTTTGTTTAAAGGAAGTTGTGCTTCAATTTCCTTAAACGACACATCACTTGGAGAGATTTTTAAGAACGTAGTTGAACGGATAGCCCTGAAATCACCAATTGGAAAGATCCCAACGAATGGTTTTAAGTTAGTCACGCTATGAGTTGGCTGCAAGTATAAACGTAAGAACAGACTACCCCGAGACGGTGGGCCACCTTTAAACTTTAGAATTTTTGTAAACGACAGCACACCTTTGGACATTTTTTCGTTGCTAAAGTTACCGCTCGCAAGGATCTCGTGCATGTTTTTTTCTTTTTCGCCACCCACAAAATAGCGATGGATAATTTCAATTCGTCCAGAAAAAAGACCCGATTTCAGAGTGTAAGATGAGTCTTCGCCGCTTGTCTTTTTTGTTTTAATATACGGAGCTAAATTGAAATCATATCGTAGTTGGTACGAATTGTTGTTTAGATCACCCATAGTTTCGTCATTTACGAACATACGACCGTCTTCAGCCCATAGATCATAAGCCTGTTTTTGGGATTTACCGGTCAATTTTTCGCTAACTTCATCATTTGCGGCCAGCGGTTCGACTTTGTTTTTAGATAAATCGATAGCATTGCGATAGTTATCCGTATCCCAAGGATTAATCGCGTATGAGATTTTGTAAGATCCAGTGTGCAAACCAGTTGATTTAATTTTTCGATCAAACTTAATAAATACGGGATCGGTTAAAAACTCAAAAGCGACTTTTTCGTTCCAGGTTAAACAACCGCCAGAGTCCGTTTTTAACTCTTGATTAAGTTCTTCAATTAAAAATGGGTGGTTTGAAACGGGTTTGCTGTGTTTTAGGTCGCGAATACAAACTTTCATTGCATACGTGCGTTCTTTAGGAATAGAAATATTTTCGTGTAGGGATTCGTTAAATAGACTGCCTGTAACTTCGTCCGCGAAGAAAGAGCCTTGAGCATCGCTGCCGTCAGTACGCTTTTGAGTGTCAGGTAAATTACAACCTGCCAGAAAAAGAACGGATACTAGTGAGAGTGACGCTATCTTAGATAGAGACATTCAAAACCTCGAAGCGTAAGAAGTACATTTTTTCATCAGATTGAGCTGGATTTTCAACAACAAGTTTGGCGTCACTGAAATAGAACGTGACTCGATAGTTTTGTTTTACATTTTTCCATGAGGCTATGAATTCATGACCCATGTGATTTGTGGCAAAGTAATCTGTGTTCGCATACGCACCTACAGTTGCATCGGATTCGATGCGGTATGTGTAGCCTGCTATTTCGATATCGTGATTTGGTAGAATTGTGTAGCCGGCACCACCGCCAACGCGATAGGCTTGATTTAAACCTTTCGGGGCGCCTTGGTTTTCAAGGAACGAGCCATTACCTAATAGGTACGCCGCTTTATAAACTCGGCGTTTGAAAAATATGTCGGCATCTAACCCTTGATATTCATATTTAAATGCGCGTTCTGTATCGGATACGCGTGAATCTGCAGACGTATTGCCGGCAATTACGCTGGCCGTAGAGATGCTTAGTGGTAGATTCGAAAATTTGAAATAATTAGCTTTGGCCTGAACTACGTTTTTATCGTTAATTTCCCAGTTCGAAGTCAGCCCAACTGAATTTAACATCGGCGTTGACTCTTTTTGATTTTGGTCGGTGATTGCCGAGCGAGAATTTGGAATTACCGTTTGTCCCTGAACGCCAAATGTCCAAGGTCCATTGGCAACACTTTGCTTCGCTTGGCCACCCATAAAGGCCATTGTGTCATCAACGAGTAACATCGAGAACACGTCGTATTGATCGAAAATACCTGCGGCGACATAGCTTTCCTTCATCCACTGGTAGTAGGCAGCAGCATGTTGAATGCTCAGCCGATTATCTAGTGATTCTGCACCATCCACGCTCTGAACATGGCCAGAGTGTAAACGGGCGATAGGATTAAGTTTTAAGTAGATAGATTGATTAACAAAGTATTTTAAATTGTAGTTTAGCTTTAATTGTAAAACGTCCATTTTAGCGAATTGGTTTTCGTAGCTCGTCGCGCGAAGTCCCAATCTTAGGCTTGATTCATTAGCCGGTGTTCCTAGGTGCCCAGACGGCGTGCTTGTTGAGAGCGTGTTTACTTTAGACAAAGGTTCTTTACGAGTTTTGTTTTTAGAATCAAAACCCCAACTTACAGAGAATAACAGCAGTACAGAGAAAAAGAACACGTAGCGTCTCATGCCTTTAGAAATGTGCAAAGACAGGGCCTTTTAAACCTGTTGTAGAGTTATACAGCCCCTCAAAACCCCACCAATCCACAAAAATGACACTTTACGGACGCACCTATAAAAACTTCGACAGCCCTTGCACCTAAAGGCGTCTCAAAATGAGATTTGGTTTAGGGTGCGGTCGGTGGCGTTTTGGTATGTGTGCAATAGCTCTTTGAGCTGTGCTGTTAGAGCATCGTGTTCGTTGGACGGAAGATGGGCATGAAATTGAAGTAGTTGTTCTAGTTCCGGTGTTGAACGAATGGTTTGAACCCAGGTATGTGCATGCGAGCCCATCGGGATTTTTTCAAATTCTGTGGCTTCGCGGTTGTTGGTGTGGAAAGGGCCTACGCACACGGGTTTGAAAAAGCTTAATGGTTCCATTACCGAGTGAACTTTGGATTTGAATGATCCGCCGACGAAGGCTAAATCGGCCCAGTCATACAGATGGAATAAATAACCGTACTGATCTACGATCAAGATATTCCAAGTGTCGGCGAAGCTCTTTATTTTTGAAAATCGCGCTGTCTTTATATTCTGTTTCGAGAAATAAAGTTCGATTCGAGTCAGAGTGTCTTCGGTTACTTCGTGTGGCGCGATAACGGCTCGCCATGTGTTCGCCGCATTGGCCAGTGCTGGTAGCAGTACCGCTTCATCTTCTGGCCATGTTGAGCCAGCGACAAATATTTTTTTATCGATTGGTGTTTTAGGTAAATCTTTTTTTGTATTCAATTTTTTGAAAAAGACTTGGTCGTAGCGAGTGTCGCCCAAAACAACGATGGGAATCGTTACGCCAATGGCTTCTAGATTTTTTTTGTCACTTGCAGATACCGCCATGATTTTATTCAAATTGTTGAGTGCTGAGCGGGTTAAGGCATTCAGCCATTGGCCTTTGTTTGCACTTGATTCTGAAAACGTAGCAGAGAAAAGGTAGCTTGGCGTCTGTCGCTGCCTGAGTTGCAGACTCATCTCGGGCCAAACATCGGTGCGTGCGAATAGAAAAACTTTGAAGTTATATTTCTTTAAAAAACGATTTACTAGCCAAGCTAAATCGATGGGGGCTGGTCCAACGGCATCCACCATCGGTTGGTTCATTACCGCTTTTAGGACGGACATTGAAGACAACGTAACCACAACATTGCAATCAGGATGAGACTCTTTAAGCTTTCGAATCAACGGGTAGGCGTATTCAATTTCACCACTGGCCGCATGAATGCCAACCGAACGTCGATCGGGATTGAATGTTGGGCGGTAGTGAAATTCATTACGTAGCCTAAATTGAATACTTTCAAATAGTTTATTCTTTAGCTTTAATAGCGATAGCAAACACGCTAGGACATAAATCCCAGGTAAGAGCAAATAGCGGTAAAAAGAAAAAACTATCCAATCCATTTCAGTAATTCTTGTGCGACAGTCGATGGTTTGATGTCAACCAAGCACTGATGGTGAATGGGATTCACGCATGGTCCTTGGCCATGTTTGCTGCATGGGCGGCAGGATAAAGGAAGTTCCATTTTTAAAGTAGAAGGGCGACTTGGAAAACCAAACGGTGCTGGGCCTAGTAGGGCAATGCAGGGGTGACCCAATTGTTCAGCAATGTGCATGAGTCCGGTGTCATTACTCACCAGCGCTTTCGATTTTTTAATAATTGCGGCATTTGTTTTGTAATCAAGTGCACCCGCTAAATTTAGGCATCGGGTGGGCGCCACGGCTTGAATATCTTTTAAAAATTGATCCTCGGGACCACCCAATAGAACAAAATCAAATTGCGGCAAAAGTTGAATTAGTTCTTTCCAGTAATCTTTTGGCCAACGTTTTAAGAAATAAGCAGCGGACGGGGCCAATGTGAAGAAAGGCTGTTGAAGTGAGCTCAGTTTTTCTAAAGCCTTAGTTTCCGAAGCCGGCTCTAAAAAAATCTGGGGAGCGGCTGGCACGTTTTTGTTGATACCCCATGCTTCGAGCGGTTCTATTAAATCCCGTTGCCCAGAAAAAGGCATTTGGAACGTGTTAATTCTAAATTTAAATAATAAGAACCGCTTCCAGCGATAAATCGGTCGCCTGATTTTATGATTAAACTTTAGAGCTGTCGTAAAGGTGTAAATAATAAATGAGCGAAGGTTGTTATGGGCATCGTACACATGGGTAAAGTTTTCGTGTCGTAAGTTCCATGCCAATTTTAGAAGCGCTGTGAACCCTTTTTTGCGATTAAGTAACCAAATTCGATTGATCGCCGGGTGGCTTTCCAATAGAGACTTATAATCCTCACGTGTGACCCAATGGATTTCGCAATCCTGGAAATGATCTTTTAGCTTAGTCGGCAGGCTCAAGGCTTGAGTCACGTCTCCAAAGCTGGAAAATCTGATGAGCAACACTTTAGTTTTTGATTGCATGTTATCTACTTTACTCAGATATTGGAAAATGTACATGAATTATTTATTGTGGGTTTCGTTTTTCAGCTTATTTATTCTAGGATTTGGCGATAATATACGAGGCCCTTTGTTTCCTGAAATCATCCAAAGCTTTACACTGTCGGATTCGTTAGCAGCTTGGTACTTTGCTTTATCCTCGTTTATGTCATTTGTGGGCAGTTACTTTGTTCGAAAAATGAAATCGGTATCCCAGTTGCTGAATCTTTTATATTTAGGTGTTTTATGTATTTTCGTAAGTTTCGCCATTCAAAGATTCGCTCCTAATTACGTAATTGTTCTATGTGGTGTCGTGTTTTTTGGGTTGAGTGTTGGATTTTTGGGCGTGGCCCAAAACAATTTGGTGATCATCGGGACCAGTCCGAAAAATCGGTCACGCATGCTGTCCTACTTGCATAGTATGTATGGAACTGCGTCTTTGTTAGCGCCCTTGTTTGTTGCGGGACTGGCCAGCCAACGTTGGCAACAAATTCTGTTTTATTTTTCTTGGATTGCTTTAGGTTTCAGCGTATTTGGTTTCTTTTTTAACAAAAAGAAAGTGGATCGTATTAATCATTTTTCTCAGTTTCAAGAATCGTCGATCCATAAACTAGCTGGTTTGTCTGAGCTTAAAATTTCTCTCGCTATTTCGTTGTATGTGTTAGCGGAAATTATGATGGGAACGCGACTGGCATTATACATGCGTCGCTATTTTGAATATGATTTGTCGCAATCTAGTTTGTACGTAACTTTATTTTTCGTTTTTATGCTGGTTGGACGAGTAACGATTTCATTTTTGCCACACCATTTTAATATAAAAAAGCAACTCATGTATTCCTTAGTGGCGGCCTTTGTTCTGATTCTGCTTGGGTTGTACGTAAATCCGCTCGCACTCGTATTGTCTGGTTTGGGGCTTGCGCCTTTTTATCCGTTGAGCATGTCTTATATCTCGCATTTGTTTCCCCATAAATCGACGACCATTGTATCTTGGACGTTAACGATCCAAGGATTTTGTATTGTGCTGATGCATCTAGGTGTCGGAGAATTAGCAGACTGGATTGGACTTAGATCGGCGATGTTGATTGGGCCAGTTTGTTTGCTACTGAGTTTTATCATTTTATTATTTATTCAGGAGAATAAGAATGCCTAAGTTTTTCGCTATCACTGCGCCCGGTTTTGAAGAGGGCTTAGAGTCTGAAATTAAAAACTTTCATTCACTTTTTTCTTGGGAGAATGGTTTAAAGATTCGATCAAGCCAAAGAGGGGGAGTAGAGTTTGAATCCAATTATAACGAATCGGTGTATTTTAATAACTTTTCGCGTTTAGCGACTCGTTTATTAATACGGTGGGATGAGTTTCACTGCGTGTTTTTCAGTGATTTGGAAAAAAAACTAAAGCAGCGTTCATTATCTAAATGGTTTAAAAATAAATCGCGCATTTTCGTAAAGGTAAATTCTAAAAAATCTAAACTAGGACAAGAAAAAAAAATATTTGAAGTTTTTCAGCGTGTGTATGGCGACTTCGAATTGATTCCTAAAGCAAGTGAAGCAGAAGAAGATGACTTTACTTTGTTCGTAGATTTCTATGAGGACGTATGTTCGCTAAGTATCGATACGTCAGGACCCGCTCTGTATAAACGTTCAATGGATAAAAAAGTTTCATTTGGCGCTATGAGAGAAACAATTGCGCATTGGGCACTTTTGAAAATGATGACAGTGGACTCGCCCTATAAAGAGCCGACGGTTTTAGTTGATCCTTTCGCAGGCTCGGGGACTTTGCTTCTAGAGAGTCAGCAGTTTGGAATTAACCAAAAACGAAACTTTACCTACGAAAAATTGAAAGCTTTTTCAGAGTTAAAACCATTGCCAGCAGATAGGCAGAATTTTGCAAAATGGCCATTTGTTGAACTCGTGGGAATTGAAAGTGATCCTGAAACGTTTGAAGTTTTAAAATCTAATTTGGAGTCGCTTGCTAAAACAACGAAAGTGTCTTTGTATAATCAGAAAAATGAAGACTATAAGGGAACGCATGATCAGCGGGTCTGGGTGTTTTCAAACCTGCCATACGGTAAACAAGTTAAGTCGGATACGTTGAAAAGTATGATGGTGACGATAAAGGCAGTTTTTAAACCGCAACTACTGGCCCTGTTTCACCCTGAACCTATTAAAGACAGGGACGCGCTGAGTGCGCTTCATTTTACTGTCATTAATGGTGGTCTTAAAGTTACGCTATCGATTTTAACCTATAAACGTTAGGCAACTACTTGCATTCGCTGCTTGCTGCCGCGCGAATATGTTTTTCTTTGTTGTCTGTCAATTGGCGAGTGAATGAAAATTTGCCACCAACCTTAGCTTTTTCTAGATTTGTATCGTCAAATAAGCGGCATGTGATTTTTTCTTCAAGAACTGCGTTTTCTTTAGAAATCTCAACTTCTTTTTTGCCGATGCAAAGACTAGAGTCTGCTAATTTAAATTTTTTGTCGGCACCTAAAACATAGGATTTGCACTCCTTAGTTTTTACACAGGCAACATTCCCTTTCTGGAAAGTCAAAGATGATTCATTTCTCACTGATGTTTCAGTAACGCAGGCAATTCCTAAATCTTGGCCATTTGTTTTCATGTCACCAGCGAGACCTAAAGAAGATGAGTTATTGCCGCTCGAGTTGATAACTTTTTGCTCGACATCAAAGACGGCTTCTTGCTTTTCGCTTTTAATAGTAACTTGATATTGTTTTTTTAATACGAGCTTATCTAATGTCTTCGGTGTTGAAATTGAGATTTCCAGTTTTGAATCGTCTTTGATTTCGAATTCTTTATTTGCGCTGTCTTTAAGCACTAACTTTCCTTTAACTGACTCTTCAATTTTAAATTGAGCGAATATAGAGGAGCACACCACTGACGCTAAAACAAAAGACTTCAAATTCATCATATAAATCCTCGCAATAAATAGATTCCGATTAAGACCATCACCAGTCACTATTTCAATTTAAGTTCAATTTGAGGACCAATTTTTCTTTACAAGGCGTCGAATATAACGAGTTTGGCAGATGGGGGAGGTGTAAAATTGTTAGACAACTGTATGGGGTCTTGGGGCCCAGTAAGGGCCGGGATTTTTCGTATCAAAAT
>DDVI01000056.1 GCA_002345205.1 Bdellovibrionaceae bacterium UBA2316 | reverse complement strand
GGCCACATTTGGCAGCGCGCCCTAGTTAGACGCCTGCAACTGAGCCAATTGACCTTGCAATTGGGCAGAGATTGTTTCTAACTGGCTCTTTTGAGCTTTTAAAAATAAGACACTTTTGAAGATTAGCGACGATTGTGGCCGACACTCAGGGTGCCTCAGCTATCGGGTATTTACGGATTCAAATCCCCATCAATGCGTTTAAATTGAAATGGCTTAACGGTCATCTTTTTACCACCCTGAACGATAACTTCTTCTTGTTTTGCCTGAGTGTGCTGAGGTTCATTTGGCGCATCAAAGAATTGAGAAAACGTATTCATGATTTCGTTATTTATTTCGGTGGCTTTCTTAGAAAAAGCCCCTTGTGGACGCTGGGCCAAAGACGCCGTTTGGGTTTGAGTCGGGCGCTGAACCTCGGTTGATTCGACCATTTTCACTGGCGTTTGCGCCGCCATTGCTGACCGAAACTGATCGCCTAATTTTTTCAAATTTTGGTTATCAACCTGTGGAACCTCGAATGCCGTTTCCAAATTTCTAAGTGGATTTGTTTCTGTTTTGGCTTCAAAGATCGTCGGAATATTTAAATCCAATTCAGGTGCATCATCAGCCGTTAGCTCTTCTTTTGCCCACTCGGGTAATTCGCTCGCTTCAAATTGCAACCGGTCCCTGTTAAGCTTAACGATTAATTCAATTTCCCCATGAGTTAAATCAATGGCTCTGGCAATTTGATCTACCGATTGCCCAGCATGAGCCATCTGTGCTGCTTTTACGTATTTTTTGGTGTACTGACGTTCTAGAATTTCTTGATGTGGAATTTTATCTTGAAAAATATTCGCGACTTCCAAACTTTTCTCGATATTTTTTTCGATCTTGCCAATGACTTTATCTGCGTCGATTAACTTAACTTGAATGTCTTTGATTTTACCCTCAAGGATTGCAATCAACTGATTCACTTGGACTTCTGTGCGATCAGATAAATCTTCCAGAACGGCCAATTTACTTTGAAGTAACTGTAGACCTTTACTTAATCTTTGATCCTCTTGATTCTGAATTTTGTTAATTCGTACCCATAACGTCGCGATCGCAGCTACCGACACCACTTGAAAGATTACCAGAATTAAATACGTAATACCCACAGGAACTCCTTGAGGCCATCTGTTGCCCCACTCCTTTATTTTATGAAAGGACTGGATTCGCCACAAGTCTGGTTAGTCTTATGGTACATTTAACTAGTAATAGGTTTAGAATTAGCCTACCTCGACTTTCGTCATCCCGATATAGCAGGTATTATTTAAGTTGTTATAAAATCGAACGATAAGGTCTATATGGAGATAAACCGTTATGAAAATATCTAAAATATTTTTCGCCATAATTTCTGGATTTATTGTGTTAACCTTCGTGGCCTGTGGACCAGTGAAGTTCTCTTCAAGCTCTAATCAGCCTGCTGAAGAAACCCCTACAGATCCTACGGCACCAACACTGAACGACCCAGAAGATCCAACGACACCACCTCCAGTCACGGGAACTCGCGATGTGACCACAACTCACGTAGTAAATGCGAATCAAGACAAAGTCGACATCGTTTTGATCGTAGATAATTCAAGCTCCATGAATGCGGATAACATCAAGCTAGCTGATCGCTTAACTACATTTGTAACTCAATTAGAAAGCGTCTCAATAGACTGGCAGATGTGTTTGGCAACCACGACATACGCTAACATTAACAATTACAATTATTGGGGTCTTTCCGTTAGCTGGGGTACAACGGCTAGCAGTACGGCGTCTCACTTTTACAATCCCGCAGAAAATTGGATTTTAAAACGTCAAAATGGCGCTAATCTACCTGCCATCTTTAGATACACATTAGAGAACAATATCGGCACAGGCGGCGCTAACACAAATGATGAACGTGGTATCAAAGCTGCTCACTGGCATGCGAACTACAAAGATTATAACAAATGCTATCGCCCCGGCGCAGCCCTGGCCCACATTTACATTTCTGATGAAGATGAACGCAGCATTGGCGGTCGCGCGGCTGAAAAATACTATACAGATGAACTACGTCCATTAGAAGACGATGACACTCCAAGTTCACTTGTTGATAAAGTAAAAGAAAAACTAGGTGCTGACATTCGCTTCCGCGCCAACTCTATCGTTGTAAAATCTGGCGATACAACCTGTTTAGCGGCGCAAGATGGTCAAGGTACGAAAGCCCACTACGGTAAAAACTATGAAGCTCTTTCAAGTATTACTGGTGGTGGTATCGGTTCTATTTGCGATACAGACTATTATAACAACTTGAATTTCTTCAATACGGTAATTAATGATTCCTTAGATTCAATGCCGCTTGAATGTAATCCAGTTAGCAATAACGTGGCGGTGACAATCACACCTACGCAAACTGTTGCGACATCAATTCAAGGTCAGAGTTTATTATTTAATCCGGCAGTGAAAGCGGGCTCAACGATTGTGGCCAAATATAAATGTAGCCTAACTTCGAACAACCGAGTTCCTAATTCAGTAGAGAATGAGCAACCCGGCTTCTGGGCACGACTAGTAAATTGGTTTAGCTCTCTATTTTAGGCTTAAAGATTTTTAAGCCTGTTCTATTTTAGACGTAAATTCGACCATTCGATCAACTGCGGCTTTCATTTTTTCAACGGACGTCGCAAAACTTAAGCGTAAATAACCTTGGTTACCGCATTCGATACCTGGAACGGTAGCCACAAAGTATTTTTCTAATAAAATATCTCCGAACATTTTATCATTCTCGATGACAACACCGTCGAATTTTTTACCTAAATACGCTTTGATATCTACCCATAAATAAAATGCACCGGGAGGATCACTTAACTTGAATCCTTTCACGCGAGATAATTCTTTCATCGCTTTCTGTTTTCTATCGAGAAGAGTTTTGTTAGTTTCTTCGATGTCACTATCACAATGCGCCAGCGCCGTTAAAGCTGCGTGCTGGGAAATGCTAGACGCAGAACCTGTCGACTGACTTTGATAGTCCGCCATTGCTGTGATTAGTTTTTGTGGGCCCATTGCCCAACCAATACGCCATCCCGTCATCGAGAATGACTTAGACCCACCATTGATAGAAACTAGACGATCTTTCAAGTCAGGGGCGACATGCAACAAATGTGGTGCGACGCCGTTTACTCGATCACTTGGTGAAAACACTAATCGATTATAAATATCGTCGGACAAAATCACTACATTCGGATGACGTCTGAAGACGTCAGCAAAGGCCTGAAGTTCTTCTTTCGTGTACATTAAACCGGTTGGATTACTTGGTGAACAAAACAAGAATGCTTTGGTTTTAGGGCCAATCGCTTTTTCTAATTGTTGAGGTGTTAATTTGTAACCTTCGTTTTCACCACACGTGATGATATGAGGCACGCCATCCGCTAGTTCAACCATCGTTGGGTAACTGACCCAGTATGGGGAGTGGATGATAACTTCATCACCCGGATTACAAAGCATTTGTAAGGCTGCGAATATGATAAACTTAGCACCTGACCCCACTGTTACCTGAGTTGGTGCATACTCTATTCCGAATTCTTTTTTAGCATTCTCAGCGATCCTTTTTCTTAATTCGATTGTGCCGTTCGCCGGCGTGTACTTTGTAATATTTTTTTGAATCGCCTCAATGCCTGCGTCTGATGGCTTTTTGAATGTGGCCCAGTCAGGCTCGCCCACCGTTAATGAAATTACGTCGTGTCCTTTTGCTTGTAAATCTTTTGCTTTGGCTACTAATGAAAGTGTTGGAGACGGCTTTAAATTTAACGCACGCTTAGAAAGCATAGTTAATCCTTTTTTAGTTTTTTAATTTTCTCGTTTAGTGCTTTTTTTACGACGTCAGGAACTAGGTCTTTCAGGGAACCCCTATTCATCGCTACTTCCTTCACGCCTCGTGAGCTTACATAGTAGTATTCAGGACTTGCGAAGACAAGCAATGTCTCGATATTAGGTGCGAGCTTGCGATTGATGTTAGCCATGGTCATTTCGTATTCAAAATCTACGACGGCGCGCAATCCCCTAACAATCTTATCGATTTTTTTAACTTTCATATAATCTGTCGTTAGACCAGCATGGATATCGACTTTTACATTAGGAGTCGATTTAAGCGCTTTTAGAATAAGTGCCTTTCGTTCTTCAGCCGTAAACATAAAACTCTTTTGTTCATTGTTAGCAACTAGGACAACTACTCTATCAAAGGACTTCGAGAGGCGCTTAATAATATCAACGTGTCCCATCGTAATAGGATCAAAACTGCCAGGATATACGACTTGATTACGCTTCACTATTTAGCTCCTTTGCTTTAAAAAATGAAAGTATCTTGTCCCCGTAGTCACGAAAGTCAAATCTGACAAGTCGTTCATATTCTGGTTCCATACGTTCTTTTTTTTGTGATTCAATTGATATGAATGTCTCTGGTGTATAGATAGATGTTTTATCCAAAGCTTCCATTACGTCATGGGCCATTTTTTGAGTAAATGGTGGGTCGATAAAAATAAAATTAAACTTTCTATCTGTTGATTTCTTTAGAAACCGAAACGCATCCGAGGTCACTATTTCGTAACAGCCTTTTTCAACTTTTAATTTCTCTATATTTTTTTTTAAAATTTCAATCGATTTAGGATTCTCATCTACAAAAACCACTTTTTCAGCACCGCGAGAGATAGCTTCCAATCCCAGATTCCCAGTTCCTGAAAATAGATCCAATACTATGGACCCTTCTAGTTCGAACTGGATTTTATTAAATAGAGCTTCTTTTACGCGATCCGTAGTTGGGCGCAAATGATCACCTTTAAATGAAACTAAATGGTGACCCTTATATTTTCCGGAAATTATTCTCATGTTTTATCCAGCGGCTTTCTCGATTAAGTCGCATATATCAAAGATATTCTCAAAAGGTTTTTTTATAAATAATTCGATCGGTAATGACGGTGGTTTTTCTCCGGCTTTGTCACCCAAATAGGCGGACATCAGAACAACCTTACTGCCACCGCGATCCCCTATTTCGTTAAGCACCTGGTCTGCATTCATATCGGGCATCATAAAATCAAGCACAACCATATCGGGCTTCATTCGTCGCCAAGCTTCAATTCCAGGAACTCCGCCGTTAGCAATTTCAACAGTATGCCCACGCTTTTCCAGGGCACGCTTAAGCGACATAGTTATTAGAACTTCATCATCAATGACTAGTATTTTCATTTCGGCTCGCTACAGGTAATTCTATATGAAACTGAGTTCCTACGCCCTCAGTGGACGTTAAGTAAATTTTTCCGCGGAAAGACTCAACAATACTTTTTACGATGCTTAATCCCAATCCATTTCCTTGAGTTTTTTCTTTCGTAGTGAAGAACGGTTGAAAAATCAGTGCCTGCACTGGGGCGGGAATGCCTTTTCCAGTATCTGATACCGATATTCTTAAAGATGTCGGAGTTGGATTTTCTGTATCAATCGACACGCGTCCTTTTTCAGACATAGCTTGAATCGCATTCTTTATTAAATTAAACAGCACTTGTTGAAACAAAGGCGCATTGACCTGAGCCGAATACTTGGTTGCCGTTAAGTTTTTCGCAACCACATGATTTCTAAGCGATGTCTTCATCAACGGTATGGTACGTTCAATCAGTGTATGAATGTCCGTTAGTTCTATCTGCGTATTTTTGTTGTCAGAAAATTCGATAAAGTTTTTTATAACCGACAAACTACGATGAGCCGCTGATTCAATTTCTACTAAATCTTTATGAGTCGATGTCCCTGGTGCAGCTTCATTTAATAAAATCTGCGCCATTGAACGAATGCCCGTTAACGGATTGTTCAATTCATGCGACAGGTGACCCGCTAATTTACCAATCGTAGCCATTTTCTTTTTCTGAATTAACTCTAACTGCAATTGATTGCTTTCCGTCTGATCCTTGAAGGTCAAAACAAACGTTCGTTTCCCACTTTCAATATTTCCGACTTCAAATGGCAAAACATCAAACGAAGAATTGCCAACTATTATGTTTCCATTTTTCAAAAGATCAGATTTTTTGATTTGGTCTTGATAACACTTAAATAGCTCTGGTCGATTATCGAACGCATTATTGTGGGCAATAACATTATAATCTTCATCAATCATCACAATTGGATCTTTTATAAAATCAAAGATCTTTTCCCACCGAAAGGCAAAACTATTCATCTTTTCTTCATTATCAATTTTGTCGAAAACCATTTTTAAAATTTCTTGGCGATCGCTGAAGAATTCCTGGAACGGAACATTTTGAATATCGCTCAAATGGCTTTCAACAATTAAGAAATAATTCCCCTTCAAGTGCATCGAAACCGACTTGCCAAATGGTCGCTGCAAAAGGTTCGCAAAAAATGTCGAAAGGTTTTTACCATTCATAAAATCACTTAAAGCATTTGAATGGCCATTTGGGACTTTATGATCTCGCCACAGATCGGACGCCTTTAAATTAAGAATTGCTAAATCCGTTTCGGTCTTAAACTCCACCAGGAATATCTCGCCCAAAGCATGAAATACTTTGAATTCATTTTTAATACTCCTTAAAAAGGAATCGTAAAAATCGGCTAAAGCAATATCTTTTAAGAACTTCAAAAGCTGTCGTTCCCGTTTGAGTTTTTGGTTCTGCTCTTGATTCGATAATTCTATATCAAGAGTTTTAGCAATGATCTGCTCTTCTTGATCTTGCACGACTTGATCGGCTGACTTGCTTTGCTCGGCAATCTGCTTAATGACCGTACGACGCTGAATCCGAGTCTTAGCCACTTCGATTAGGCGATCTAAGGTTTCTACGTTTTCGTCTTGGATAAAGTAACCCACGTTCTTTTGATTGATCCAGTCTGTGATATCGATATCCGCTTGGTTCAAGGTCAAAACGATCGGGGTGTTGATTAATTTGAAATCAATTCGTCCACCGATAAAATCAAGTTCATGTTTAGGTAGATTTATAATGATAAGGGAGGCAGAGTCCAAGTCACCGCTTTTGAACTGCTGTGACTTGATTTCATTTAAAGGTAAATTATACGTCGAGATATTTTCGCGATTAAGCGTTTCTACAAGATGTTTCTTGGAGACTGGACTAGTTGGCCAGTCTTCCCCCAGAACTAAAATTGGAAATAATTTTGAGCCCGTTATTTCGGGATAAATGTTCAACTGATTTTTCCCCTTTAAGAACAATCAATAAGTCTGACAGCAATTTTTCCCAAATTTGCAGACTCGTGATGAGTTCATATTCAACGATATCAGCTAAACATACAAAATCTTTTTTCTCAATGGCCGTAATAGCCTCACTTAATGTCACTTTCGTTTTTTCTTCGGCTTCAAATAGCATCGAAAGACCCGCCGCAGCAGAATTACCCACTAGGCTCTTGATAGAAATGATACTTGAAATTAGGTACTCGTAATTTTCCAAAAGGACCTGAATATTTTTGAAAGATTTCTGAACACCATTAAATCGAATTTGGCTAGAGATCTTTTCCGTGTGACCGATCATTTCGGGAAATGCATCCAACCAACCCTCAAGAACGTCGATAAGTAACTCATTAAGGTTCTCAGATAGGTATTCGAGCGTCTGCACTTCAGATAGGCTCATATCTTGGTAAGATGTTTCGTCAATTTCCGAAATTTCTTTGCCATTGATAATGTATTGGCAAACAACCTGGTTTGTCGCTTTTAGATCTAACTCGATGTCTTTAAAGACCTGCATGAGTTTAGTACCGTCGTCATAAAATCCGGCTAATTTATCGCCAGTGATTTTGAATCTATCCATGATTCTTAACCTCGTCCTGAGTGTTGTCTTCTAATAAGTAAGGTCTCATCAGAAGCTTAAGTTCATTATGAACTTTCAAATAGGATTCTACAATTTCAATTTCGGTTAGTGGGGGTACTTTTATTTTTTCAGCTAGACACCAGTCTATGTACACACTGACCTTAGGACTGATTTGACGGATTCCCATGAACGCCTCATCGCACGAGGCTAGAATTTTTACAAACTTAGCGACACCGTTATCCAGGGCTGATTCCAGCGTTTCGATGATTAATGAATTCGTCTGATTAAGCTTCTGCATACCTTTGAAGAACACGATATCGTCCGTTACCGGAAATGGTTCATTCAGATAGATTGCTTTTACTAAGGCCCATTCAAAATCGTTTATTAGATCAAACTTTAAATCATAGCTTGGCATATTTCGAACCGCTTCGATCAACTGAGGCAAAGGTTTTTTGGATAACAATCCTTTGATTGCACTTGCCACTTCTGTTGATTCGACATGAGACGGCTGAATATTTAGCAAGACGTAGCTGCCTTTTGATCGCGGACCCGTTTCCCAGAACTTCACGCTTTCAAACGAAAGATTTAAACACGGAGTTTTTGTTAAGTTAGTGATTTGCACACACAAACTATCACCGCCCACATGAAGAGCCGCATTCTTTATAATTGGAAACAACTCAGGGATCGATGTCTTTCCAATAAGATTGATAATATCTGTATGGGAATTAAATGCATATATTTCAGAAACTAACTCTTGTTCTTCTTTTGAGCCAATCAGGACAACTTTATAGCCCATATGAGCACTTAAAAAGTTTTTGATAACGCGAGCCCAGATAAATGGAGTTAACGTCTTGTTCGCGTTGCTGGCGCCTAATTGTAGAGTTATATAGCTATCTTTTATAGGCGAACTAAACGTGAAACCGACAGGATATGAAAAATCATCCTCCTCAAGATCAACACCGCACATGCTAGCGAAAATATCGATCAAGTGAAATCGGTTATGTTTTTCGACTCCAACTTGAGAAAAGTAATACGCAGAAATTGAATCCTTCAATGCAAAACTGGCATCAGAAAAACGCGTATACCCGAATGTCTCTTTAGAAGTCTGGCCTAGGTAATAGGTGAAATAGCTCGATACAGGTGAAAACGAGAGGTTTACCACTGAATCGTAGTTCTGCGCCTGCAAAGAATCTAGAAACTCGCCCAAGCAGCTAATGCCATCGTCCAACGAATCCACCAATTTTTCGAATACCGTCGGCGTATTAAGTTTATGAATTTGATTTACACATTCAAGACCTTCCAATGCACCGGCAAATCGCTCGCGCACAAGAAAGTGGATTTCGGCATCAGGGTTTCTACGTTTTAGTGCCCTGGCGATTGGCCAGGACATATAGATATCACCGAGCCTTGCCAGTTGTACTATTAGTATTTTCATTTAAATTTTGTTCCTTTATTATTTCAAGCAATGATCTTTGGAGTAAGTTAACTTTAGAGAAACCTTCATTTTTGTAGGTCTCTGCCATCATTGCTCTGAGCTCTTTTTCCTTTTGCACCAATTGATCTATAAGGATAGATTGGTTGGATTTGTTTTTTGTTTCCATTTTACTCCTCTCTGATTGCTAGCTTCTGATACGCTCAAGTTTCCATCACGCGCCTCAGAAACCATTGGAAAAACCGTCGGCCGAGATCCCGTGATCCACTCACCGACAAACTGATTTAATTCATTAAAACTAATTGTATCTTGGCATTGATTGCGTCCGTAAGGACACGCGGATGAGTGAAAACAAGGGCGACAATCTAGTTGGGCACTAAAAATATAGTTTCCAGTTTGATAAGCCGCATTTTTAACCCAATGACTGCTGCCCACCGAAATCTCTAGCGTGGGCACCCCGAAAAGCGTCGCGAAGTGCTTGATCGAAGTATCTAAAGAGATAAGTTTTGTCTCCGCATCCAAGGCATGACTCAGCTCCGCGAAGTTACAGATAAATAGTTCTGACTTACTGAACACAGTCTGTAACTGCTTGGCCTCTGCACGCGAACTGATCACCTTTAGGTCAATAGATTTAAAATCTGTTCGCATCATTTCCACCAATGATTTCCATCTTGGCAGATCGATATTCTTTTTCTTATCGCTAGTAGTAACCTGAAGCAGTAGACGCTTAGTAAATCCGTTGTTGGCCTCTTTAGGAGCCAGTTCCACACCATGGGCCACTTTTAATTTGTCAATCAAATGAGTTTGATCAGCCGGATTAACATACTCATTAATCGCTTGAATTTCATTTTGAGTGTAAAAAAAACCGGGATCTATAATTTTCAAAAATGCCGCCGATTGGTATTGCAAAGACAGGTCAACTACCTTGTGATACTTTTCCCCCTGAAGCTGCTGCACAACCCTACGCAAACCCAGAAATGGATACATTAACGGTGTTCCAACTTGATTAATTCGCTTCTGATATTCAAATCTAGGCACGACAATATGTTTAAATTGGGAATTCATACGCATCAAATCAGCCGGAATAAGGTCGTTTACTAATACGTGTACTTCGGCAGTTGGGTTTACTACTGCCCATGCCTTAACAACCGTGATGTGCTGAATATAATCACCTATACGTGAAAGCGATGCGAATAGAATTTTCATTTCATGAATTCCCCGAAATAGTCTAGTACCTGAGAGTCAATATGAGCTGTCTTGGTATTCGCTAAAACCAAGTTTTTTAGAGTTAGGAAATTCTTTTTTTCTTCCCACAATGAATTACTAAATTCCAAATTTGGATTTGTCGTATTCAAGTATTGAGCTAACGTATCCACTTCGCGCATTAAAATCGAGCTATGAAGTTTTTCGTAAGAGGGCTCTAGCCCTTGCCAGCCCGAACGAAATGGCATAATTTCAGGAACTTTTGAATCAAGAAACTGAAATAGATTTTTATAAAAGGCAGAATCTTGATTCGTATTGATTCCATACAAAGCTAGCTTTTGAGTACGTTTAAACTTATCTTCTAAATGCTCTAGAATTTCAGAACGAAATTCAAAAACGTGAACAAACACATCAGGGTATTTTAGTTTTAGAAGCTCGATATGATAACCGCCGCCACCCCCTAAAACTAAAACATCTCTAGCCTGCTTTAAATCAAACTGCGCTAACCACTTTTCCGCTTCAGACAAAGGTCGCTGATAAGAACACAGGAATAAGTTGTCTGACTGAGGAATTACTTTACCATTTTTATTTACTAGAAACTGAATCATTCACAGCTCCCACGTCTTTGACATTCATAAACTGAGTGATTTTATTATAAAGTTCCTGATTTTTTGTACTTTGAGGATTCCATAAATAGGACTTCAAAGATTCAAGCTGCGCCCGCTGGAAGTCATTACGTTTAATAAATACGTGAATCAAAAGATGGGAAATCTGTTCATCAAAATTTTCACCCTCTAAAAATTTGATCAGAGCATTCTGGCAGTATTCAAGTTGCGAATCTGACTCGGCTAAATCATTCAGCAAAATTAATGCGGTACGATTCATAGGCTCAACATCAAGCGCCTTTGTCAAATTAGACCAACTTAAATCTCTGTCACCAAATTCCAAATGTGCCATCGCTAAACCTACCCATGCTTTGTCATTTTTTTGATTGTTATTAATTGCTTCTCTTAAATAAAATAAACTTTGAGATACATCTTTCTTTAAATACTCTAGGACACCTAAATTAACTAGGAGAGTGTCATCACTTGAGTTAATCGCATAAGCTTTGTGAAAGTATTCCTGCGCAAGATCGAATTCTTTTTCTTTTAAATATACACAGCCAATATTTTTGTACGTTTCAAATAGTAACGCTTCGTCCTCGACAAGCTGAGACAGCACATCAAACAATTGTGCTAACGCCTGGTCATTTTGTTCATTAGCTACGTAAACTCGCGCTAGTTCGATACTTTTTTCGGGCGTGTAATGAATGCGTTGAGAAGCTTCCAAAAGCTTTAGGCTTTCGTCACGCAATCCAATCTGGTAGAGAGTCTTTCGACACATATCCATCAGAGTTACGTTAAAGGAATCTAGATTCAAACCTTCACGAAGCAAAATCAATGCATCGTTAAAATCTTTGAAGTTAAAAAGTATTTTGGCATTATGAAAAAGAAGTGCAACGGTCTCATTAGCAAACCGTGGCTGGTTACTTGACGCAACAGCACCTACTTGAGTCACAACATTTTGACTGCGATAAAAATTTACTTCCAAATGTCCCTACCACTTTGTGTTTACAAAATAGAAGAGCAATCGAAATGCCATTTGAAATCATTTTTATTAAACTTGAACGCTAGACTCTACCCTAAACATTGACTCTTCCAGATGATAGTCGAGTCAAAGTTTAGACGAGCCAGCAAGCCAGTCGAGGCAAAGTTTAGACGATCCAGATAAACCTGTGGACCAGGTGGTGGCCTTTCAGGAGGAAGAAAAACTACAATTCTTCTTCTGTAACGGGTTCATTAAAAACAGGAACTTTGTAAGCTGAAATAACTTTCTTACCATTACGAACATCTCTAAGTTCGTTGATGATAGAGTTTTTAGCAGCTTCGATACAGGCTAGAACATCGATGTCCTGTTCTAGAATCTTTTGTACAAATGTATCTTTCACCGAAAGGCATTCTTTTAATTTCTGAATGTCTAACATCGACTCTTCTTGAGTTACGCTGGATACAACTTGAATTTCTTCATCAATGTATTTTAAAATTTCTAAAATATTTTCGCGAGCATTGTAGAATTCATTGATTTGCTCGAAACGATTTCTTAGAAATTGTTCTAGATGAGTTTCATTAACAGTATAAAACTTTTCTAAGAAATGATTTTTTTGATCCATCAGGTCTAATAATCTTTTCATACTCCCCTCCTTTTCCTATTTTTGATTGTCAGTTTCTTCTTTTTTTATTTTTTCAATAGCCTGTTGCCAGCCGCTATACAGATTTTCCAAAATTTTTAGATTTTCCTGCAACGGAGCCATCTCGTTTTTGAAATTTGCTTTCGTATACTGTTCCATCATAAAAATATAGAGAGCCTCTAAATTTTTCGAAATGTCGCCGCCCACTTTGTGATCGAGCGTATTGTTCAATTCCATAATTATATCGTACGCTCGGCCTATGTAATAACCCTTGTCGGCTATTTTTTTCTCTTCCATACCCTTCATTGCTAATTTGGTGAATTTAATGGCTCCTTCATAGAGCATTAGCAAAATTTTTTCTCTGGATGCAGTTTGAACAGAGTTCGTCTTGTACTTCTGGTATGCGTTTTTCATATTAACATTCACCTCGTAGCTGTATGTTGTGCTTTGTTGTTATTTTCATTAATTATCCTGGTGCCTTCACGCCTGCGCCTATACCAGCAACGGCGGCACCCTGCTGATTGATCTGCGACATCTTTTGTTCAAGATCCGCAAATTTTTTACGCAAAGACTCTTCTTTCTTTTCTAACTGACGTTCTTTTTGATCGATCTGAGTATTAAAACGATTGATCTTTTCTTGGATACCTTTTTTACGATTTGCTAAAACACCAAACGCTGGATTTTGCAAATTCCCAAGTTCACGCTTCAACGTCGGTACGAAACCAGTTGAAAGACCATCGCCACGGAAGAAGTTTGAAACATCTTGTGGTATTGCACTTAGAGTCTTGTTAAATTTTTCCTGTGTGAAGTTTAACGTACCATTTCTGTTAAATTCGATACCCAGTTGATTTAAATTCTGAATGCGTGACTGAACACCCATTTGTGGAGACAAGATAATACGTCGTAACGTGTTCTCGACTTGGCGACTCATGGAATCGCCGCCCAATGGACCTAACGATTCTTTGCCATTAGCGCCTTTAGTTAATTTAGATTGGTTTTGGATAAAACCAAGGGCCCCATTGTAGGCATCAACAAACGCCTTAATTTTTCCAGATACGGCTTCCATGTTTTCTTTTACGGATAGCCTGATTTCCTGGCCCGGAGATGCTTTCTTCAGATTTAGAGTCACACCAGGAATAAGATCATTCACGACATTGTCTGGAGTTTCAATCTCGAAACCATCCAGTTTCAATTTTGCGTTCTGCGCTTCTTTGGCGCGATCGAAATACATATCTTGATCACCATCAAGCAAGTAGATCGTTGGGAATTCAACCGCATTACCGTCACCCGTTCTTAACCCTGTGACTAGCATTCGGTAAGGATTGTCCTTATCCCGCTTATCTTCGATAACTGTGGCACGCATTCCTATATTGGCCGAGTTAATCTGCGCGGCAACGCCATTCAGAGTCGAATTCTTACCGTTTATGTAAACTTCTTTTTGCCCTTCTGGAGTGTTGAACTTGATGTAGCCGACACCCATTTGGGTTTTATCTTTGTCGGGGAACCCGTTCGAAATGGCGCCTGGTTTTTGAGCCAATTGTAGGACTTCTAACGAATACTCACCATTTACACTGGATGCAGAATCAACACTGCCATCGATGACATTTGGATCACCGGATACGAGTTGGGTATCTGTGAAACCTTTAGTGTTCGTCAGCTCAGAAAGATTTTTGGTAATATCGCCAACTTTTGTTTCAAGGTCAGTTACTAATTTTAAGCTGTCTTCCTGTTTTTGCTTCTTGCTTTCGACTTGCTTCAGGGGAATACGTTCGGCTTCGACCAATTGGTCGACTATGTTCGGTGGTAAACCGGAAGCCATTCCTGTAATTCTAATCCCTGCCATATAGTTCCTTAAAAACTGAAGATTCCCTTATGAATTAAGAATAACAGAGCTGTTTCATTTATTTTGAGTCAATAATTTGACTTTTGGATTTTACTTTCTATTCTAGACTAGTGAGTAAACTAAAGAATATCGTCGTAAAAAAATATGGGGGGGCCACAGTCGCAACTCCCGAAAAAATCAAGGGCATCGCAAAGTCGCTAATAGAGGAATTATCTGCCGGGCACACTTTGGTCGTTGTCGTATCCGCAATGGGAAAAACCACTAATAGTTTAATAGAGTTAGCTTCACAAATCTCTGCAAAACCGAGTCAGCGCGAGATGGACATGTTGTTATCGGTCGGGGAAAGAATTTCCATGTCCCTTTTGTCGATGTCCATCCAAGATCTAGGCAAGCAGGCGATTAGCCTCACCGGAAGCCAAGCGGGAATATTGACGAATTCTGATCATGAAAATGCGCAGATCATCGACCTAAGGCCTTTTCGTGTCGTCAGCGAATTAGAAAAAAACAAAATAATAGTCCTGGCGGGCTTCCAAGGCGTAGATCCCAACACCAAAGAAATCACAACTCTGGGCCGCGGGGGCAGCGATACAACGGCCGTTTCTGTAGCCAGCGGCTTGAACGCAAGCGTCTGTGAAATTTTAAAAGATGTGCCGAGTGTTTTTTCTGCCGATCCTAAAAAAATAAAATCAGCAAAAGTCCTTTCTGAGCTTACGTACGAGCAAATGATGGACATGACATTCTGGGGCGCTAAGGTTCTACACTATCGTTCCGTAGAGTTAGCCGCGGTTAAGGGTGTAAAGCTATACATCGGCCCATCTGAGGGAAATCACGCAAAACAAGGCACGTACATTCGTTCATATACACATCCAAAGGAATTCAATTTGATTCACGAAAAAATGAAAAACAAAATGGAAACAGCACACGTTCTATCTATCAACACAATCGAAACTGTTTTTAAAATCAAAATGAAATCAAATTCGATTCACGATGATTATGCTAAATTAAAAGATCTATTTAAAAAGAATGAAATTATTTTTCCACAAATCTTGTCCGTAGATTCAGATGGCTCCGTGAACACTTTGTTTATTACGGCCCCTGAGGAAATGCTTTCCATGATTAAGAAAATTCCAGCGACTAATGATATCGAAATTTCAGATGGTATCGCGACGGTGTGTTTAACGTGTACGGGTGTACCGACATTTGAAACTCAATCACAAATTTCAAAAAAATTAGGGGACCTAAAAATCAGTCCCCTAAAAATTCAAATGAGTGCCTTGAGTGTGATTCTATATATCGATAAGAATCACCTTGCGAAAGCCGTTGAAGGCTTGCACGGCCTTATTGACCTTGACCAGACAACTGCTGGTTAATTGTATTACAAAGGGCACGTGAATCTTGTGGTGTATTTGTAGTTTGGCATTGAGCCGCTCCGCCGCCGACTTGTTTTAATGACGATACGTTGCCACTTAATTGGTTACAGTTCATATTAATCAGGCCGCAGCATAGA
>DDVI01000149.1 GCA_002345205.1 Bdellovibrionaceae bacterium UBA2316 | reverse complement strand
ACACAATTTTTTTTACGTTACCAACACCCTCTCGAATTTACGAAGAATGTGCTCCTCTTTATGAAAGTGGACTCTCTATTCGAGATATAGAAGAACGAACAGGCATTCCAAAATCCACCGTGCGTGAAACTTTGAAAAAGAACGGAATGGCGTTGAGAAATCCTCTCAATGGAAATGCAATCCACATAGATCGACTACATACTAAGCGCGGTGGTCACACGACATACGGCTATGCTTACCTTGATGGCCAACTCATCATTGACCCAAAAGAACAAATTATTGTCAGAAAAATTATGAAGCTTCACCAGTCAGGGCTTTCGGGGAATGCCATTGCAAAAGAATTGAATCGCCAAAAGATTCCTAGTCGAACTGGCAAATCATGGAGCCCATGTGTGGTCAGAAGAATCATTAAACTTAACCAATCCAACCAACAAAATAATCGGAGGACTAAATGAACAGTCTTATCAAAATCGCAGTCGTATTGGCTTTTGCTGCCGTTGCCAGTGGCAATCTTCCAGCAGTCATCAATCAAGTCCGCAAGGCACAGTTTCAGCTTATTCAAGAATCCAAGGCATCGAAGTGGCCAAAGGCTATGCGTATGCCTAGCAGATAGTGGTCTTTAATTAACTCGTTTTTATTCAAATATTCAGAACATAATGGTACTCTGAAAAGATAACGAATAAGGAAAAATTTATGCAATTTAAAATCACGCATGATGGGTTCAGAATAGAAGGAGAAACTTTCCCTTCTAAGACACTTTCTTTTTTAGATTCAATATTTCGTGGAATCGGCCAAGTCCTATTTCAAAACAATTCCTTCGCTGGCATTCTCTTTTTATGCGGCATATTTTACAACTCTGTCTCTTTTGGATTCGCTGCATTTTTTGGCGCTGTAGTTAGCACACTCACGGCAAGTCTCTTGCGAGCAGATATCGCACAAATTAAAAGTGGTCTTTTTGGGTTTAATGGAACACTCTCCGCAATTGGCTTACTGTTCTTTCTTCACCCCAGCCCTCTCTCAATAGGTTATCTAGTCATTGCGGCAGCAGTATCAAGTATTTTGATGGCGGCAACTCTGCGATTATTTGAATCATTGAAGTTGCCAACACTCACTGCACCGTTCGTATTTACTACCTTGTGTTTCTTACTGGCCTGCGCACGCTTCGGGCGACTCGAAACTACTCAATTCCTACCAAACGCAGGCTTACCGCAGACAGCGCATGTTGAAGGCATTGTATCTGCAACGACTTTCTTTGAGGGACTACTTAAAGGTGTGTCTCAAGTTTTTTTTCAAGAAAATATGGTTACAGGTGCATTATTTTTAATTGGTCTTCTTATAGGTTCTCGAAGATGTTTTACAATGGCCATTGTCGGATCAATCATGGGAATAGCTTGTGCTTGGCTCCTCGGAGCTAGTGAGCCAGCAATACGATCAGGAGCATTTGGCTTTAATTCTGTACTAACCGCAATCGCATTAGGTAGTATCTTTCTCAAACCAAACAAGACGGCATTCATTTACGCAATACTAGGAACAGCCTTAACATCAGTAGCTTTTGCAGCATTATCTGGAGCCTTTGAACCGATTGGCATGCCTGCGATGACCTTACCATTCGTGGTAGTAACATGGTTGTTCATCCTCGCTAGTTCAAATTTTCCAGCAATAAAAATAAATAATTAGAATCTTAGAAAGAAATCGATATGAACATGATAACAAAATTGAATGATGCCTGGATTCTTCATAGAGAAGAAATTGAAACAGTTCAGGATGGGATATGTGATGTCTATGTGGTTCTAGATGCAATCTCAGGTTACTGCTTAGAAATGAGAACATCAAAGAGCCTCCTGTCGTCTGCGGAAGTATTAGACTTGATTAAAAATTCATGCATCAAATCCAATGCGACTCCCAGATCCATTTTAATTCTGAAGACTGATCCTTTAGTCGAAGTTGTCAGCGCAGTCTGTGCAGGTATGAACATCCCATTTTCCGCCGAAACAAAAAAAGATCTGAGGCCATTCACTGATGATTTCAAAAAATCTTTTCAGAATTTAAAAAAGGGTACACAGGATTCGACATCGAACTATGAATCTGACGATGTCTCGAGGGAAGAAGTGGAAGCATTTATCCCCGACGCCTACTCGCCATGCCCATGCGCCTCGGGGAAAAAATATAAGTTTTGCTGTCAAAGGGCTTTTAAAGACATTGTCTTTGCTTTAAGTGAAGCACAAGAAGGCCGCCTAGAAAAAGCACTTTCTTATATGGGGCAAGCGGAATCAAAAATTGGTGTTACTGCGGAAATTCTCTGTCGTTATGGAATATGCTGGTCATTCTTCGATAAAAGTAAATCAGATGAATATTTATTGAAAGCTTTGGAAAAGAACCCTAATCATCCAAGAACCAATTATATCCTTGGAATCAACAATGTTGAATCAAAGAATTATAAGAACGCCGTCGCGTTCTACTTAAAGGCAATTGAAAACTATCCCGCCGAAGACAAATTTCACCTCAATGAAACATACAACAATCTCGGAACGGCTTACTATGAGCTTGGAGATTATAAGATGGCAAAAGAGTCCTGGGAAAAAGCATTGATTCTTCTTCCTAGCGATCGAATGGTGGCCAGCAATCTATTTCACTTCATATACAACAATCCTGAAGCTCCGCCCGACGTTAGAATAATAAGTCCATTTATTGAGAAATTCTTAAAAAGAAAGTAGTCATCGGAGATGAAATTTTCTTCTCTGTTTGTAGCTTCTCCATGTTCGATCAAGTGTAGAATGCCCCATCCAGACTCTGATGTTTTCAAAAGTCTGTTCTTTTGAAAGCATCAGATCCACAAAGCCCTTTCTTCCCCCATAAAGAGTTGTTCCTTGGCCAAAGTACCTACGAATTGTTTTGGTAAGAGGTCTTTTGAAGACTCCAGCTTCGATAATTCTTAAAGCAAATTCCTGCTGTTCAAAGATGATCGGAATCGGCTTCCAACGATCTTCGGGAGGCAAGGCTATGATTTTGGTTTGAAATACCCACAAGATTTTTCTTCCCGTCGCAAGCGTTTCTGTTCGCCATAGATTTTTGTTTTTTAAGTTATCCACTTCTTGCGGCCTGAGGCCAAGCCAAACGGATAAATACACCCAATTGAAATTCGGCTGATTCAGGTCACCACGTATCTCATCCAATCTCTCGGGAGATATTTCTTTTGATGGCACTGAAACAGATCTCCGATCTTTTTCGTAGAACGCATCAAGAATTCGTTGCCTTTCATATCCGCGAGGAATTGGAACAGGATGATAGGGCCGCGCGAGTTTTTTAGATATAAAGTACCCCCAAAGATTAACAAATTTTAAAATGGAATTAATATATCGAAGACTCAATCTTCTTCGACAAAAGTGATCGTATATTTCATGAATACTGTAAAACCAGTCTGAAGGATCAATTTGAAGTTCAACAATGACTTTTTGGGCCGCCTTCCAATGTGAATAGGCCCGGCTCTTTTTTCTTAACCCTTTGATAGTTTCGCTATCGCGAGTGCGAATGAACCTTTTTTCAAACTCTTCAACAAATTCAGTTGGCAAAACAGAATCGTATCTTTTGGCATTTTGCTCATTTTCAATTTTCCTCAGTTGAAGGCGACGCTCTTGTTCCTTTAGAAAGGACTGCGCATTGACTTGTTTCGCACGGGTTTTCGCCTCGTCTAACGTCATAAGAGAATGAAAACCTAGACTTCTCCACTTAGACTTTTCCACATCCCATTCTTTCTTTGGCTTTTTTGCCGTTGAATTATAGGCATCGTCTTTCTTGTACGAAACAAATTGAACCTTCCATTTTGGGCAAGATTTCTTCCACGGAAGTGGTCGGATAATATAACCCATTTGTCCTCCTTGAACATGGTGGATCGTCCACCACGTCCGAATCGGACGATGGATTGTTTAGCTAAAGCATTGAAATAGTTGAAGGTAATGGTGGAGGTGATTAGAATTTTTACAAGTAAATCAAAGGTTAATCACCTCCAAATAAATATAAGCAATTTTGAAAATCAAAAATAAGCACAAAAATCCGAACTGTTTTGGATTTTTCCCATTTAACTTTTGTTCCGAGATGGTGGGACAGACCAACTGCCCGCAGACACGAAGCAAAATCGGAGCAAGCGAAGTGTCTATATCAAGTGTTGGGGAACGACCGACCGATGGGGAAAGCGAGCGGAGTTTTGGGCAAGGGCAAATAGCCAATCACTTGCTAGCGACCGATGGAGAAGGGCACCGACCCGCCCATTGCGAGAATAAGTAGCCAATAGGCGAAAGCAAAGACGTTGAAAGCGATGTTCTTCAATCAAGCCTATGGTCTTGATGGAACTTCCCTTCCCTCAAAAGAATGTATGTGAAAGCGAGCAAAGAAAAGGAATTGGGAAACAAATTTATGGAATATAATACGATTGAAGATGTAATAGTAATTCTTCTCATCATCACAATTTCTGCGTCGGTTTTATCAGGATTTTTTAATAAACCTGACGACCCAAAAGACAAATAGGCAACCAAAATTCACCCTTCAAATATCTAATTGAAGATACAAACCGCACCAGCGTCATTCCTTTTTTTCCGCCCGTGATTGGAAAAATAAAATCTATTTTTAAAAATATTTTTGGGATTGGCGACTTAAAAAATGTGGCCTCTACCAACTCGTCAGGCGACAAATCCCATCTCCGTCCAAGCGTCTCCAGCACCCGTAACAGGTTGGCAGAGGAAGGCTCAACACCGTATTTGGCGAGCGATTGAAGGACTTGGCGGTGGAATGGAATAGCGGAAATCACCAAAAATAAATGGAAAAGGAGTGAATAAACCCCAGTTTTTCCTGTTTAAAATTTTATAAATGAGATTGGCCGTGAACTGCCATCATTATACGACATAAAAGAGTCAGTAAATAAAAGCCCAAAGAGTTTCTCTTTGGGCTTTTATTTAATTCAATAGTAATAGATAAATTTAGAATGTTCCGTTTAAGCCAATTTCTAAACCTGACTCCTTAATATCAACATTTACTCCGTCAAGTGAACCTGATTGATTCATTTGAGTGTAACCAATATCAAGACCGAAGTTTTTAGAAACTTGAACACCTAGACCACCTTGAAATCCAATTGCTGGATTAAGTTTCTCGTTATTTGTTCCACTTGTGAATTTACTTAAATTCAGTCCGCCTTTAACATTTAAAATACTTGTAAAAGCGTATGCGAGATTGCCGTCTGCTCTCATCATACCTGTAGAAGTCCCTTCATTCTTAACATCCATATAGGCCAAGTTAGCCGTCCATCCTAATTCTTGAACCGGAAGACTGGCGTAACCAACTGAAAAACCAAGAGCATCATCTAGTTTTTCTTTAGTTCCGAATGATTGCCCTTTGTATGATGCTTTTATTTCAGCCTCCAAAACGGGCTTTAGAACAGAGATACGAACACCTTTACTAGCAATGCCATCATCAGACATTTTTGCTGTTGATGTATTTTGAGCAAAAGACATTGAGGCTACTAGAGCCGTAACTAAAAACGCAGTAACTTGATTTTTCATAAAAATCCTTTCATTTAGGTTCATTGTTTAACTTTTTAACACTTTGGTAATTCCTTCCTACACCGAGCCTTTAAAATCGGTTTAAGCGAGTTCATACCTTAAAATCACAACGAGGATTACCTAGTACAATCTCCATGCCGAATGTCGAAAAATACTAACTCCCAGTTAGTTAACTATGAGTTAGGTAAATTCAAAAATAGGGGGAGTGAAAAGAGACGGCCAACTTGAAAAAATACCAACGAAACACAAAAAGCCTATTGAGGCTCAATTGCGTTCTATTGGCGAAACAATACAAAACCGCAGAAAAGAAAAAGGACTGACCCAAGAGGAACTGGCAGAAATGGTAGGCCTAACAGTAGTAGCATTGGGTTATATTGAACAAGGCCGCCGATACCCCAGCCTTCCTAATCTATTGTTCATTTGTAGAGTTTTAGAAATTCCCATCGCATTTGGTGATAAATAAACCTTACCCAACCTAAGTCCTGATTTTTCTAGCCTCGCCTCTATCTGTACGATAGTACGCCGAAAAGAACAAAGGCGAGCCTATGGAAAAACCTAAAAGAAAAAACTCTCTCAAGCGTGAAAAATTATACGGCCAAGATGGTATCTACTATGATAGACCAAAAGGTAACGACGTTTTTAATATTGTCGTGTCTATGCGAATTGGAAACAAGCAAGTCCAACGCAAAAGAAATGGCGTAGCCGGTATGACCGTAGCACGACAAGTAAGAAAACAACTCATCAAAGAACTTGAAAAACTGAAAGGCGAAACGCATCTTGGCGATATTTATTGGAGCCAAGCCGTTGAGCAATATCTCAAACATTTAGAAGCAATGCTGAAAACCGGCGAAATGACGCTTTCAACTTTCAATACTAGAAAGTCGTCACTTGAGTTTCATACAAAATCTTGGAACTCAAAAAAGTTAAGTGAAATTCATCAACACTGGATACGCCTTTTCTTTACCGAGCACTTCAAAGACGACCCACGTTCATTGCCGACAAAAAGCAATCTTTTGAAATTCATCAAGCAGGTATTCAATCATCAAATTGCTCTTGGTAATAAAACTTTAGTTATCAATCCCACGGTAGGATTTAGATTAAACAAAACCAATAAGCAAAAGCCCGAAACATTTTCTAAAGATGAAATTGAGAAAATTATTAGATACGCCCACGAGATAAAAAGCGCTTGGGCTTCAATTTACTATTTGGCTTACCAATTAGGAGCAAGAAGCGGAGAACTTTTTGGATTGGAATGGAAAAATGTAGATTGGGTGAACGAAACCATTACCATCGCTCGGTCTTACTGTTGGAAATTAGGAGACTACAAGCCAACTAAAAACAATGAGTCAAGAACTCTACCGCTCAATGAACCAACACTAAAATACTTGAAAGATTTGAAATCAAAAACAAATACGGAAAATATTTTACCCCATCTTTCCGCATGGAAAAAGGGTCAAGCCGCACAGATTTTAAAAAGCGTGATGGTCAAAACTGGAGTTATCACCGAACAGGAAAAGAGTACGGACAAAAGAAACTTCCACTCAATCCGCTCAACATTCATCACACGATTACTGATAGAAGACGAACCGCCTATTAAAGTAATGGAATTAGCGGGCCACAAAGATTTTAAAACCACACAAATCTATGTGCGTTCAATTGGTAAGGAACTAAAAGGCACGACAGACAAACTTGGTTTTGAAATTGACCCCAATAATGTCGTGCCAATAAAAAAACAGGCTTAAAATTTATTTCTTAATCGGTCGTCAATCCAACGACGAAGATATTTTTTGTCGTCGTCGTTTAATTTTGGTAAAGCCAAAGTAATAAAGTCCTCATCAGTAAATTCATTTTCCCAAGTCCGACACAATTCCCGAAAATACTTTTCCGAAATATCACCATAAACTTTTAAAAATGGTTTTAGATAAATGCCCTTGGGCGGTTTTATCCGAAAGTTTTCTATTTGACTGATGTAGGTCGTAGAGAACGGTTTTTTCTTTAGAGAATGCTCTCCAATCAATTTTCCCGCTTGAGCCATTGATAGGCCCTTCTTGTTTCTCAACTGCTTGAGAACCGCCCCTTCCGCTCCAACCTTTACTGTTGCCGTCTCACTTACTTTAGCCATTGATAAACTCCGCAAATTTACACTACATACTTACTAAATTTTTAGTGGTAAATCAAGGTAGGCAAATCAACCCTGATTTACCAGAAAATAATTATAAGCCGAGTTAAACTATGGAAATATAGTTCAAGTATCTGATAAATATAAGAAATATCTTATTTTTGAAAGAAAACTCCCTATACTTGTTTCTATCTTCAAATCAAATATAAGGAAGTTAGTAAATGGTGGAGGCGCCGGGAATTGAACCCGGGTCCGCAAGAGTTCCACGAAAAGGCGCTACATACTTAGTTTATGTTTTTAGTTAGGCTACCGGACTTCCACAAACAAAATTCCAGTAGTCACCCCCGCAGTTTATTTAGGTCGGTGCCCTGTAGAGAACAGCACTCGACCGGTACGGCATTAATAACAGATCTTCAGCTCAACACCGTCGATTCAACTGAGATCCGTGACAGAACTAAGCTGCCATTGCAACGTTGTCGTTAGCAAATAAAAGTTTGCACCTTTTTAACGAGGTCCCTGTGCGCCCCGGTATGCTCCCTTTGCTTCACTTCCCACGTCGAAGCCATGTCGCCCCCACTTGAAAAACAGAATACAAAGACAGATCTATAGATTTAAACCATTTCCCACCTATTTACAAATTTAATAAGGGGTCCCGTCTTTTCTTGTAAAGACCCAGTGTCCGTTAGCATCCTGGGTCCCTTTGATATCGTCATTGGGGTAAGTCACTTCGTCACCTAATGAACGATCGCCTATTTCCAAATACCAAGCGTCTGCATTCGATCGATTTAATAACTGATGGGCCTGCCCCCCGGCCGGAAATCCCGCACACATCCCTGCGGTTAGCACAGTTTCAGTTCCATTTTCCAACACCAATGTCAGCTCACCCTCAACTACAAATACAAACTCATCCTGAGTTTTGTGCTTATGCATCAGTGCGGATTTTGAATCCGGTTTTAAATGCGTTAGATTTACTCAAAAATTTTTTAAACCAAACACTTCCCCTATCTGGCGTTTTTCACGGCCCGCCATCAATACCGCAAAGGGTGCCGGGTAAATAGATGGTTTCACTCTAACCGCAACGTCTTTAGATTTAACTGCAATCGGTTTCATTTTATTTTCCATAGATTTTAAATATAGTTTTTTATCGAGGGTTAGAAAAGAAAAAACCCAGCTGGGGGAAGCTGGGTTTTAAGGGGGGGGTGAAGCAACCGTCTTTGGGGGGAAAGACTTTGTGGCTGCATCTGTCTTTATCTATTGCAATGGCCAAACCAACTTCCTCGAACCTATTTGCCATTACATCGAAATAAATCGCAGCTGCCACGGATGCGCCAATCTTGGTAACGGCCCTGAACACCCGGTCTACGTTCCATTTCGAAGCAGCTCAGTCTGAAACGGTGTTACCCGTTTCACTAGCAACTCGGTTGATCTGACCCTTTCCAAATCATGCGCTTAACAAAAACTACACCCCACACCGCAAGAGCTAAAATCCACACGACACCTGCATAGGCTAAATGACGAACATACCCTGAACTTATATACGGAGCCGCCACCCGAGTCGCCGCCGCTGTTAAAATCAAAGCCCCACTAATCCACAACGATTTCGAACGCGCTTCAAACGATAAGTCGTACGATCCGTGGGCTAACGTTACCCTTGAAGCCACCGTCAATGTCATCAGACCAAAACCGGCAATAAACGTTAAATGCATCCAGTGAATAGCAAACGCAGGCTGAAGCACGCTCATATAGATTCCTAATAGCACCATTAATCCCGACACACGCATACCCAAAGCCAAGCGCGATTTAGATTGAGCAGACTCAAAAATTCCCCAATTAAAAACAGCAACCCAAGTGGCCACGATACTTTTCAGTATCCCTCCTAATAGATTGTGCTGATTGCTTTCTAGGGCATAGGCCGAAATCAATATACTTCCTAAGGCAAAATTTTTCAGTGCCACCTGAACCTCTGACGTTTCAGGGATCACTGCGCGTCCCGATATTACCGGAATCAAACGCGACCCAACACCTAACACCAACAATAAAATCATTCCTTCAAAATAGATTTTTTTTCCAAATAGCACGATTGGACTAGTAAAATCACTTGAGCCATTTACCGCTAGCAGAATACACCCAGTTAACCCACATAGTAACCCCAGCACTACAAAGGGAAAAAATGCCGGTGGATTCTTTGTTCTGCTTAAAAAACGACGAATAAAAAATAAAACTAAACAGCCAATTGAAAATCCGCTCATAAAATAGAAATATTCGCTGCGTCCCCACTGAGCAAAAAATGAAATCCCTAGGATCAACATAAATGCTAAAAAAATTTCGTATGGCTTTGCTGGAAAACTGGCGGTCATTTTAGGAACGGCCGTCATCAAAAAACCCGCGACAAAAGAAAACAAAAACGAACCCATCATTAAATGAGAATGCAACTGAACCGGATAACTGCTGCCTTCAAACAACGCGTACGCCACCCACACATAGACACCAAGGCAGCCAAAAACTAAGCCTATTGGGAATAGCACTCTGTAAGGTTCGATTTTTTTTAGATCATTCATACTAGTTACCTTTTTTAAATGAACTTTCTATATTTCGAACGAATTCACTGCTATCGCGACCAAGGCCTTCTTGTTTTCCTTTGATTTCGCCACTTTCATTTAAAAAATAGACTACGTTTGAATGGACATATTCGCCGCCGTCTAATTTTTTATATTGGACACCCAGTACAGCCGCTAATTCAGAAACACTGGATTTGTTACCGTAATAGATAGACCAGTTGTCCGACAATTCGTATTTGGATTTAAACTCATTTAATGAAACCGAATTTTCTTCATCTGAATCGAACGAAAACAAATCGATGTGGATGTGTTCAGAAACGTCTTTTGGAAGTTTCGCAAGCGTCTTTTTGATGTCATGAACCAGTAACGGACACGCCGATTTACACTTGGTATAGACCATCGCAATTATTCTGGGTTTACCCGCTAAGCTATCAAATTTCACAGTCGCGTTGGTCTGATCTGTCCAAGAGGAATGTAACTGGTAAACAGAATCACCAGGAAGCGCCTGCGATGAAACCGTCGCTAGATTATGTTTTTCGCAGCTAATGGCATTGGACGCGGTAAAATTATTCCAAAATATAGAGGCGATAAAAATGTTAAATATAATTTTTGCTTTCATATATATCCTATTCTGCGTCTTTAACGCATCTAAATCCTAAATTCAGTCCTGTTGAGTTTGCTTTCAAACTGCTGCGATAAGCAAATCGCATAAATGTTGCGTATTGAGAGGGATCTTTAGCTTTCAGTGCACCACTTCCGCAAAACAGGGCGCCATTAGCTTCGTTAGATGATCGCGAATCACCAGCAACGATTGCTGATGAAAAATCTTCGACCCATTCCCAAATCAGACCATGCATCCCAACTAGGCCAAAACTATTAATTTGGCCGCGACTTACAGATTGCAGTTTCTGGTCAGTACTCCCATACCATTTTAAAATAAGTTCTAACCCTTTTGGATTTTGCGCATCCGAAACGTATTCCCATTCGGCAATTGTCAGAAGACGCTTTTTATAAAACTCACAATATTTTCTGGCCGCAAACCAAGATACGTTACTGACTGGAACTTTTAGTTGATTACTAGGCAGCGAAAAATCAGACTGCCAATGTTTTAAATATCCGTTTCCAGCAAAGATATCTTTTCGATTCGAACGGCTCCACTCGGGATTCAAGCGAACAAATTTTAAGAACTCTTGATTTGTTACCGGATATTTATCTACCCAAAATTTTCCGACTTTTTTATCTGACTCACTTTTATCGCGAAAAAATGGAGAATAGGTACCTTCTTTAATATAAACTTCAAAGGATGCTTTAGCATTCACTTCGAATATGATTAATAAAAGAAGGATACCTATACGTTTCATTATTTTGCTTTCCTTACGTCATCTACAGTCACTGCATCGCCTTTATTTCCCCACGACCCGCGAACGAACGTTAATACGCTAGCAATTTCATCTTCAGTTAAGCTCAATGCTGGCATCACATTGTTATACTTCTTGCCGTTAACTACGACCTCGCCTTGAAGACCATTTTTCAATACTCGAATTGATCTACCTCTATCCGCCATCAAATAATCAGATTTGGCTAAAGGAGGAAATACATCTGGAATTCCTTGTCCTGCCGGCTGATGGCAAGCCGCACAGTTTTGGCTGTATATATTTTTTCCGGCTTCCATACGTTCTTCCAACGTCTTAACAGTTGCCACGACAGGCTTTTTATCATCCGGCATTTTTTGAATCGCGCCCCCTTCTGGAAGGTAGACAGAATCCACAGTCTTACCAGTGTAGATCGACGGATTATGTTCGCCCGGAATTTTCAACATCCCTAAAGAACCTTTGTTGAACGTTCTAAAGATAGAGTGATCAACTAAAATCAGTGTTCCTGGGCTATCCGCAACAAAATCCACCATGGTAGAACCACCCGCAGGCACTAGAGTCGTTTGCACGTTTTTTTGGTTTATCAGTGTTCCACCTTCGCCATAAACATTATCAAAAATTTCACCGATCACGTGGAATGAAGACACCAAGTTTGGCCCCCCGTTACCAAAGAAGATTCTGATTTTCTGTCCCGGCGTTGCCTGAAGCGCGTGTTCATTTGTCATCGCGCCCACAGAACCGTTAAAGACGACGTAATCAGGTTGTTCACGAATTGCCTTTTCCATATCAAATGGTTGAAGGCCTCTTTCTCCGAACTTTCCTTTTGTATAAAACTCACTTTGAACTACATAGAATTCTTTATCTACTTTAGGAAGGCCTTCTTCAGGCTCTACCAAAATTAGTCCGTACATCCCGTTGGCGATATGCATGCCCACTGGGGCCGTCGCACAATGGTATATATAGAGTCCCGCGTTTAGTGCTCGAAATGAAAACGTAGAACTATGCCCTGGGGCCGTGAAAGACCCTTCAGCGCCGCCGCCTTGGCCAGTCACTGCGTGCAAGTCGATATTATGTGGCATCTTGCTTGTTGGATGGTTACTGAGTGTGAAATCCACGTAGTCACCACGACGAATTCGAATAAACGGTCCTGGTACTTTTCCACCAAACGTCCAAAACGTATAGTCTACGCCATCGGCCAGTTTCTGGGTGACTTCCTTTGTTTCTAAATCAATTTTAATTCGGGCCGGTTCCTTGCGCGTGATGGGTGGCGGTACTTCCGGTGCATGAGCTAATTTCGCTGTTTCGACAGGAAGTTTGTTAATATCAATCTCTGCTAGTTTCTTGGATTCATTTTTAGTTTCCAAACATCCTAATAAAGATACCACGCTACAAATGCACAAATTTTTTTAAGTCTCATTTTGATTCTCTCGCTTTTTAGAATTTGGTTTTCAATTTTCAAAAATGCAACGATAGTGCCGACAGATCCAAATGTATTGGAACCAATGAAAACGGTTAAAACGACATTTTTTATCTATATATATGGGTCCAATTCATGCATAATTGTCACATTATGAAAAAAGGCCCTAAATCAAAAGAAGTTCAAAGCATAATGGATTCGTTACGTAGAATTGTCAGAGCACTTCGAACGGCGTCACGTAATACTGAAAACAATCTTGGGCTCAGAACCGCGCAAACCTTTGTACTTCAACAATTGATAAATCATGAGCCTTTGTCGTTAAACGAACTTGCAGAAAAGACGTATTCTCACCAAAGCACGGTTTCCGTGGTGGTTAATTCGTTAGTTAAGGACGGATATGTCTGCCGTAAAGAACGCCAGGGTGACAGACGTTTTTTAGTTTTGGAATCTACACCTAAAGCAAAAACGCTTTTTAAAAAAAAGGTTCAGCCCATCCAAGAACAGTTTTCAAACGTCATTCAGGATATGAATATAAAAGATAGTGCCGAGCTTGCCCGACTTTTGGAGCTATTTGTCTCCAAAGCGAACTTGGCTTCGGAAACTCCCCATTTTTTCTTTGAAAAAGAATCTAAAAAAACATTCAAACTTAGATGAAGTCGACTCTAAAATTAAGTTAAAAGTTTTTAAAAATTTGCGTCATAAATTAGTAAATCTTATGTCAAATCCTATTTTTATTAATTGAAGCAGGCTAAAGCAGTCCAAAAAAACCCGAAAAACAAGGAGTTATCAACCAAACCCACAGGGTTATCCACATGCTGGACCGAAAATGTAAGAAAATCTTAAATTCGTTTAAGAAATCAAAATCGCTCAAACAACGGGCAAAAACCCGCCAACAAGTAAAATTTCGGTAAAAAACGCATACTTAGCGCATTTGCTCTGCTTGCAAGAAAACAGAAAACAAAAATGACATGGACGCAAGTCCAGTTTTCTTGAAGTTAGGGTTAAAAATAGAATAAACCAAGTAGCTTGAATGAGGAAAGCGGGCCGTTATCACCCGCTTTTTTATAAAAAATTAAATAACTAAAATACCTGCATATGCACTTGACTGGCCATAAGGTTTTCTAGCCTTAATCTTTTTGTAAGGGGTTGGTTCAACATTCATGGAATTTTCAATAACTCTTTGGAACAACAGGCCCCTGACCTTTGAAGTTCGTC
>DDVI01000102.1 GCA_002345205.1 Bdellovibrionaceae bacterium UBA2316 | reverse complement strand
GCCGAAAAATGTTTGCGGCAGAGCTTACAATAGTAGCGCTGAACGGTTTTTCGATCGGAAGACCTTCTGAAAAATCCGTCTTTGATGACTTTATAATTCGATTTTTGGGAGCGAGAAAATTTAATGGAGCACAGAGGGCATTTAATGTGAATCATACCTGCAATCGTGCAAGCAGGATTCCTTACGGAAAACTCTCGAAAAACCGCAGGCTAAGGGGCCAGTTTCTATTTTTATTTGCGGACAAATCGCCCCACGACTACTTTTTTAAACAAACTCGGCGCATATTGAGCAATCCATAGTCCCAACCGGGTTTGTCCAGAAGGAAGAAGGTATTTTTCATTTTTCTTGATCGCCTCAATCACCTGATCTGCATATTCGTCGGCAGAAATATAGTCGTCCGGTGCTTCGAAATACTTTCCATAGGATGTTTTGATGGCGTCAAACATATCTGTTTTAATTCCGGGTGTAACTAAGGCTAACGTTGAAACACCGGTACCAGTTAACTCGGTATCCAAACATTCTGTCATTGCAAGCAGACCACTTTTAGCAGCCGCATAGGTCGTCGCGCAGGGAAAACGCATGTAGGCCGAAACACTGGTGTTGTTTACAATTAATCCCGACTTTTGTTTCAGCATTTTGGGCAAAACAGCTTTAGTTAACAACGCGGATACTGTTAGATTCATTTGAAATACGTTTTCAATTTCCTCATCTGTTTGATTTTCCAATAGCTCCCCGGTTAAAATACCCGCATTATTGATCAAAATATCGATAGGCTGGGATTTTAAATTTGCGCACAATTCCTTAACTTGGACAAGCTGACTTAAATCGCACGTCCATTGTTTAATTTCAGAGCCACTCAGTTTTTCAAGTTCTAAAATTTTGGCCTTGTCCCAGGAGCGCTGGACTAAATGTAACTGCGCACCGTTTTTCGCAAGTGCATGAGCTAAAGCCCAACCGATACCACGGCTAGATCCCGTAATGACGACATTTTTATTTTTTAATTCCATTGTTTCCTCCCACTATCCACACGTGGCTTGCATACATAAGGCCACCCCAAAATACCGCATAGGCAGCCCAACTTGTTATTCCAAAGAACTTCACCACGTCAAAATTTTCACCCGCGTAATAGCTTAATGGACCAGCCACAAACGAAATAGCGACAAGCAATCCTCGACGACTACTAAACTGATAAATCAAATCAGGCAAGACCCAGATAAACAGAATCCACAAAGAGATTAACCATTGTGGTAGGACAAAAAATGTCGGTCCTGACAACTGAACCCAATTTAAATACTGTGCAAATCCATCAAAGCCGACTCCAATGACGAACACAAACCATGTAAGGAATCTATTTTTCCAATCCAGCTTTCGCAATTCCAGAATGTACAATCCAACGATGATAACTGTTAGAATATTTAAATACGAGCTCAGCGCGAACTTTGCAGTCAGCAGCCAAAGAATATTAAAACCGATAAATTTTATCAGCCGACGGGTATTCATTTAGCGCCTTTTTGAGCGTCTTCGATTTTTTCATAGTCGATAACTACATTTTGAGATTCGTCACTATCTGCCGGTAAGTTAGAAAGGCCCTCGTATCGTTTTAATAGTCCTTCTTTCCCTTCATAAGTAATGACAATTTCTTTCACAAAAAGACTTAATAGCGTCGCTGGCTTAATTTTATACTTTCGCGTATCAACGGAATCGGTTTCAATGCTACTCACATTGAAACGATAGTCACTATGGCGAGGTAACACTAAGAAATGCACTGGCAGCTTGGTCTTTTTTGCCTTTACTATTTGTTGAGATATAAAGTTATCAAACCCCGGACCTGATATTAAATCGTCTTTCAATTCAACTTCAGAAGTTTTAACTAATTTTTCATTTTGGAACTCTTCAATTACGTAAACCGACCTTTTTTCTTTAACTTGAACTTTACCAAGATATTTTCTACCAAAACGTAAATCTTTAAATTCTGAATCAGGAATAAAAAGACGCTCGTTAAACTCAGAAATTAAATGGCCGAACTGAGTTCCATCTGGTTTAAAATATGTGGTCGTGACTTTCTTTGTCAGGCCATCACTGGATCGCTCAACATTGTGGATCTCTGAGTATACGATAACACCCCTATCATTTTTAGCCGTACCCTTCAGAGTTTCAGCTAAAACAGAGGCCACCATAAAAAATGAAATTAAAACCGTTTTCATTTTTTCACGATAGTGAAGGTAACTTCACCCAGGTAAAAGCCCCATTTCGACATTCTTGTTTTGTTAATGACTGTGTTATCATTCATGCGATACATCCAATCATCCATTCTCACATTAATTTCACTTCCATCGACTTTGAGCTTCAAGACATAGTTCATATTAAAAGCAAAACCGGCTGATTCAATTTTTGCCTCCCCTACTACGTCTCCTGCCGTTGCCACATATTTACCTTCGCTATTTTTTTTCACTACCCATTGGCGATGTTCTTTAACACCATCTGAATAGGTAAAATCTTCGTTGATAATAACGGCACCGTCTTTTTTCTCGGCTTTCATTATGCAGTGAATTTTTTTAATTATTTTACCTGATCGGCTTTGAAAAACCCCATTAGCTTCAAGTTCGCCCGAAAAAAAGTTTTCAAAATCGAAGTCGGGTTTTTGATCTTTGTATTCAGATACATTAATACTAGAACATGAGGTTAACAAAAGGCCTCCTACAATGAGTAAAGTGAAATTTAGTATTTTTTGCAGTATTTTCATAACTCCTCCTAATTTTTAGCAATCGAAAAGTGCGCAACATTAATTCGATCGGCGCGAAATGCGCCTTCACAATAAGAAAAATAAAAATTCCAAAGCCTTCGGAATCGATCATCAAAATCAGATGACAACTTAGAATCAAAAACCGCATTAAATTTTTCGCGCCATTGATTCAATGTCTCTGCATAGCTAAGACCAAACTCAAAGGGCGTATCGGAACTCATACCTTTAAGTTCCGCATTTTTTCGAACAGATTCATTGGTAAGCAGCATGCCACCTGGAAAAATATAAGTATTAATAAAATCCGGATTTTTCAAATAGTCCTCAAAACGGCTCTCATTAATAGTGATAGCCTGAATTACCGCTTTCCCTTTGGATTTTAAAGACGATGACACTTTGTCAAAATAGGTAGACCAGTATTGATATCCAACCGCTTCGATCATTTCGATGGAGACAATTTTATCAAATGTCCCTTTGATCTGACGGTAATCAATTTGTTGAAGATCGACCTGATCTTTAAATCCTTTTTTACCAATAAGTTCCCTGTTGAATTCGGCCTGTGCAGGTGAGTTCATTACGGCCGTCACTTTACATCCCGTACGTTCTATCACTCTGGAAAAAAAGCCGCCCCATCCACATCCTATTTCTAAAACATGGTCAGATGATTTAATTTCTAATTCGTCGATGATCCGATCATATTTATTATACTGCGCCTGAGTCAGGTCTTCAGAAAATTGCGCATCTTTAAATAGTGCCGAAGAATAACTCATCGATGGATCGAGCCAGCTTTGATAAAATTTATTACCCAGGTCATAATGGGCCATAATATTTTTCTTTGAACCCGTAACCGTATTTTCGTTTAATTTACTTTTTATCCGCGCCATCAAAGTGCCTAACCATGTTCCATGGAAAGCCTTTTTCAAAACTTCATCATTTCGACAGGCCCATTCGATAAACGCAGTTTCATTAGTAATTTGTAACTCATTGGCCATAATGGCTTCAGCCACAGCAATATCGCCTCCACGAGCCACACGACTTAAAACATTGAGGTCTTTTAATTTTAATTCGCAGATAAATGGTCCGTCTCCAAATACTTCACTGGGCTCACTGCCGACTGATATTTTGATTTGGCCAAACTTGGTTTGTTCAAGCGCATTGTATATAACTTTTTTTGCAATATATGATGAAATCATAAGGTTAGTTTCTCCTTAGGTGGTTGGGGACGAGAATGAAAAGACATTTTATTCAGCCAAAGCTTAAGTGCTTGTCGATGAATACGAATAACAACTAATGGAGTCATCCAGCCATAGCGCCATAAAAGGCTCCACTTAGAATGCGATTCAAATTTTTTTAATTGAAGAAAAATTCGGGTATCTAATTTTAGATCACTTCCTTCGAATAATTGGATCCTAACATCCGCAGCCGAATCTCTGATTTTGAATTCAAATTCGTATCGACCAGATATAGGGAAAAATGGGGAAACATGAAATCTCTTTGGTAAATTAAAACGCAGATCTCGGCTATCACCTATGGCGCGCATGAAATAAAAATGCCTGTCACCAAATGTATTGTTAACTTCGCACAGAATCGCATCCAGGCGGCCCTCCCGATAGCAATACCAAAAACTTACCGGATTAAAAGCATAACCAAACATTCTAGGTAGCGTTTGAAGCCACACATGTTCAACTTCATAACCCAGCTGGCTTACCATAAACTGTTTGAAGTTTGTGTACATATCACCGGATAGCCCATCCAGATAATCAGCAGTTTTTAAGGACAGATATCGACCTGACAATAAAGAATTAACAGCAGATTCGCTATGAATAGGGACTACTAAATTAAATATAGGATATTTAAATGACGTCTGAGCCGGTCTACCGTGAAATACCCAGCCTTCACCAACATAGTTATGTTCGCCTGTAAATACAGGCTCATTCTTTATGCCCATTGCGGCTTACACCCCAAAAGCTCGCCGACTTTTACAGCACTCAAAATCCCATCTTCGTGAAAGCCGTAACGAGTCCAGGCTCCCGCCAAGTAAATACCATCACGCCCTTGAATGGATGGAATGCGTTTTTGTTGATCAATCGCTGCGAAATCAAACTGAGGATGATCGTATTCAAAAGATTGAACTCTAAAATCTAATTTAGATTGTGAATTCAACGTGATAAAAAAGTCAGACTTGGTTTTTAATGGCTGGAGTTTGTTTAGATAGTACGTCAGACTGATTGCTTGCTTATCTTGAGCGTTTTCACGAGCTGATACATTCCAAGAAGACCAACAACTATGATTTTTCGGCATGACCGTCGAATCCTTATGCAAAACAACTTCGTTTTTGTTAGTACTGAAAACGGATAGGAAGTCATATAAATCAGGAAAAGAATCCTTTACCATTTGGCGCGAAGTCGGAGCGTGAGTCGCAAGTACAACTTTATCAAAACTCAACTCTTGATTGTTAACCCCAACGACTAATTTTTCACCGTCTGATTTCACGTAGCCCACGGGTGCAGATGTATGAATATTTTTAATTTTCTGGCTTACTTTTTCGACGTAATTAATGGATCCATTTTCTATCGTGCGCCATACGGGACGGTTATTAACTTGCAATAAATGATGATTGATACAAAAAGTTAAAAATGTCTCTGCTGGAAATTGCATGGCCTGTGAATAGGACATCGACCAAATGGCACCCGTCATTGGCAACAAATACCAAGTCATAAAAGATTCACTTAAATTTCTATATTTAGCTAGATCTGCAAGAGTCCAACGATTTGCTCTTGCAAGCTCTAAGTTTGCTTCGGCCTCTCGATTAAAAGCTAAAATATCTTTGATCATTAAAAGAAATTTGTAGTTAAATATATTTTTCTTCTGAGCAAAAACCGTTGACAGATTGGTCCCTGCCCACTCGAGGCCATTTCCGGACTGAATAGCCAAAGTCATATCAGACGCCACTGTCTTAACACCTAAGTAATCTAAAAAACGAGTGAAGTGCGGATACGTAACTGTGTTATATACCAAAAATCCAGTATCCATTGGAGTAAGCGTATTTTCCTGCTTTACGTTTACAGTATGAGCGTGACCACCAAGGCGTGTGTCCGATTCAAATACATGAACTTCATAACGAGACGACAAAATTAAAGCCGTGGCTAATCCACTAATACCACCACCAACGACAGCAATTTTCATATCCAAAACTCCTACCTATTTTGAGCTAAAAATGTATCCAATTCGTCTATAGACGAAAAAAATAGATACTTCCGACCAGACGAAATTACGTTCATTGGCACATTAGCCATGCCGCCACATAGAAACTGCATCTTTTTTGGCAACGCCTGATCCAGTTGTTTTAAATAATTAGCGGCGGTTACAAATTCCTTCTCAGGAGGTAACGCTGCCAATCCCAAGATAACGAAATTAATTTTAAACTGCTCGCACGCATGAGCTAAGTCCACCATTGGCATATTTGGACCAAGATAATAGGTCTCGTAGCCATGTATGCGACAAAGAATTGCGGCCAATAAAATACTAAATTCGTGTAAATCCCCTTCCCGAGTAGTTATTATCACGCGCGTCTGAAGACTCCTAACTTTATACTCATAAGGAGAAAGTGATTGATACACATTACCTAAGTGATCGCGCAAAAGACTGGAAAGCAGATGCTCCTGCGAAATACTCAATTTTGAATCCATCACTTCCGTTCCGACCGCTTTAAGCAAAGGCAGAATCAAGCGAGTAACTATATCGCGTGGACTTAATTCAAATCGAGCTTTTTGCAAACTATGGTGAATGGCATCTAAATCGAATTTTTTTAAAGACGAAATAATCGTTTCAAGATGAACTTGTTCCTTCGCAGACTCCGAAACCAATTCACCCGCGACGTGTTCGCCGTCCATTTTTTTCAGTTGAACGACAGATAAAGAGGCAATCTGTCCAATTAAGTGGCCTTTTTGAACGAGTTTCCACAATAGAGAAAGTTTCTCGACATCTTTTCTGGAATACAATCGACGGCCATCAGCGGAACGCTCTGGTTCAACGACATTATAACGACGCTCCCATGCCCGAATGGTGTTTTCATTGATCCCAGTCATTTTTGAGACGGCTTTAATATTGATATTTTGCATACTTCCTTCAAAAATACGTGCACAACCTTTGCGCATTGTTTACATTATACAAAGATTGTGCAACAATCAAGAGAGTTATTAGCCTGTTTAAAACGAATCAAAGAGGTGCGTTATGAAGAAATCGACCAAGTTGAAAGAAATGGGTGTCAACACAAGCGAGCTCATTTTTGATAAATATGAAGGTCAAAAATGAAAATACTTGTATCTGGTGCCAGTGGCCTACTTGGACGAACGCTTTTAAGGGATTTGCAGATTGCTGGACATGACGTTTATGCGCTTGTTCGAAATCCCGAAAAAATCAGCGAATTAGATCCTTCAAAAGTTTTTAAATGGCAAGCCAATGTGGCATCCCAATCTGACATTATCGCTCAAAAAGACGTCGTCATTCATCTTGCGGGCGAAGGAATTGCCGATCAGCCATGGACTAAAGAAAGAAAAAAACAACTTCAGGACTCTCGAATACTTACGACATCCCATTTAGTTGAAGCAACTAAGTTAACGCCCCCAGAACAACGTCCAAGACTTTTTATTTCAGCATCAGCAATCGGTATTTACGGGGACGGTGGCGACACGCTACTTGATGAATCGTCCCCAAATGGAACGGATTTTCTAGCCGACCTTTGTTCTGCTTGGGAAAAACCAACTAAATCTCTTCTTAGCTATGATGTCCGCGTAGTGACTATGCGCCTTGGATTAATTTTATCAAAAGAAGGAGGCTTCCTGTCCAAAATGGCGCCTGTCATTCTGGGCAACGGAAAACAATGGACAAGCTGGGTCCATATTTCCGACGTAACCAAATTTGTTAAAACCTGTCTATCTGATACTCGACTTCAGGGTCCGTTTAATTTGGTTAGCCCCAACCCATTAACCAATAGCGAACTCACTAAAATTTATGCAAAAAAAATGGGGTATCCACTAACTATCAAGGCTCCAGAGTTTGCTTTAAAACTCGCCCTTGGCGAAATGTCGTCTGCCCTTTTAACGAGCCAAAAAGTTGCTCCCAAAAACTTATTAAGCTTAAACTATTCCTTTGAATTTTCAGATTTTAGCAAAGCTTTAGACGATATATATCAAAATGATGGCTTTCTTGATAACTTTCACATTGTGAATCAGTTCGTACCTTTATCGAGAGAAAAAATTTTTCCATTTTTTAGCCGTGCCGAAAATTTAGAAGTTATAACTCCCCCTTGGCTAAACTTTAAGATCACAAAAAAATCGACTGAATTCGTCGAAAAAAATATCTTAATCGACTATAAATTGAAAATTCACGGTATACCGATCAAATGGAGAACGCAAATTTCAGAATGGAAACCAGATCAATTTTTTGTCGATGATCAGCTAAAAGGACCTTATACCAAATGGCACCATCGACATCTTTTCGATGTCGTTCCTGGCGGCACTCTGCTTAGAGACGAAGTAACGTTCCGAGTTCCCGGTTCCATTTTAGGAAAAATATTTTTACTGCCATGGATAAGAAAGGACGTTCAAACTATTTTTTCATTTCGCAAGAGCAAAATAATAGAACTACAGAAACAGGGAAAATTTGATTAACAACGTTACTTGAGCAAGAATTTGAAATACTTCTGAGGATAAACATCAATTTCCATCTGGCTCCCCTGTGAGTCTTCTAAATATTTGACAGATGGAATTTTTCCGCGTTGAAAATCTTTTTTCTCGGTGTAGAGTTCGTGTTTTTCTTCCCCCGTATGTTCGCTATAATAAGGAACATAGAAAGACTCAATAGTCGTTCCCGAAGGCATAAAATCGCTAACATTATTTATTTGATCAACTATGCAGACAGGAACATTTCGAAAATGAAAAACGACTCCTGGATTTTTATGTAGCCACGCTATCCAGTAACGAATTCCCAATGAGTTTATAGTTCTTACTTTAGCAAAATCAAAACGAACACTTTTGTCTCGATTGACAACGAAATCAAACGCGTTAAAGGTTTCATTAATAGCACCTTCTAAAAACACGTTTGTGAAGTTTGATTCGTCAGTAGTTCTGTATGAAAATTTGCTCATCAGGTTCCTAATTAGTACATACTAATTTAAACATGTTTAGCGCCTTTTTTAAAGCGGGATCTTTTACCTCGTCTTCCGAAGTAGGATCAAAGTGAGAAAGAATTTTCATTTTATAGTCGCCACAGTTTTCAGCTTTAAACTGGCTAACTTTTGGCATGAGTTTAAGCGGTTTTATTAAGAAATCGATTTCGATTTCTTCACTAAATTTTAAATTATGTAACTTTTCGCGGTCTTTTTCGATTTGCGCTAAACCTTGATGTAGCACATCGATGCGTTCTTTCGCATTTGTTTTGTTACGCATTTTGTCTGCGAGTTGGTCATACCATTGATCAAATTTGCGACGATCATCCGACGTCGGTCCATCGTCGATAACGATTGGCTCGCCCTCATCAAATTCATCCAACTCTTCTTGCTTAGTCGGCTGAACTGCTGTTTTTATATCTTTCTTAATACGCGGAGATCCCGTTTGATTCTTTTCAGAGAACTTGTCTTCGAAACCAACCAACACAGTTGAAGCTACCGTAACTAAAATTAGAACTTTAAAAATCCTGGAGTTGTACACTGCCCCTCACCCATTTCTTTATCTAGTTGCAATAATTTATTAGACACTGATGACAAGTACCCGGGAGCCCCCGTTCGCTGAACTGCCCTTAGGTAAATCGGAAATGGCATTCGATACGGAGCCGATCGAACGACATTCAAATTCTTTATACGCTGAGCTTCTTCTTTAGGATCTTTCAATTTGCGGGCATATTTCGAATAGAAGTGCGTTTGGAAATCAAAATCTGATTCCGTTAACTTTAGTTTTCTTTGGGTTCTTGCTTTCAGATAATTGTCTAAAAAAATAAAGGCAGATTCCATTCCAGAGTTATATCCTAATGTAATCATCATCTGTCTTAGAGCTTGCATATTTGGCTTTTCAATTCCCAAAGCTTGAAGTCGAGATTTGATTTTGTATTCTCGGAAATAGCCAGCAAAGTCTATGTCTTTTACAGATCGATCGAGAGCCACAAGATCATCACCCTTTGGAACGTAGGTATATCCCTTAAAGAAGCGACTGCCCGTTTGTGAACGCAGCATATAGTGATAAAAAATGCCGGTGTATAAAACATTTTTTAGGGGATTCTCTGGTGCGGCAATCAATCCGCATCGTTGCGATGTTTCTGTTGAAATTTTATTAAATATCCCTGGAATCTTGGCTACCCGCTGGCAAGACGGCTTATCGCTCTTATTGATCTCTTCTTTAAACATGTCTAGCCAGGTCATATTTTTACCATCAAAACTAGCAACCTGTTGCACAGACGCGATCGCAGGACCAGTGAGCTGCCCCACCCCCGCATCCATTCCCGCACCTAGCGTATTTATGTGAAAACCGCTTTCATTGAAAAGTTTAGGTATCAAATCTCTCTGCGGAATATCTAAACAGTTCATGATATCAACGTAAGAACTATAAACAGACGTCACGTAGTCTTCAGTTACACAGTGAGTTTTCTTTGGCCGCGCAGGTCGACCGGTCGCTTTTGCACAATAGGAATAAAATCGGGACGCTTTCGCAGTCGAATTTAAATAGCTTCGCATGATATAGGCTACGCACGACATTGGAAACTCTCCGCCCTCTTTACTAGTGCGCGTTTTCAAAAACAATGGATCTATTTTTTTCAACGTAGTTTGGAAATACAATCTGTCTTTAGAACACTTATCCGCACTTTCGAGTTCAACAATGTTTTCCGGGGAGTCACCTAACTTACACTTGCAGGAACCTAAATTGACCGGGTCCGCATGTGCAATGATAGACATAAAAGAAACAGCTATTAAAAAGCGAATCGAAGTAGATTTCATTTCTATAGTATCGACGTATTTGTCGGCCTATATAACTATTAACCCGGCCGAAAGTA
>DDVI01000080.1:6192-23328 GCA_002345205.1 Bdellovibrionaceae bacterium UBA2316 | reverse complement strand
GAGGTGTCAGAAATATAAGCCCAACTGAACATCGAAAAATAAAAACAAGATTCTGAGTATGAAATCATGGCGCAGAATCCTGCGCATTTGTGTATTCAAAATTAGCCGCAATCAAGGGTTATTGGCTCATCTTCATTGGCGTAGCTATTAGTCCTCCACCACAAAATTTTCCTGTGCGGTCTTCAAAAAATGCTGTCAATTGCTGATTATCTTGTGAAATTTGAAACTCATTTGACCCTTCTGTCACTGGTGAAACTTGGATTCTTTCTGAATTCGTATCGAGCCAAGTATATTCCATTACCACGGGGCTGCTCTGAAATTTCATTGAAATCCGAAGTGTTCCCGCTTCTCCGATATTGAATGTGTATTCACTTACATTGCCAGTAAACCCAGAATCTTCAATGGGAGCACCATTCACGCAAGACCGGTTGCCAGATCGACACTGATTTTTAGTCGGGAAGCGATTTGGTTTTGAGTGAGCTGCTCAAAGAAATATAATTTCACGGCTCTCTGTTGTTTCTTTGTCAGCTTCCGTATCAATTTTTGAATTTGAAAATCTTTTTCTATGTCGGATTCATCACTGACAAAAATTGAACTAACCTCTAGTTCACATATTTTGTCGTACTTCTTGGTCGAAACACGTCGTTCTTTAAGTCCGCCCTCAAGACTATTTAAGTATTCGTCCCAAGTAGCTTGATCCCAATTTTTTGAAATTTTTATTAGTAATTTGTCTGCTAGATGATTTCCTTCATCGTCCAGCCAAGGCTTTACGTTTTCATTTTCAACCCCCAATAGCCTTAACTACTCGAAGTCCTTTTTTCCAGACGCAACTTTACATCGGGCCACTCTGAGTCGATGATGCTGTAAAAACAATAGTTGCGGATTCTTCCATCTGGCAGAATCCGCTCAGACCTTAACAGACCGCCGTATTTGCCACCAATTCTTTCAACGGCAGCTCTTGAAATTTTGTTTTCTTCGTCGACACGAAAGGAAACTCGAATACATTTCAAATTTTCGAAGGCCTCTTGAAGCATTAAAAATTTTGCAGATGAATTTACGTAGGTGTTTCTGAATCGTAGCGCGATATTCGTAGTTCCAATTTCAAGAGATCGATTTTCATCATCCATTCTCAGAAAAAATGAAATTCCAGCAATTTCGCCAGACAAACTATCACGAATTGCGTATCCCACTCCATTTTGACTTTTCCGCAAGTCTTCGGCAATTTCGAACTCTTTCTTATATGCCTCTGGGGTATTTAGGCCAAACATGACCGAGTACCAACCATTTGGGTCCGGGATAAGGGATTTGCATGTTTCGTCAAATAGCGCCATAGTTAACGGCTCAATTGAAACTCTTGAGCCTTCTATTTTTCGCGGCGAATAATTCCAAGTCATCCCAGTCAATGTAAACTACTAAAACAAAACTATCAAGTATCGCTTCGACGACATACTTTGGGATATGAATAGAGTATGAAAGAAGTGGAAGACGGAATCTGGGTAGTAACTTTTTTGGATTATAAACTTGGGTACCCTGATCAGGTAGCAAATCGGGTCGAACCAGAGGACGAACCGATTAAAATAAACGTGTTACTTATGTCTTCGGAATGGACCCTGTCCTTACATTTTAGTTCGAATACTTGCCAGCCTGGACTTGAACCAGTGACCTCTTCCATGTCAAGGAAGCGCGCTACCAATTCATACTAAATTTCACATCGGAAAAGAAAATACCGCGCCAAGACAAAATCAAAATGTTGTTTCGACTTGCTATCGAAACAGATTGTTTCGACTCACAATTGACATAGATTTTTTTGAACCGTACAAGGTTTCAATGAACGACCTACGACTTATATTGAAATCAACTTATCAAAAACGAAGTTCGTTAAATCCCCTGTATTCACAAAACGCATTTGCGCGCGATCTCGGCGTCAGCCGAACAGCCCTTTCTCAATTCCTTTCTGAAAAAAGAAACCTATCGACCGTTAACCTAAAACGAGTTGCTCAGGCACTTTACTTGCCCGAAACTCAGGTTAAACAAGCTGGCGGAGAATCAGGTCCGATCCCAGGAGCAACGCAATTAAATATTGATCAGTTTGCATTAATTTCAGAATGGTATCACTTTGCGATTTTAAATCTTATAGAGATTCAAAATATAAAAAGCGCTAGGGATATAACAAAATGCTTTGAAATCAAACCCGATGAAGCCAAACAAGCTTTAGACCGTCTTTTAAAAATGAAACTTATAAAAAAAGTAAAAGGCAATCTCAAATCGTAACCAAATGTGGCAGATTGATTTAAAATATATTTGGATACAAAGAAAATCTAAAACCTTTGTTTAAAAAACTATTTTCCGTTAGACGTAATTTTTTGATCCTCCATCAATGAAATAGTTTGGTCCAAAATTTCTTCAGCCTGTTTTTTATCGTAGTCTTCATGCTGTAATTTCTTAACACCCATTTCGGTTAGCACCAGATGGAGATTTGGTTTTAAACCATGTTTCGCCAGACACCGTTGCGCACATTTAAGGGGGCAGCCATCTAAAACTATAATACTTTCTGCGAGCTTTGCCTTCTGCACCAATGGTTTTACGTCACCACCAACACCAGCTATACAGGACATCTCAGCGATTTCTTTGCGGTCTAGCTGTACGGCGACGTAGTTTGCCAGTTGTGCGGCCGTTGAGCAACCAGAACATGAGTATACGATCGATTTCGATTTTTTCACTTTTAACTACCTCAACTTCAAAAAAAAAACGACAAAACTAAAGCGAGCGCAAAGCTGAATATTGGGGTCAAACCATTCATTTAGATTTCCCCTTCGGGCGTTCAGATTTTGAAATTGCGTGCAAAACATCGGCAAAATCATCTGTAAATTTTGCTTGTGTTTCTTTTGTCATAAGGAAAGGGTTCATTAATGTCATTCGTATTAAATGACATGTGTTGGAATCAAAAATGAAGCCTTCTTTTTCTAGCTGTTGCCTAAGCCAAGGGTGCTTTTTTAAGGCCAATGATGTTTTTGATACAAAGTATTTTTTGTCTAGAAGTGGCAAAGAATGAAAAATCTGATTCACCCAGGCGTTTGATTTTGACAACCTTCTTGACTCAGGAATTACTGTCCAACAAAGAATATTTAAATCTAAACCTTTTGTAAAAAGAAGACCTTTTACCTTCTTCTGCAAAAGCCGTTGAAAGCTCTTTTTCGCATCTAAGTGCATCGTAAGAATTCGTCCCAATCCTTTGGAATTGAAACCTAGAGATTGTGCGGTTAACCATGTTGCCGCAGCTCCAGTTGCTGGTCTTGAACCTTCAATTGATTGCAACCCAACTTCTTTAGCTGATTTAAATTGTATATATGGAGCTTCGATGTCGTTGTAGAAATATTTTTTTGAATCACGACAGATAAAAGTCCCGCAGGCATAGGGAACATAACCTAACTTGTGCGGATCTAATGTGAGACTATCAATTTTTCGCAGAGCCAGAGTTTGTTTTGTTAAATATGAATTTGAACTATTCTTCACACATGCATAAAAGCCACCATAAGCGGCATCTACATGATGCCAAATTTTCATTTTTCGTTCAGCAAGAGCTGCATTTACCCCTGCAATATCGTCAATCGACCCTCGCTCAGTCGAACCAAACAGAGTGACTAATCCTAAAATGGGATCTTCGATTTCTTTCAGTATTGTTTTCAGATGTGATATTGATATTCGACCATATTGATCCAATGAAACTTCTAGCAAAGCAGAATCTGGAAAACCTAAAATTTTTAGGCCCTTTTTCCAAGAGTAGTGAGCCGCAGATGAAGTTAACAGCTTCGCCGTCACCCATTTGTCTTGAGATAGCCGAGACCGCATCCTTAGTAGCGCCTCAATATTTGCCAGAGTTCCACCCGAAGTTAGATGCCCCATTCCATTTTTCCAATGAAACATTTCGCAGAGTGCTTCAATTGCGTCGGATTCGATTTTTAATCCAACGGATGAGGATTCTTTGGAAATATTGTTGGGGTTATGAAGAAGAGCGGCAATATGACCCAACAATCCAGGTAGCGATGTTTCAGAAAACATATGGCCCATGTAGCGCGGGGAAAAGTGTGGAATTTCTTTTTTAAATTCATTTGATAATTTGTTCACAAGAGCACTTAGGTCATTTTGATTACTTAAATATTTTGAATTCTTTCGATCGGTTTCTGAAATTGCTATGCCATCTTCTGGAAATAGAGATCTTCGCCAGTTAATATACTCATCTAGAAGATTCACGAGGGTGGTTCTTAAAAAATCCGAGCCTTCAGATTGTGGCCCTAAAAAGTAAGACTTTAAGGATATGTCTTCAGGCGAACATGACTTCATGCATATAGAATAGAGGACGTCGCCCACATGACCTATGATTTAGATCATACGCTTCCGAAAATAATTCTATTTTTTTCACTTCGTCTTGAAATGATAAAGGTTGAGACGAGCAATAGAACCAAGAGGAGGCAAAATTTCACCCACTCAGTGTCAATATTCCAATACGTATAAAGACCAGAAAAAGAAATCATAAGTACTGAAACGACCTTAGTAGGAACTGATATAGCTCGATTTTCCTCCCAATTCCTCAATGGGCTACTAAAAATCGAGTGGCTATAAATCCAGCGATGTGCCTTTTCTGAGCTTTTCAAGAAACACCAAGCAGCACACAAAATAAACGGAGTAGTCGGAAGTAGAGGTAGAACGGCTCCCACACTCCCTAACAAAACAAAAAAGACTCCGAATGAAAAAAGAAGCATTCTAAGAGTCTTGCTTTTAACCACTGCCATTTTTTGACTCGTACATCAATTTATAGTGATCATTTTTGATGACAAGCCCTTCACCCATTCTTGTTGAAATCAAAGTCCATAGGGCTACTTGTTCTTGAGTCAAATGGGTGTTTAGCGTTTGGTGAAAAATGAAAAGCCAACGACTTAACAGATCGCGATTGAAACCTGCGAAAAAATGTTTAGGAACGGGATTATACTGGCTAAACATGTACGCACGTCCTCCAAATTTGACCCACCAGAAGTGCGTAATATTTTTGATGTGTTCAGGCCAATCCTCGACGGATTTGAATGGCGCTTGCAATATGGGATCAGTCTGAATTCGGCCGTAAAAATCATTGATGACCGAAAAGATATCCTTATAGGAAAACAGCACCCCATTAACTTCGATCAATTCATTTTTCCGTGGCGCGTCCTCCATACTCATTGTTATGCTTTTTTAGCCCATGAATTACAGTAGGCACTACCATAAACGAATTTTTTGGGAAAAATTGCGCAGGTGCCAGCTTCTTTACCATTTTTATCAGCACCTTTTACGTAAAGTGAACATGTACTGCACTTGTTGCCTTTTGCAGCTTTGGATTTAGTAAAGTCTTCCAAGTAGCCAACGGCTTTTGCTGTGGGATCTTTGACATCAACTAAATCTGAAATGGGCCCGGATGCACGACGTTGTCCAAATGCTTGACTCGCGCTGAGAGTAGAAAGAATTGCTGGCGAAGCAATTAGCATTCCAGTGCCGCCTATCATGTTTTAAAAAAAATCTCTTCGTTTCATTTTGTAATTCCTTTCTGTGCTTTGATAAACACAGTGTTTAGGTTGAACTAATTTTTAATTAACTTTGAATTTAATATTTTAAAAAACTGAAAGAACCAAATCCCAAGAGCGATAATAAATAATAGCGCTGAGCAACTAACAATGTAGTTTGAGATATCATTCCCAATACTGAATCGCATTAGGGCAGAAAGAAAGAACAGTAGAATAACCAAGATTAAACGCTTTGAAGAAATTTCGTAATTCAAACTTTGACCGCCGTGGGCCAGCATAACCCGTGTTGCCACAAGTAACGTGATCATTGAAAAGCCGCCAATATATATAAAATGTTGCCCGGCTAGTATGTTGTTAAGAAGGGGAAAGCTTAAGATCTGACCCAGTGTTAATAGGACCACTGCTATTTTTAGTCCAATCCCCACAAAAGACCAAGTCACTGGTTTAACGAATAGTTTTAATAAGTATATAGCAGCGAAAAGCGTTCCAAGAATTCTAAGCGCAGCTCCGACGGTCTTGAAATCAAAAATATCACACCAGTAGCCAACGTTAATAAATAATAAAGTTATAACTGGGCGTAACAAACTATCAGAGTTCGAACGTTCGTTGGGTAGCAAAGCATTTGGTAATCGAGAGATCACAGGTATCAGCCTACTACCTAGACCTAAAATAAGATTCAAAATAAAAGCTTCACCTGCAAATTGTAGAAATAAATTTCGGTCGTTGTAGAAATAGAATAAGGCTACGCCTAAAATGGATTGAGCAAAAGCCATCGGTATAAAAACAAAGCCAAAAAAAGGTACCTTTCTGTTCACCAAAAATCTTCGCAAGATGAAGAAAAGTAAAAAAACATTTTGCACCAAAAAAATGGCAACAGGTGCATCAGTTAAATTTCTAACATTTAGCACAACTTGAAAAAAAACAAGACCGACACCAATAGAGATTTCGCTGACTTGGGCCGGTAGCGTTGAAGTCATTTTCGGAATAGCGGTCATCAAAAAACCCGCAACAAACGACCATAAAAACCCAAAAAACATCAAATTTCCATGAAGAGCCCGGGGATAGAATTGAATAAAGCCAAACTGAAAGAAAATCCAAAAAACAAGACCAATAACCCCTGCTAAGCATCCAGTAGAAAAAAGTAAAACATAAGGTTCAAGTCGGTCGTCGTCTTTTGGCACGTTCATAACTACTTCTTTGTAGCTTTTTTCAAAGATTCCTGAAGGGCGGTCAGCAGTGGTGCAGTATCAGCATTGAGGCTATTTATTGATGCTAAAACATTGCCACTGGGGTCTAAAAGAGTGATTGCATTGCTGTGTGAAAAATCACCATCGCCGATATCCTTATAGCTGATACCTAATGTTACAGCTAACTTTCTAGCGTCGTCGTCAGTCTCTGCCGCTAAAAACTTCCATTGATCTGGGTTTAATTTTCTCTCGGTTTGGTACTTCTTCAATTTTTCAGGACGATCATTTTTTACGTCAAACGAAGCCAGTACGATTTTTAGTTCTGTGAACTTAGCCTTTGAGAACTCTTCTTCGATTTTTTTAATTTTTGAAATCGTCATCGGGCAGGCGTGTGCGCAACCTGTGTAAACCATTGCAATCAGAACATACGAACCTGTCGCTACGGATACGTCAGTTTTTTTATTTTCAATGTCTCGCCAGTTTGTTTTAAGGTCGTATAATGATTGCGCGAAAACATTTTGTGCAGCTAGCAATATTGTCATTAATATTAAATTTTTTATAAAATGTTTCATACTTACTTTTCTCCCTATTTGACGCATCTAAACCCCAAATTCCAAACGGAACTTTTTCCCTTTAGGCCAGATCTAAAGGCGAACCTCATAAACGCGGCGTAATTTTCCTTATCAGTTGACGAAAGTGCCCCAGCACCGCAAAACATATCTTTATTAAATGAACTATCTTCGCGACTTTCACCGGTCACAAAGCTTGAATTGAAATCATCAACCCATTCCCAAATTAGTCCGTGCATATCCCAAATACCGTACACGTTTTTATAAATGCTGCCGACGTCTTTAAGTCGCGCACCTTGCGGTTCACCATACCAATTTAAAATACGGCGTAAAAATTTTTCTTCCCGATTCGCATTTTTCTTTGATTCGGACGCGGCGGCTGCATACTCCCATTCGTTAATTGTTGGCAACCGAAGTCCGAAAGCATCACAGTAAGCCTTAGCCGCAAACCAAGTCACAAATGTTACAGGTGCTTTCTCTGGCGCAGTATCTAAATCACGCAAATAGTATTCATCTTTGAATAACAAGTTCACATTATTTTTAGACCATTCAGGATGCGCCACTAGAAACTCTTTAAATTGTGCGACTGTAACCGGAAAGGCTTGCGCATTAAAGGAATCAACAGAAATTACGACTTGGTTTGATTTCGATTTTGCTTTTTTTGAAACTGGAGACAACCAGATAGCCTCGATTTTTCCTTTCGGAACATTGACTAATTCGGTAGCCCATACCAGATTCGTAGAAAATAACAGTATTAAAAGGCCGCCGAATAGAAGGTTCATTTAGTGCTCCGCAGGTTTTTCTTTTCTTACTGGAACAGCAGAAACGTCAGATTTCTTAAATACCCGTTTTTTGTTTCCCCATGAATGAGAAATATAAGTCAGAACATTAGCTATGTCTTCTTCGCTCAGTCCAAGTGAGGGCATAACTCCATTGTAAAGAACTCCATTGACTGTGATCGCCCCTGTCTTTCCGTTTTTAACAACGTCAATGGCGCGTTTCCAGTCGGCATTAAAATAGTCTGCTCCGGCTAGTGGCGGAAATGCACCAGGAATTCCTTTGCCATTGGCTTGGTGGCAAGCCGCACAGTTTTGTAGGTAAATATTCTTTCCAAACTTAATCTGGTCTTCAACTGTGGCTGCAGCACTAACTAATTCTTTATCCGTTACTTTTTGAATTGCACCGCCCTCTGGCAAATAGACATTATCAGCGATTTTACCAGAAAAGATTTCTTTATTTTCCGCGCCTTCAACTTTCATAATTCCCAGTGCCCCTTTGTTAAAAGCACGGAAAATGGAATGATCCACAAGAACAAGATTACTAGACACATCGACTTTATATTCGACGATTGCTGATCCACCTGCAGGAACTAGAGTTGTCTGAATATTTGTATTGAATTCAGAAGCTCCTTCTTTATAAACCTTGTCAAAAATTTCGCCAATTACGTGGAAAGAGGAAACCAAATTTGGCCCACCGTTACCAACAAATAATCGAACGGTTTCACCCACATTTGCTTTTAATGAATTGTCACCTGTCATAGATGTTGCGGAGCCATTGAAAACTACGTATGTGGGTTTTTCGTCAATCGCCTTTTCCATATCAAAAGGTTGATACCCTTGCTTGCCAAATTTACCTTTTGTATAAAAGTCGCCTTGCATGACGTAATACTCGCGATCGACTTTTGGCAGACCTTCTTTTGGCTCAACTAAAATTAAGCCATACATCCCATTCGCAATATGCATTCCAACCGGAGCCGTCGCGCAGTGATACACATAAAGCCCCTTGTTGATGGCTTTGAACGAGAAAACACTTTCATGCCCTGGAAGTGTAAATGAAGCTGCTGCTCCACCACCTTGACCAGTAACAGCATGAAGATCGATATTGTGTGGCATCTTTGATGACGGATGATTTTTTAAGTGAAATTCAACAGAATCACCTTCACGGACGCGGATAAAGCTACCAGGAACCGTTCCGCCGAAAGTCCAAAATGTATAATCAACGCCATCGGCAATCTTCATTTTCTTTTCAACGACTTCAAGATTAACAATCAACTTAGCCGGCGTTTTTCTGGTAATCGGCGGTGGTACAAATGGCGGTGCAGTTAAAGTTGCTATTTCGTCTTTTACACTATCGGCAAAGGACAAACTGCCAAAACAAAAGAGTGGTAAAATTGCGATGACCAAAAAGTAATGCTTCATAAGAACTCCTGTATTTTTGTCTTTTTGGACTAACTATAACAGAGAATCCATAGGGTGTCGATATGATATAAATCATATGCATTTGCAAAAAGCCTCCCTATCTACTTTTAAAGCACATTTTCCAAATAAACTGAAAGGTTTCACGACAAAAGTCGTCCGGATTTTTAATTGAGCATGGCCGTTCGAATGTTCGTTTTAAAGAAGCGGGGTCAAAATCTGAAATAGTTAGAGTCAGTACGTTTATACCCTTATTTTTTGCCTCTTCGAGGGCTTTACGCACATCCTGTTGTCCATAGGAGCCTTCGTAGGGGTCCAAATCGGTTGGCTTTCCATCGGTAATTAAAACAAGTACGGGCTTTGTCGAATTTTCTAATGACAGTAATTTATTCGCGTGGCGAATGGCGGGTCCAAGTCGAGTGTATTGATGAGGCATGATTTCATATGATCGTCGAAAAAAATGAATCCAAGGTTCTTTGAATTTCTTTAGTTCTTTATATTCTATATGTTTCCTTGTTTGGCTACTAGTAATAGCGACACTGACCTTATCAAGAACATCTTCAAACACAAAGCTTGCAACGGCGATTGAATTTTTAATAATATCGATTACTTTTTCGCCATTGATCCACGTGTCGGTCGAATAGGATACATCAGCCAGTATTAACAACGAAATATCATTTTCAGCTTTTCGTTTTTCAGAATAAATACGTGGCCTTCCGGAAAACAACTTAAGTTCTGGCTTTAATCTAATCATACTGTCCAAATCAATCTCAGAACCTTCGATCAATCTACTTTTCCATCTTGGTGTATTTACAATCGAATTAATTTTAGCTTTCCATTCAGCTATCAACACTTTATGTTTATTTAATACATCATTTTTGAAGTTTTCACTTTCTGGCTGCGCAATTGGTAAAATTGGAAATACGGTGCAAAATGATCTTAAATAACGATTTTCTCTAAAATTCCATTCAGAGTATTGGTGAACTAGAGTGGGAACGTTCTGTTCTAAATTTGCACGTTGTGATTTGAATTGAGGACTATCTTGTTGATAGAGCGAGGACGCTTCACCGACGCTCGTATGCCGATTTAGTTCAAGTTCGTCCAGTGCGTTGCTGTGCTCATCAAGCTCATCGTCTCCGGACTCCACACGGCGGCCTCCATCATAGTCATCAGCTGTTTCCATTTTTTCAAAACTATGCAGAACAGGATTTGCTTGGCCCTGTTTACTTAAATCGGACTCTTCTACAAATTCTTTTTGACGACGTTTCTTTTGTGTCTTCTGATCGGCGCTAGTTCGGCCCGAGCTAGCGTTCGAGCCCGATGCCGCTATATTGAATTCACGATACGGCAATGGGACACAGGCGTGCAAAAAAAATGGGGCACTGTCGTTTCGTTTTTGCTGACCCATCAGAACTTTCAATTTGTTTTCTGATTTTAGATCCCAATCCATGGATCGACTAGAAATTTGTTGCTTCCAATATTCCAAAATTATATCACGTTTCCTGGGCAGGTAGGCTTCAAGTTGTAGATAGCTTTGTTTTTCGAACTCAAAAAATTGCGGAAATTGCTGATCAAGCCAGGAGTTGATGATCGGCATTTTTGATAAGATATATATGCGAGGCGCAATCCGCTCTCGATCATTAAATTTGTACTTGAACTCAAGTGCTTTAATAGCTACCGATTTTAAGATCAGAAGCAATAGTAAATCGGTATTTAATTTCTGGTTAGGTGTCCAATAAATGTCTTTTGGAAGTAATAGGTCTGAATCGACGAATCCAACCGCCCATAGACTTCCACCAATGTCGCCATTCATTTCAAATGGAGAAACCATTTTTGTAAAAAGTTTTAGTTTTGTCTCTAATTCTTCTAACGATTGGTATCCGATCTTGTTTTTGTTTTTCTCAAATTGTGTTTTCCAAAAACGAGAAAATAGATTTTCCATAGCTCAGATATGCAAGTTGATAAAATCATTTAGTGATCCAACGATTTGGCGATCATCACTAAGAACTTCAGAGATTGAAACTTGGCAGGCCTTTCGAGGGTTCATTCCCTCTCGAATCATTAGAGCCGCATTAACTAGTAATCGGGTTGAAATAGTTTCTTTCAACATCAGATCTTCTTTAGACCGAATTTTGTGTGCTAGTTGCGAAAGGAGTCCCGCATATTTCGTGTCAATTCCAGTCAACTTAATGAGAAGTTCTTTTTCTCTTTCCATTGATAGATAATTCATGGCGACCACAACGAAACGTTGTTTCGTTGAGGGCTTAATTTCTTTTAATCCCTTTTGATAACCGGGATTATAACTTGCGATCAGCATAAAATCTGAATTTGCACGCAGCGTAGAATTTATTTTATCAATGTAAATTTCACGGCGATGATCTGTTAAAGGGTGAAGAGCCACGACAACGTCTTCTCGAGCCTCTGCAAACTCATCCAAATAAAGTAGGGCATTCGTTTTCATGGCTCGACTAACCGGGCCATCTTGCCAAACCGTTTCTCCATTCTGAATTAAAAATCGCCCAATTAAGTCGGCTGCATTTGTATCTTCGTTGCAAGAGACTTTGATCAACGGCCGATTCATTTTCTTTGCCATGTGTTCAACCAACTGCGATTTTCCGCACCCGGTTGGCCCTTTTAAAAGTAGAGGCAATTGAAGTTTGAAACAATATTCAAAGGTCTCTACTTCGTTGTCACGCGAAAGATAAATCGGCTCGTGGCTAGCATCACTCATAATTACATTTTCTCAATTTCACCAACAGGCAGACCAAATCGGATAAAGTTCCAGATATAGGCGATGATTCCAGCTGTAAATAACGTTGCGGCTAAAACGAGTCCTAAAAAGTGAACTTCAATTTCTTTTTGCACCAAAAGGAAATCAAGTCCCATTTTACGTTCCAGATAGACTTGCGCAATTCCGGCAATACCGAATGCCACTGTCATTGCAGTCATTCCTATGTTTGAAGTCCAAAATGCAAAAACATTTGTCTTAGTGTCTTGTAGTTTTCGACCTGTCATATAAGGCATCGTATAAGTGATAATCGCAAGCACCAAACAAGCATAAGCACCCCAAAAGGCCATGTGTCCATGCATTGCCGTAACAAGTGTACCATGGGTATACATGTTTACTTGCGGTATTGTATGTGCAAATCCTAAAAAGCCGGCACCAACAAATGACACAACGGCGGTGCCAAGTGTCCACAGCAATGCAGTCTTATTATCTACATTTTTTCTACCTTTCCGAGCCATAGCAATAGCGTATATGGCCATTCCCAAAAATGCGATTGGTTCGAGTGCACTGAATATTCCGCCAATCATTAGCCAATATCTTGGTGTTCCAATATAATAATAGTGGTGACCTGTTCCTAGAATTCCACTTAAAAACGTAAACCCGACGATAACGTAGAGCCATTTTTCAATCAATTCTCGATCAACCCCAGTTAGCTTTATTAACAGGAACGACAAGATTGCACCCATGATCAATTCCCACACTCCTTCGACCCATAGGTGCACTACCCACCATCTCCAGTATGAGTCGTGCGTTTGATTGTCTGTTTCAATCATTCCCGGTAAATATAGAAGCGCAGCAGTAAGCAGACCAAAAAATAAAACGAGACTTGTCGTAGTGTAGCGTTTGCCTTTCCAAATAGTGCCGCCAATGAGTCCAATAAATAATAACACATCGATTACGACTAAATAATCTAACGGCCGCGGAATTTCTAAAAATTTTCGTCCCTCCCACCATTGAAAGTGAAAGCCGATTACTGCGGTTACTCCGACAACGACAAAGGCAATTAATTGAATGTAGGCCCATTTAACAGAAAGTATTTCACGTTCTGATTCTTCAGGTATAATGTAATACGCGGCCCCCATAAATCCGGAGAGCAGCCACATCACCAGCAAGTTCGTATGAGTCGCACGGGCAACGTTGAACGGAATAATATTATGCAGACCATCCATGCCCATATGCGCAAAGGCCATAATGAATCCATAAACAATTTGCAATCCGAACAACAACATACATACAGCAAAAAACCAGTAAGCTACTTTTTGTGATTGATATTTCATTTCGCTTCGCCTTTCAAGCTAGACAAATAATTCGCAAGCTCAGTGATATCTTTTTCTGATAGGGGTAACTTGGGCATTTTAGTATCTGGTTTAATCGCGGCTGGATCGCTTAACCATTTTGTAATATACTGAAGGTCAAATTTCGAGCCAACGCCATCTAAAGCAGGACCTACGTTGCCCCCTCGACCATTCAAGGCGTGGCAGGCGATGCACATTTGACTAAAAATTTGCGGCTGTTGAATGGCTTCAAGTGGATTATTGGCGGTCCCCGAGGGGGCTGTTGCCATTAGATCTGGCTTGGGTGGAAATCCATTTAAATCCATTTTTCCGACCCAGGCCAAGAACGCCGTTAGATCATCGATCTCTTGATCACTAAAATGATAGTTGACCATTTTTCTTTGTCCTGGGTACATCGCTTCAGGATCTTTAAGTATTGCCTTAACAAATGCTTCTCCTCGACGTTCAAGAACCTTTGTAAGTTCCGGTGCATAGTAAGCACCCTCTCCCATGATCGTGTGGCATCCCATACAGTTCTTTGTATCAAATAGATGCTTGCCTCGAATGGCAGAGTCAGTTAGTTCATTGGCATTCGTCTGTTTCGGAATTCTTTGAAACGTATCAATAGTTAACCCAATGAAAATGGCTGAAAATGCAGCAGTGCCAAAAATAAAAAAAGCTTTCGCTTGCGATTTAGAAAGCATTGTCTAGACTCCGATTTTTTCTTTTTGATGGCCGCCGCACATGCCACAACAGCCGATTGATGGCGAATTCAATGGGTCATCCTTATGAATTTTTAGTTCCCATTGCCCATTGCCGACAGTTTGCGAGGTCCAAGTTACATTCTTTAAATCAGACTCATTGAGGAGTCTTTCAAGTTCTTTTGGCGATTGATCGCAAATGAACTTAAGATCCTTTCCGATTTTAAGGCCCTCGATCATCGAAAAAATAAGACCAGTTTTATATTCACCCTCAAAAGATGGAATATAAATTACATTTTCTTTCATCAAACGCTCCTTTTGTAGTTTATCGAATTCTAAGGTTAGAGGATTAAATCTAAGGCACGTATGATCTAGATCATACGAACTAGATGATTTTGGCTCTAAAGTCGAGAGCATGAACACTCTAAATACAATAGTTTTAACTGAAGGAAGCCAACCTCCAAAAAAGCCACCGACAGAAGAGCTTTCTCAAATTTGGAAATCCCTTATAAAATTTGGAACTAAATTGAAATTAGAAAGAAAATGTTACCTGTTTAGAGCGGGAGAACATAATAAACATGTGTATATTAGTCTCTCAGGCTACTTGATGCTGACAAAAAATAAAACCCTACTGGACATAGTCGAGCCAGGTCAGTCGCTAGGTGCCGCACTTTTAAACTCAGGAAACTCTATCCAGACCTACCCAGTATCAGCGATGTCTATCGATCAATCCGAGGTACTTCAACTTTCAGCCGAAGTCGCCTTTGATCTCATGAATTCAAATCCTTTTATAAATGAATACTTCATCCGTCAGTTCAAAGATCGAATGAGTTATCTACAACTTTGTCGATCCATCGAAAGCCTGCCCGTAACAAATCGAATTGCATTCTTTTTGCTGCAAAAAAAATCTTTGCTGGAAAATACGACGATAACACGTAAAATGATTGCGCAGGCCGTAAATACTACGCAAGAAACAGTGATACGTACTCTGGCCAATTTTGAAAGGAAAAAAATAATTGAATACGTTGGGCGCAAAATAATACTTATAGACTCAAGTCATTTAGAAAAACTATGTCTCTAGAAAAAAGTGCTCTTTTCAATAGAATTATTTCTGAGCATGATGAGTGCCGCAAAGCTATAGAGCAGGCCCAATCTCTGAACGATAAAAAGAAACTATTGGATTGGCTTTGGAAAGTTGTCGAAAATGAACATCATTTCAAAGAGGAAAAACTGATCTATCCAGTACTAGCAAAAAATAAGAAAATTAACGAAGGCGGACCATTCTGCACTCTATACTTTGATGAACACATCACGAATAGACCTTCTGAAGTATGTAAAAAAATCACCAATAAGGATGTTTCTTGGCAGGAACACCAGATCGATTTTAAGGAAAATCCGACGTCCCTAAATATTCCACTCGAGGAACATCGATCGCTACGCGATATTTTGAAGTTCTTGATCGAAAATAAAGAACGCCTTTCTGACGATGAGTTTCTTAAAAATTTTGGCATCTATGAAAATATGTTGAAACATCACAACGCGAAAGAAGAAAAATGTTTCTTTCGCGTTTGCGAGCTTTGCCTAAGCCAAGCCGAGCTAGATTATATTTATGCAAAATGGGATACATGGTCTCTTTGACTTCGAGCTTTCATCAAATGGTACTTCCGGCTGGAATGCTCTATTCTTCGCCCGCTTCCAAAAGAGGAAATTCGTTTAAGGTAGCCAATAACTCGAGTGGCATAGTCAATATTTTTTGAATGACACTTTTGGCATTTTGTCTGAGTTTTTTTGTCAATATGATTGCAATCATTACAGATTGTTACTTTTACGTTTGTGCAAAAATAATTGCATCCTGTCACTGCTGCAAGCTCGATCAACTTTCGATATTGGGTTTGAGTCAAATTTTCGTCGATATTGAAATGTAGCGCTGATCCACCGTCTAAAAAGCGAGTCACCTCTTCTCCGTGCATTTCAAATTTCTCCAATGGGTTGATCATTTCATCTTCAACACGGTAGAAATAGGAATTGTAACAATCACGCTGAACTTCATATCCATCTTTTTTGTCCCACTTTGCATTTTTTACTCCTAAGTTTTCAGCTGGTACGAATTCCGTATTGAATTTGTAGCCTGTTTCCCGTGCTTTTGTCCTATTGGCATCAAATATTACTTTAAGGTTGTCTGAAATAAATTGAATGTATTTTTCATTATTTGAAATTTCAATTTTTAGAAATTCAGCAGCTTCAACCAAACCATTAATTCCAATTGTTAAATACTGCTTGTCGAGGGAAATAAAGCCCGCATCATAAACAGTCAGCATTTTGTGACTCATTAAATCTTCGATAATTTTACGGTAAGCTATTTGGTAGTTTTGAATTTTAGAAACTTCGGTGAATAAGTCACGTCCATCTTGAATAAGCCTATTCATATTCAAAGTTATGACATTAATGCTTCCCGTTGCGACGCCACCGGCGCCTAACGTGTACGAAAACTCTTTAACTGGGACTTCATTTCTGAGCCGACAACAACTCGCAAGGCTATCTGCACTATCAGAAAGATACATGAAAAACGAATTTCCACTTGCGAGCTCTTTAGTGCAAAGTTCTAAGTAATCTTGATCCCGCACATTTTTATCTTTGGTTAACATGGCAACGGTAACTACAGGAAATGTTAGAATTGATTTTTCTCTTTCAATATTGAACCAGTTTAAAAAATGTTTCTGAAGTAGCGAAACTGTTTTCCATTTTGGTTTTTCACCGTCTGGAAAAATGAAATTTTCAAAAAGAGCTTCAAAGTAATATTTGTCGTAGACCGAGATGTTCCAAAACACAGATTGGTATCCACGGGCAGCCGCGGGTTGATTAATTGAATA
>DDVI01000080.1:0-5938 GCA_002345205.1 Bdellovibrionaceae bacterium UBA2316 | reverse complement strand
GGGTTGATTAATTGAATAGACTACTTGCTGTAAATACGAGTTAACTGTTTTTGTATTGGTTTTCAAATAGTCGTCACCAAATTCACGTCGAGCAAAATAGTCAAAATAAGTCAAAAATTCAACAGTTGCAACGGCTCCTGCAAATTGCGAACTAACAGCAAATACGAAATTAATAAATGTTCCACAAAAAGAACCTAAATGTTTAGGAGCTAGCGATTCGCCACCAAGTTTACTAAGGCCATCTGTCAAAAGCGGATACATGCTAACGGATACACAATAGGGCTTTAGAGATGTTTCATCGTGAACATAGATTTCATGATCCTCAATTTGCCGAATATATTCTTTTGCTAAATCAGCACCGAAAAGTTCTTCAACTTTATTGGACACTAGTTTTCTATTTATTTGAATGTTGATGTCCTTATTAATTTCGGCTTCTAGTGTCGCGATATTTTTTATGGTGACATTGGCATTCGCATCCAATTTTGACCCATCCGCAGCATTCTGGGCGAGTTTGTAGTCTTGAATGTATTGTATTTTCTGGTCTATTTGGTCGTTACTTAAGCGAATCATTTGTGTCCTCCTTGAAAAATGAATTGAGTTCTTCATTTGTTTTTAAATTTATCAGTCTTTGATTTGTTGTTTCTGAACTAAGTCCGCCCCGTTCATGTATGTAGGGACCATATTTTAGATAGTCTAGATTATTAATAAGTACTTGAGGGATTTCGTCGAATTGAAGTCCTGTGTAAAGCGCGATTTTTTTATTATGCTTCTTTGCAACTTGAATCATTTCAATTAAGGAAGCGAGTTGCCATTCCCCACCCATGAATACAACACAGGAAATGTATTTTGAATATTGCGTAACAATTTGATCAAATTTTAAAGCATCTAAATCAAAACCGCTGGCCGGATTCCACAGGTCATTTGAATGGCATCCTTTGCATTTTAAAGGACAGCCAGTGAAATGAATGGCTAGCGATATTTCATTTGGTATTTCTTGAAAGACTATCTGTAAACCACTATATCTCATGCCCTAATTGCGCCGCAACCACTAGATATAGTCAAACAACAGGCTAAAACTTTTTATCGTACATGATGTGGATCATCTTTCGAAACTCGAATCAGCATCTCATTCGTCGACTTGAGCAATAAGAAGGTCTGGCTTTAAAATTTTAATATGTTGGTCAGTTGTAACTATATAGCCTTTTTTGACCCATTCACTCATGACGCGAATGACTGACTCTACCGTAACACCAAGTGTATCTGCAATTTCTTTTCGTGTAAGCGGCAATGGGACTTCAAGTTCATGTTTAGTTGTGTCCTTTGCGACCAGCTGTAACAACATAGCAGCCACTTTCGACTGAAGAGGCGCCCGTTGCATGATTTTTTGATTCTGAAAGCGAGCCATGCGTGTCGATAATAATCCTTGAATACGAATGATTAAATCAGGATTTTTCAACCAATGTTGAAGATAAATGTCTCTGTGAATCAGTAATATCCGGGATGGTCCCATGGCCTTAACATTGACCGGATACACAGATTTAGTCTGCGGCATGACTAAGGCAGCCACAACATCACCAGGAGATGAAAAGTGAATGACTGACTCTTCACCTGAGATCGCAATACGTGAAAGTTTGTAAGCCCCAGATAAAACAATTCCGAAATAAGAAGCGGGTTCTCCGAATGTGAAAACTTGCTCTTTATGTTGATGAACCTTTATTTCCGAATTGGCGCAAAGATTTAAAATCAAATCATCTGACAACCCCGCAAACAGAGAAAATCCCTTAATTTCTGAAAGTGCGCCGCCTAATGAATTTTGACTAAGCAAAAAAGCCTCGGTCGTATTTTAATACCTTTTTCAAACTATACACCCCTGTCGAAGCAAAATCACCTAACAAGTCTGGCAATCTCGCTTTCTTCGGTTTTATACTACAAATAAAAAGCCCTCAATGAAAGTCTAAATACAAAAAAAACGCTTTAATCCATTCCAGATGGAACCATCGTTCTTAAGGGCAGAAAACTATTCAAAATCGAACCTGAAATTAGGCTAGATATGACCTTCATCTCAATTTATGAAAGAACTCTGATTAGGCTGCGCATATTGGAGCAGGTCAGAAAAGACAAGCAAATCAATTTACGACACTACTTGGTTTTCTAATTAGTAGTCAAAATGGTCATAGTTGAAAATTTGATTGCGAATCCACAAAAGTGGATGAATACTCTGATTGTCGGAAAAAAGGCCAAAACATAAAAAGACTGAAAGGCATAAACTTGGAGGACAAATGTACAATTTCGAAACAGTGAACTCTAAAGAGTTTGAAAGTTTCACAATTAAAGTCCACGAGCCATTCGCGGAGTTTTTAATGGCTGATGAAAATGAGTATGCTTTTAAAATTTCACTACTTGATGTGGTCCATTTCGCCGGGCATGCCTGTCCCGCAATGGTGGGTGCCTTTTTGATCTCACAACGAGCTACAAAAGAGCTCTTTCCTGAAACTAATATTTGCGTTCGTGGTCAAGTAAGTATCGAGATTCCGACGTCAGTCACCCAAGGGGCCACTGGTCCTATTTCAAATGTTTTCTCTATGATCTTTGGAGCCTGGGAGAAAAGTGGCTTTGGCGGACTACAAGGACAATTCGTTCGGAGAGGTCTTTTGAAGTATGATTCTCAGTTAGTCTCGCCGGGAGCCTTTCGTTTCCGCAACCTAAAAACAGGAAACATCGTAGATGTATCTTATGATCCTTCTTCGGTAAAGGTTCCGGATGATATCGCAAGCCTACCTTTTCAAAAGGTTTGGCGTTATAAAATTGCAACTATTTTAAAGAGTCCTGCGGACTATATTCAAAGTCATCGTGCGAACTCTTGTTAGGAGACCATGATACTTTTGCGATTTTTATCCCACCGTCATTCGCTTTGGCTTGCTGGCTTTCGTCCTTTTTTTACACTCACAATATTTATGGGCCTAGTGATGCCATCCATCTGGGGGCTTGTATTTTCCGGAAAGCTAACTTTGCCTCTCGGACTTACAGCTATGCAGTGGCATGCGCACGAAATGCTATTTGGTTTTGCAGGTTCTGTGCTCATTGGATTTTTGCTTACAGCAAGTAAGAACTGGGTCAATGTTCGCGGAATTCATGGCGCCAGTCTTATGGCCCTTGTGGGGCTATGGATTTTCGAAAGAGTTTTCATTTATTTTGGATCTAACATTGGTCCGATTTTTAAACATATTGGGTTAAGCGTTTTTTTCGCAGCAAGTGGAGTATATATTGTTAGCACGTTGCTTCGATATCGCCACAACGACAACTTCAAGGATAACTATTTTTTTGTCATCTTATTGGGACTTATTCTTGTGGCCAAGAACCTTTTAGTTACAGAAATTTACTACCAACATGGAGTGAGTATGTCGGTAGGCCTATTTAGGCTGGCCTTTGTAGTCATGTTTGAACGTACTATGCCGCAGTTTATGAAAAATACTGAGGGGCTGTCCTTGTACAAAAATAGTCTTTTAAACTTTTTAATCAAATTATTGGTTTTGATTTCTGTCTTTCAGGCTATGTTTTCACCGCTTGTAGCCGCGACTATACTTGTCATTGCAGGTTTGCTACTTTTTCTTAGATGGATTCTTTGGAGACCCGATATTGGCTTTAAAAAGTTTGGAAACACAACTATGTATTTTGGCTATTTAGGCCTTGTTTTACATTTAATTTTTGAAGCTTTACAGACCCTTGAGGTATGGAGTAGGGCGACAATTGCACTACATATATTCACCTTTTTATGCTTAGGAGTGGTTGTTCCTAGTATGTTGATTCGAATTTCTCAAGGTCACACAGGTCGTAAGCCACTGTTTTTTACTTCTGACAAGATTGCTGTCTTTTTAATTATTTTTTCCGGACTAGTAAGACTTTTGTTTCCCCTAGTTTTTCCGGCACAATATTCTTTTTGGATTATGATGGCAGGTCTTTTGTGGTCGGTAGCCTATTTAATACTTGGGATTAGACTTTTGCCATTTTTATTTCAGACTCGCATTGACGGTAAAGAGCATTGAATTTGAGGGATCAGCCCCTTGGCTTAATATCAATTTTGATAGATGGGACTGATATAGATCATACCGTTTCCTAAAGAAATCACTGATATTGATTTTTTTAGGTGGTAGTTTATGTCAGACACTAATTTAACGAAACAAAACTGGGAATTACCCGGTGGTTTATTCATCTGGATTATTTCTGTTCACGAGACTTTATTATTTTTTATTTCATTGGCTATTTTCAAATATCAAAAATCAACAGACACAGTACTTTTTAGTCAAGAAAGCAGCTTCGTGAATCTTTCCCAGGGTACCTTTTATAGTGTCTTACTTATTGGCAGCGGTTGGGCTATTGCGGAAGCCCAATCGAAATATACAATATCTAGGAGAGGCACAGGAAGGGCTGCAAAAAATTATCACCTATTGGGTTTGGTTCTAGGAATTGCATTCTTAAGTCTAAAAATTTTCGACTTTGCAGATAAAATCAAAATTAATAAAAAGTTTGGCGACGATGCTTTTTGGACCTTCTATTGGTTCTTAAATAGCTTTCATTTTTTTCATGTCTTAGTGGGTATAATTTTTCTTATTTTCCTATTCTTTAAACTAAGAAAAAAACCTGAAAATAAAGACATCGAGTTATTCAACTCCATCGCCATTTTTTGGCACGCTTGTGACATCATCTGGATATTGCTCTTTGCAAGCCTATACATTGGGAACTAATATGAAACTTAAACTAACTTTCTTATTTTTGCTTACTCTTTTGGTCATCAGTCTTTACACACACTCTCTATTTATTTTAGCACTGATTGTCTTTTCAAAAATAGCACTTATCCTTTTCAATTTCATGGAACTTAATGAGTGTGATCTTCTAATTAAAATTAGCTTGATATCTTTCTTTTTCCTTGGAACCGGACTGATTATATTTCTATAGCTTTTTTTTTAAAAACAAGATGCCTTGATAAATTAACTTTCAAAAGATATCCTATCACAATGAATCAAAGATGGTATTCACTAGGTTTTGTTTCTTTACTTTTAACTTTACTCTTGGGAATACTTTATCGTTTTCAATTTGCAGGTATCAGTTTTTCAATTTTAAATTCAATTAATTTACACCAGGCTCATACGCATATGGGCTTTTATGGTGCTATGGCCGCACTCGTTTTTTTTGTTCTATCGAAAAATGTCACAGCCCTTGATAAAGCTCCCCATTTTTGGGGATATTTTTTCCTACTTTTTGGCAGCTTTTTAGGTTTTTTGTTTGATGGGTACAATATTTTTACGAAAATTTTTTCTTTTTTAATTTATCTCTACTGGCTTTATTTTGTCTATAATTTTTATAAATTCATGGCTTTAGAGACTAACTCCAAAAAATGGATGAAAATTTCATTTTATTCTTTGCTGATAGCTGCTTTATTCCTAATTTTGATAATTTATATAGCTAGATACGAATCTACAAATTTAATTAATTCTATAGTTAAAGGATTTTTATTGATGCTACTCCTTGGCTTTTTTACTCCAATAGCCTTGCGAAAACTTGATTACATGCCTCCACCCCCCTGGATATGGCTGACATTGACAAGCCTTGCCGCTATTGGCATTAGCTTTTCAATTTTATCAGTTTTGAATCCTTTGTCACTTGGAACTCTCGGTATACTTGTTTTAGTAAAGCAAAGAAAAAACTTTGGTAAATTTAACTTATCCAACTGGTCACATTATCTTTGGCTTCTGCAATCATTAGGTATGATTTTATATAATTTACCGATTTTAAAAAAATCGCACTTTGTTGACATTGCAAGTCTCCATTTTTTGATTTTAGGCCCAATAACAACAAGCTTTATAGAATTTCAAAGCGTAAAAATTAAAAATACTTACATAATAACTTTTCTATTTTTTATGAGATATTAAAAATTGTTGTG
>DDVI01000132.1:8953-26897 GCA_002345205.1 Bdellovibrionaceae bacterium UBA2316 | reverse complement strand
AAACACTTGGTTGCAAGGCTCTGATTCATATTTAGCGCGGTTTTTTACGATACCTCTAAAAATCTTTCCTCTCCCAATAGTCGCCCACATTTCTTTGAAGACTTCTTTAGGCATATCAGGATGTCGAGTCGTATGTGAGGGTAAATTTTTCTTTTTTATCATCAGAATACAAAACAGCTCTGGGTGTCACTCTAGAAATACTTTTTTTGATTTTTTTCATTGTTTGTCAGTATCTACTGACGGAGAAAATGTTTTATGATCAGATCTTAGCATAATAATTTAAAAATCACTTTGTCAATTATAAATTAAATGAACTTGTTGAGGTGAGAATCATTTATACCCAAGAAGAATTCATATACCCATAAATAATTGCATCTAGCAAGACTATTTCTGATTCTGGATACTTTTTCATAATCGCAGCCATTTCTGTTAAATTTTTCTTAGCTTCTGGCTTTAACTCCGCTTTACCTGTATCAAACAAGATATCACTTTTCATTTTAGAAACTAAACCTTGTTCAGTGCGTTTTGTTTCCGCTACTTTTTCTAATTCTTTAGCTTGCTTATCCATACGTTTACCCGCGTAACCACCAATACCCGCACCGATGGCTGCGCCAATCAAAGCGCCTTCGTTACGTTTACCCGTTTGATGACCGATAACTCCACCTAGTACCGCGCCAGCCGCAGCGCCAATGCCCGCGCCTTTTGCCGTATTAGGGTTTTCTTTCATTGATTCACAACCAGAAAGTACAAGGCCTAGCGCTAATAAAGTTGATAGAATAATTTTGTTCATGTTGTCTCCTTTAATTTAACTAAATGATTCCGTTAACAATGGTAGCCGGCCCAAAATAAAAGTCAATTTTTCTGTCGAAAGGATTAACACCTCTGCACTAACGTTCCCTATATCCGGCAAAAAAGAAGTACTGTTGGACAGTTCATTTTAGTAATTTAAGAATTCTGTTTAGACCTTCGACATCGAAAAAAAATCGACATGATGATTTTTTATACAAACCTTTAAATTTCAACAATTTACACGCGACTCAAGGTGAGAAAAATGCTGAAAAAAGTCATCTATTTAAGCACTTAGCACTGCCGTTCGCTATTAAATCTAAATCCTCTAGACTTAATGGAAGAGGAGGTCAAGATGACCTTAAATCAACCTAATAAATCACTACGTGTTTCAAACTCAAGATGGGTTTTTGCTATTTGTTTTGCTTTATCGATTTTTAGCATTTCATGCCAAAAGTCGAACGATAGCTTTTCTCTGTTAGCAGAGCAATCTACCTTTCAACAAGGGTCCTCTTTCCAAGCTCGTAAAATCGATATTTTATGGGTTATCGATAATTCAGGTAGTATGGAGACATCACAACAAAACGTTATCTCTAACTTCAATTCATTTATTCAGAGATTCCAGACTCTTAATTATGATTTCAATATGGCATTCATTTCTACGGATGCCTATTTGGATGCTACTGATACCGGTGGTACCTATAAAAATACGTACTGTGTAGCATTCAATAAGAAGTGTTCCGTATTCCGTGATGGCCCAGGTAAAAATGCGACAGCATCTTACCACAGCGGTATTCCAATCATTAACAAGCTAACATCTAATATCACAAGCGTATTTAATTTAAACGCAGCTCAAGGTATTCAAGGTTACGGCGATGAACGTGCGTTTCAAAGTTTTAAAACAGCTTTGACCAACACTTCAAACACAGGCTTCCGACGTCCTGATGCGTACCTTGCGGTTATCATCGTAAGTGATGAAGATGATTTTTCTCATAATGCAATGACTCCCGCACTTGAAATACTTTCTGGTAATTCCTATTTAACAGATAGTCGTATTCACTCGGTAGCTAGCTATGTAAATTGGTTAGATACCTATACAAACTCAACTCCAAGTTTAAGAAACTATTCCGTAAGCGCGATCACTATTTTAGATCAAGCGTGCCTTGATGATTTGAACACTACGTTTTCTCGTCGTATGGGAACACGTCTTGGCCAGATCGCTGATCAAACCGGTGGAACGAAGGCTTCGTTGTGTGGAAACTTCGCTCAATCATTAAGTTTAATTTCAGATATGGTCTTAAGTTTAACATCATCATTTAAGTTAGACCGTGAACCCATTCCTGAAACAATCAAAGTTATCGTTAATGGCGTTGCTGTTCAGCAGGACGCAGCCAATGGTTGGACGTACGATCCTTCCAACTTAACGGTTAATTTCCACGGATCAGCGATTCCAGCCGCCGATTCATCAATCAACATCAATTTTGACCCAGTCACAGTCAAATAGGTGTATTTAAAATAAAACGCAGTCACTAAAAGTAAAGAGGAGTTTTCTTAAAATGAGTCAACAAGCCCAAGCTCTTAAAAAACAAGAATCAAAATGGTACATCCTTAGGGGCGAAAATAAATACGGCCCCTTTGAAGTTTCCACGATGATTAATATGATTCAAAAAGGAGAACTTTTTGACTACAACTACGTGTGGTCGCCGCACCTTGAAGGTTGGCAGCCACTAGGCGAGGTAGAAGAGTTCTCAAAAGACCGACTATCTTTAATTATCAAAACTCACGATCCATTGAGCCACGCGTTTAGCCGCCGTGGCGCGGATCGCGCCGAAGTCATAATTCCAATTTCTGGGCATAATGACGAATTTTTCTTCAGTGGCCATATTATTTCATTAAGTGTCAACGGAGCACTCGTTTTAATCAACAATCCGTTATTGTTACCTGGACAAAAAGTGATCCTTAACCTTTCACAGAACAATGTTAACGTAAAATCCTTTAATGTTCTCGCGCAAATAGTCCGAAAGAATTTTAGCAGGCAACGACTCAACGTAAAGTCAGGATTGAATTACGCCATCCGATTTGTCGAAACGCCAGAATGGGCGATCAAGCAAATCGAAGAGTTAGTTAACCTCTATCATGAAGTGAACGCGACGGAAAACGTAAAGGAGTAAGCAGATGGAAAATTTATTTACCTTTTTAAAGGAAGCTGGTTTTTTTGGAGCCATGATTGTAATGACTGGCTTCATCTCGGTCTACTTCATCGCTGAACGTATCAAGGTTTTATATTTTGATTACGGAATGGATGTTAAAGACTTCTCGCAACGAATTCATGCTTTAATCGTATCTAAAAAATTAGATGAAGCTTTAGTTTTAAGCGCACAGCTAGAAAAAAAACCAATGGCTCGGGCATTTAAAACTATTTTGGAAAAAGCAGACCGTGACGACGAAACTATCTTCCAAGCTCACGACAATGCAATGAGCGAGATCATTCCACTCTATACAAAGAAATTACACTACTTAAGTATGTTAGCCAACGTGGCTACGATGGTAGGTCTATTAGGTACAATCTCGGGTCTGATCACGTCTTTCAAGGCCGTATCGAAAGCCGACGCCGCGTTAAAACAACAACTTTTATCCAGCGGTATCGCGGAATCATTGAATGCAACTTTGTTAGGTCTCGTGGTTGCGATTCCGGCTATGGTATTTTTCTCGGTTCTTTCTGGCAGACAAAATCAGTTAATCGAACAAACTACTGAAAAATGCGGTAAGTTAACAGAAGTTTTAACTTCGTCACATTTACCTCAATTGACTCGCCAGAATGTATTCCCTGATCAATTGCCACCGAACCCAAATTCGAAGGTGTCTTAAGACACCTCAAAAGACAAGCGTCGTAGCGTAAGAAAGATATAGGGGTACAACATGGGGATCAAGAAGTTCCGCACACATTACGAGGAATTCGAATTAGACTTAACACCGCTGCTAGCGATTATCATGAAACTAGTACCAGTACTGGTTATCTCATCTTCCTTTTTGCAGCTTACGCAAATCGAAACTGATTTGCCCCAAGTCGTAAAGCAAGCTATCGAAGATCAAAACAAGAACCCAGATAAATTGGCAAAAATTAAAATCATAGTCGACGATTCTAAAACGATGAATGTCGTTGTTACAAAAGACGATGCGACAGATACATCTTCAATCCCAGCCAAAGGCGATGCTCTAAATTTAGAGGCATTGAATTCTAAACTTGTAGAGATCAAAAAAAAGAATCCGTCTGTTTTTAAGATTGAACTAGCACCCAGTGATTCTATGTCTTATAGCGAAATCGTAACTATCTTGGATGGCTCTAGAAAGTCTAACAATAGTGATGAGTTCATTTTCGTAGATCCGAAAACAGGTAAAGAAGTTAAAACTGACTTTCTATTTCCGGAAATTGTATTTAACAACATCTTTCAATAGGTCGTTATGGCTAGAAGAAAACGTTATACACCCGAAGTTAACAAGAAAACAGCTCTGATGGTCAATGTGACATCGCTAACGGATATGTTTACCGTTATTCTGGTTTTCTTGCTGCAAACGTACAACACATCGGAAGTTCAGTTAGAACCACCACCTGATTTACGTATGCCTACCTCACAATCTGAAGGTGTCCTAACACAAGGTTTAGAAATGACCTTAAGCAAAGAATCACTATCCATTGGCAAGGAAATCCTAGCTCACGTAAATGGCAAAGACTTCAACGCTAATGATAAAGACCCAAAAGATCCGAACTTTATTCCTGCTTTATTTAAGTCTTTAGAAAAAGTTTCTAAAGAAACTACAGTAAAAGCAGTGAAAGACGGCCAAATACTATTAATCGCCGATCGCGAACTTCCGTACGCGGTCATCAAAAAGGTAATGTACACGGCGTCCATGGCTGGATTTCCGCAAGTTAAACTCATAACCACGAGTCAATGATGATTAGATTTGCTACTTTAGTTCTATTATTCTTACTATCTACGTCCCTATTCGCAAATTCTCAAGGCGATGACCGGGGACTCCTACCCGAACTCAACACACAAAAGAGCACAGAAAAAGAAAGCGACTCTCAAGCTTTAAAATCTGAAGTCCTTATTTCAAAAACTGAAAACAAAGCCATCGAAGCTTTGCAAAGTATTTTGAAAAAGAAAAAGGGTACGCCCCAAGAACCTGATCTACTAAATCGTCTGGCTGAACTTTATATGCGTAAATCAAAGTCTGGACGGTTCTTTGATTTACAACGTAGTGGAAATTCAAAAACTCTAAGTTCATTTCCAGTCGCGCAGGACAAAGGTGCCGACTGGCTGCAAAAAGCCATTAAAACGTACAATCAAATCTTAACTCAGTTTCCCAAATTTAGTGAAACAGACAGCGTCTTGTTCAACTCAGCGTTCGCCTACCAACAGTTGAACTTAAAGAAAAACTCAGAAGCGAATTATAAAAGTTTAATCGAACGCTTTCCGCAATCCCCTATTTTGCCGGACACATTGCTAGCTTTGGGAGAACTATTATATGATCAGGGTCGTTTCGCTGATGCGAAATCGTATTTCGAAAAAATAGAAAACTACCCTGAGTCGCGAGTCTATGTTTACGGTCTATACAAATTAGGCTGGGCTAACTACAATTTAAAGAACTCCTCGGAAGCCATCAAAAAACTAAAACTAGTGGTCGAAAAAAATCCTCTGGAATCAGAAGTTAGTAACAAAAAAGGTTATTACTTACGTAAAGAAGCGATTCGTGACCTAGTGCTGTTTATTGGTGAAGTTTACCAAGCCGAAGATCTATATGACTTCTTCAAAGCCATTGTTACAACCGACGAGTTAGGCCCTGCCCTATTTGATATGGCTAAACTCTATGATTCATACTCGCGCTTGAAAGACATCCACATCTTTCTAAATGAATTTATCAAAAAAGAACCAGACAATTTATACGTGGTGAAATCCCACATCTTAATGGCTGAAACATATGAAACAATTAAGAAACGTGAGCAAGTTATTTCGGAACTCACTTACGCAGGCGAAGACTGTGCTGTCGGTTCAAGATGGCGTAAAGAACAAACTGCCGAACAAGTCTCCGAAATCTGTCAATCAGAATTTAAGCGCGCCAGCTTAGACCTTGCTAAACGCTGGTGGGAAATTTGGCAAAAAAATAAGAATCACAAAGAGTTCTCGCTTTTAACAGAGACGATTCTTAAACTGATTATAAAAAACGAAGATGTAACTGTACCTGATTTAAAAACCCGAACGATCTTGGCTGAACTTCAATTCCAAATTGAAAAATTTGACGAAGCCGCCGAGAACTACTATTTCGTATCTTTGAACTCAAAAGATAAAAAAGAAACTCATGATACGCTCTATGCCAGCCTGTACTCTATTGAAAAACAGTTAAATGTTAAACCATCCGATAAGAAGAAAGCCGAACGCAAGCAACGTGCTATAGAATACTATACTAAGTTCCCTGAAGGTGAGCACTTCTACCCGGTAGGGTTAAAAGTCGCGGTGACGTACTATGAAGAAAAGAATTATGAAGACGCATTAAGAGTTTTAGCTGTTACTGAAAAAGCTAAAAGTGATCCTATTGTGCGTTCAAAATCGCAAGATTTAATTTTGGATATTTACAATATTCAAAAGCGTTACACAGAATTAAAAAATCTATCGCAGCAGTATCTAAAAGAATCTAAGGACGAAGCTCGGTCGAAATCATTGGTGAAAATTAATGAAGAGTCTCACTTTTCAGAAATCCAAGTTAAAAACAGTCAACTTAAACCACTTGAACAAACTCAAAACTTAGTTAGCTATTTTGAGTCTCATAAAGGTTCTGATTTAGGCCAAAGAGCGCTACTGGATGCTTTAAAAATCTATCTAGAAAACAAGAGTCTAAATAAATTCACTCAGTCTTCGGAGGAGTTACTAAAACTGTATCCAAACTATGAAAAGAAAACGAATTTAATCAAAGACCTTATCAATTCCTATACAGATTTAACGCAGCTTAAGAAAGCCGGCGAATGGTCATTAAAACTAGCAGCCATGGAAAAAGAAAAAGACAAGAAAACTCTCTATACTGAAAATGCGGCTGATTTGTTTTTACTCGAAGGTAATAACAAAGAGGCGCGCACAATTTATCAGCAGTTGTTGACGGAATCCTCAAAAGATAAGCGCATTCAATTATTTGCTAAAATCAAGGCGACTCTAGATTCATCTAAAGACCAAAAAGAAATTCAAAAGATCAATGGCATAATCATGGATCTAAATATCGAGCCTTTTGCTACTGAAGTTTTAACTGAAAAAGCAATTACACTCTATAACGATAAACACTTCAAAGAGGCGTTTGATCTGACAATGAAAATTCTAAAACGTGACTCCCCAAGCGAAGCCCGCGCTAAAGCCCGTTTTATTCAGGGACAAATTTTAGAACAAGAGTTTACATCTCAAAGCATGAAGACGTCTAAAGAAGATCGTTTGGCTCTGATCATTCAATTAAAAACAGAACGACTAGAAAAAGCCCAAACGGCCTACTTAAGCGTTACGAAAATGACGACGGCACCCGACCTAGTGCGCAGCAGCTTTGAAGCTATCGACCGTTGTTATGCTCATTACATTGAATCGCTTGCGACCATGCCGTTACCAGAGACTCTATCTGCGAATGATCAAGCTGAACTCAGAGCGGAAATTAAAAAAGTTCTTGGACCAATTGAAGAAAAACGAAAAGAAAACCTAAGCGCAATTGGCGAAAAGGACTCCTCTAAAATTCGAACGACGACTAATATTGACGCCTGGTTAGAATCCGCTCCCGACACAAGTGCTCGTCTTGAACTGGGTACTAAATATGAAAACTTCCTAACGCTTGCTATCCCGAAAGCCATGACTGGCGATGTAAAGTTATTTTCGAGCCAGGATGTTGGTGATTGTCGTAAAGATACGAAAACCATTGATCTTGCTCTTATTTATAGTTGCGGCGAAAAATTCCAGTTGGACCTTGCCGACGCTTACACCAAGCAACTTTCCGACAAAGAGAATAATTTAGAAACGCATCAATGGGCCAATGGTTACCTAGCCTTCAAAAAAGGCCAACACTTAAAAGCTCAATGGATCTTTGAAAAATTATTGAAAGAAACTCAAAACAACATTGGTTTAATCCAATTCAATATCAGTTTATTAAAAAAGAAAAACAAACCTGATGCAACTACGATGGATGTTAACCTTGAAGCCTTAGCCAACCTAAATGATGACATTTCTTTTATGGGTTTATACTCGAAATTCCTTATGGCCTACAAAAATAAGGATTATAAAAAGATTGACGTTATTCACTACAATCTTATGAAACATCGAGAGTTTGCAGAGAATGCAGGTTTACGGGAATACTTAATCCCTTTCATTGCGGAGAGCTTGTCTCAGGTTGAGAATACAGAAAAAGCAATTAAGGTATTAGACTCTCTTCCTACAGCACAATGGAAGACGCCAGAGTACCAATATGTTTCGAAGGCACGCATATATGAAGTGTTTAAGAATTCTACAGAACGCGCTATATATTTCTACGATTTAGCTAATAAAGAAACTAGACTAGCCGATAAGAAATCGTGGCTAGTAAAGAAGTTAGACTTCTTAAAAACCAAAAAACAGTAATTTAAGTCTAATACGGTATGTAAGCGGTGGGCAAAAATTTGTTTAAGGAAGGACTTGTATGAAAGCTTATCTACTATTTTGTTTGATGTTGGTAGTATCTATACCTTCATTTTCCCAATCAAAAAAGAAAGTCGTCAGAAAAGTTCAAGAAGTTAACTTTTCTGAAATGAGCATCAAAGGAACTATTAGAAATCCAGACGGCGCGTTCCTAGTACAAAAAAAAGGTATTAAATTTATGCCGTTAGTGGATGTCCAAAAAAATATGGACAAGAAAATCCGGGAAGCTAGCTTTTACGTGAGATAATAAATGATGAAGCAACTTTTTATTGAACAAAATACGACTACTGGCGAGAGAAAAGTCTGGAGAATTTCTGGCGATAAATCTCAATATACATTCGGCACTTCACGTACAGCTGACCTTGTTTCTATCGATAAAACATTAGAAGCATGGGAAGGTGTTTTTGAATATCGTGATGGTACTTGGAACTACATTTCCATGAATTCCCAGTCCCATAAAATGGTCGATGGACCATCGACATTAGTAAGTTCAGATGCTAATATTAAGTTCAAACATTCAACACTCAAATTAACTGAAATCAGCAAGAATATTGAAATTAACAAATTTCAAATCGCGCCAACGAATGCTACAAAAAATGTTAAGAAATTTCAAATTTTCCAAGTTTGCTTTGAAGACGAAGTGGTTGAAACTCAAATCATTCCGTTCAATAAAAAATACACCTCCCGCACTCTGTCTAATGCAGTTAAAATAGATCCGATTCCATCATCATCATGGAACGTATCCAAGTACGGCGAATTTACGTTAAAACAAAAATCGATCGAAGTAGAAAAACCGACTCAGCTTTTTTTCCTAAGAATGGAAGATTTTATTGAACGTGATTCTAAGGTGGGCTTAGCAGCCTTGCTTACTTTCTGTTTAGTTTTCGTCATCGTTTTTTCGATGATTCCAAGAACGGAACTTTACGTTCCGGTTTCTAAGAAAGCGATTGCTAAAATTATTATAACTGAACCTACACAGCCCATGAAAAAGGAAAAAAACAAGGTCGCAGTTAAAGATGAAACTCAGAAACTAACGGCTCCAGTTGAGGCTCCAAAAGTGGAATCTGCGGGCGATAGTCAGCCTGCGAAAACAAAAGTGGCCGGCATGCTAAAGAATTTAAATTCTGGCAAGATTTCGTCTTTGTTATCAAAAGTATCTAATCAAGGTGCTCGATCAAAAACAGTAATTCTGTCTGATGGTGTAGCCGCTGGCAGCGGACCTTCTGGTCGTGCGTTAGCAGCCTTAGGTAAAATTGAAAAGTCTGGCGACGACTGGAGCCAAGATAGCGGTTCACGAGGCTTAAAAATCTCTACGAACGGTATCGGCGGCGGTAAAAGCGTTGGAAATTTTGCGGCTTTATCTGGCGGTAAAGTCGGCAAAGGCGGCGTGGGTTTAATCGAAGACGAAAGTGAAGTTGTTGGTGGTCTAGATCGCGAAGAAATCGCGAACTACATCCGTACACAACTTGGACAGATTCTATATTGTTACGAACGTCAATTATCTGCGAACAAAGAATTATTTGGTAAAGTCTCTGTGAAATTCACCATCAGTGGTAGTGGGAAGGTCGAAACTCAGACCGTGAGCGATACCACCTTGAAGAATACTACAGTCGAAGGATGTATGCTGAATAAAATTGCGAGCTGGAAATTTCCAGCGCCGCGTGGCGGAACCAAGGTCATAGTGACCTATCCGTTCTTGTTTAAGAGTACTAACTAGATAGCACAATCACAGGAGGATATGTGGCATACCATCAATCGACAACAGTAGCATTGCTTTGCCTTGCGATTTCTATCTCATTTTTGTCCACTGCGGCCTTAGCTCAACAAGCTAAGCCAGAGGAAGCAAAGAAAATAGAGAACGTGGATTCCGATAAATTGGATATCCAAAAACTAGAACAAAAATATTGGTCAGCGAAGGATGATGACTTTAGCGTTATCCAAAATCGCGCGTTCCAAAAAGAAAAACGCGGCTTCTTGTCATTGAACTACGGTATTCCGTTCAACGATCCAAACTCAGTTGGTAGTTTAAAGGGTCTAAACTTAGGTTACTTCTTTAATGAACGCTTTGGTTTAGAATTAAACTATGTAAATGCAAGTTTTGGCTTCAACGATACGGTTGATTACTTTAAAAAACGCTACGGCGTCTTACCCGACCACAATACATTCAAATCGGCGCAAACACTGATGGCGTATTGGGTACCAATCTACGCTAAAATGAGTTTGCTTGATAAAAAGATTATTTATTTTGATATGGGTTTTGGTTTAGGTCTTGGCTCAACTACCTTTGAGCAAAACTCGTGTACGGTACTTGAAAACTGTAAATCAGGCACAGGATTAGAAGGGATTACAAAGTCTTCTAAATCTAGTTCGCACTATGCATTTTCAATCATGCAGCAGTTTTTCTTGTCGGAACATTGGGCGATCCGTATTGACCTAATTAACAGATACACTAACGAATCTCGCGTAAACTCAACAAATGGACAAGATATCGGATCAAAAATGATTAACGATACAGCCTTTCAATTTGGCGTTACGTTCTGGAAATAGAGGAAATATGATTAAATCAAAAATCAATTTAATGTTATTAGCTCTAGCGGTTCCATTCTTGGCAAATGCCGATCTTGAAATTTCAAGTAAGGGTACGGCTCCCTCTAGAAAGCTGAAAATAAAAAAATCAAAAGTTCCATCGTTTGACTTTAAACCGGGTCAGGATATTCCAAGAATAGACATCGGTACTGAAAATGAAATGGCCTTTAAGGATACTCCACTAAACCTTTCGCAAAACCAGTTGCCGGTGGAAAAAATTCGTAAGCCCAACGTCATCAAAATGGTAGATGTTGATAAAAAGGCCACGAGCATCCCTACGCTAAATCCTGTAAAAACTATTTCATCACAGAAAACAATAGCGGCGGTGCCGTCTTTAGATCCTTTAAAAGAGACGTACTCACCAACATTCCTTGAGCCTAATGTGGCGCTTAAAGATATTATTCTATTTAAGCCGCAAGAATTTAAGTTATTAGAAGGTCAGATCTACTTCGAAAACGTAAAAAATTTCGAAATGGCCTTAGCGCACTTTGGTGAGTTACTAAAAGATAAAGAATTTGGTTTAGAGGCTTACTATCACTATGGCTTAACTGCTAAAGAATTAAAGCTATATTCTGAATTCAAAAATGCTCTAGTGAAAGTATCTTCGCAAGCTAAAGCCAAAGATTTGAAACTATGGGCTACTGAAGAATTAGTTAAAGGCGTATCACTACTTGAAATCAATGACATTGGAGATATCGATCCATTGATCGATATCTCTGATTTCGATGCGGACAAGTACGATGCCTACCAGTTCTACCGCGCTAAATTCTATCTTGAAAAAGGTAATTTAAGCGAAGTGGAAGCGGCGCTAATGCTGATTCCAGAGAAATCTGAATTTTATCCAGAATCTAGATTCATCGCGGGTCTTTCAAAATATCGTCAAGGTAAAATCTCGGAAGCCGAAGCTTACATAGATGAAGTTTTGAAAAACAAACAGTCGCTACCATCAATCCAAACAGTAGCATCGTTAACATTGGCTCGTATCCATTTCCAAAAGCAAAACTACAAAGAAGCGCAAAAGCTTTATCTGGCTGTAGATAAAGATCACCCGCTTTGGTTGCAAGCCATGGTGGAGCTAGCGTGGACGCAAATTCTAATCAACGATTACGAAGGTGCGGCAGGTAACATGTTCTCACTGCATACGGATTTTTTCAAGAATGCATACAATCCAGAGTCGTATGTGGTTCGTACTGTTAGTTACTTAAATCTATGTCAGTTCGGTGACAGCTTGCAGGTATTAACAGCACTCGGTAGAAAGTACGCTCCCTACTATGGACGCATTGAAACTTACATGTCACAAAAGAAAGATCCAGCTGATTATTATCAAACGGTTCGTTCTTGGCTAAAAAATCCGGAACAACGTGATGTAGATGGCGTTCCTCGGTCATTCGTTATTGAACTAGCTCGCCACCCGTCTTTCATCACGGTACAAAAAGATATCAACCGTTTAGAAGACGAAATCACGGCCTTCAATCAAGTGACGTTAAGCTTGATCCAACGTGAAAAAGATCTAATCAAAAAACAAGCGACGTTAAGCCAAGACTTAGCTAATACGCGTGCGGGTTTATTAGATCCAAAGAAAAACAAAGACATTCTAAAAGAAGAAGAGCAGTTGATCTTAAAGAAATTACAAAGTTTCAAATACCAACAACAAGGCGTTAAAGCCGCCCGTGATGTGGTAAAAAATATTCGCGATGTTTCATTTGCGCGTATCGATAAAGACAAATCGAAACATCGTGCACGAGCCGGGGTTGTTTTAAAAGAACGCCTTATGGCACTGACTGGTGACTTAAAAGATCTTTTAGATCAGAACGAATTGCTTCAATACGAAGTGTATTCGGGAGCCGGCGAACACTTACGTTTCCAAACCGTCAGCCAAGATGTTAAAGGCGATGACCCTAAGGCGCGTGAGTTAGCGCAAGCTCAGTTAGCTAAAGAAAAAGATAAGAAAGTAAAATGGAACTTTCAAGGTGAAATTTGGGAAGACGAAATTGGCCATTTCCGCTCGTCTTTAAAAAATGTCTGTGCACAGGAATAAGGAGACAACATGAAACGGATATCACTTTTATTATTATTAACGGCAAGCGTATCCTTTGCAAAACCAAACAGTGCGGACACGTTGGCTAAGATTAAATCTAACATCGACAACGCAAAGCTAAACTTGGATGACTACAAGAAAAACCTAAGCATGGTTGAAAAAAACATCCAGGAAGTAAATAAGGCTAAAAAAGAAGTCGACGATCAAAAAGCTCAGGTGGCTAAATCGTTGAAAGAAAATCAAGCGTCAATGAAGAAAGTGGAAGCGAATGAAAAAGAACTTCAAACTTTATTAAATGACGAAAAAAACAAACTCGCTCAAGAAGACAAAAAGATCAAAGAATTGGAAGATTTAATCGCTAAAATCAAACAAAACCAAGCCAAGCGCAATGAAAACATTAAAGACTACGAAGGCCAATCGACTCAAATTGCTGAGGAAAAAAAGCAGTGGATGACCCGAATTCAAGGGTTAAAGGACCAAGAAAAGCAAGTAGCGGACAAGTTAAAGAGCGTAAACTCCCAAGCCTCTGAATGGAAAAACAAAAAGATTGGCTACGAAGGTGAAATCACCCGCTGGAACAAAGAAATCGACAAACAACAAAAAACCTACGACAACTTCAAGAATATGGCTGAAGTTAAAGAATAACCAAAAGGTAACTTATTAAACCTAAACTATTAGACGCTACCCTTTGGCTTTTCAATTCTGCCGTCCGGGTACTTTGCAAAACGTTCGATTTTAGGGCCATGGGTTTGATCCATGGCTTTCCATGGCCAACCCCCAAATTGGGTTTGCTGATAATCCATCATCGTTTGACGAATTTCTGCCTGCGAGTTCATTACAAATGGACCGTATTGCACCACCGGTTCACCGATAGATTTTGACTGAAGCATTAGTATCTCTATCGCGGCTCCCTTGGCTTCTACCGTGATTGCTTGCGATGCATCCACCACTAAACCTGACTTCGGTGCGATTTCCTGTCCATTGAACGTAGCGCCTTTGCCTTCGAATAAATAAAGTGTTCGTGAGGTGGTCGCAAACGTGGCCGGAAATTCGAACTCCCCACCTGGCTCAATTTTCAACAACCATACTGCTGTGTCGCTTTCGGGTTGGCTCGCCCAACTATCTGGCGGCGGCGGCAACCCCTTGGTTCCTTTATACGAACCCGCAATTATACTTAGCTTAACTTTTTTATTATCTAACTCTACCACCGGAATTTTCTCATTCCAGAACATAGTAAAATGAGGCTCGGACATTTTGCTTTTCTTTGGTAGGTTCAACCAGATTTGAAAAAGCTCCATCGTATTGTCTTGATCTTGTTTTAATAATGGAAACATCTCTGAATGTTGCACGCCTTTTCCTGCGGTCATCCACTGTACATCACCCTGCCCGTATCGACCAGCAGCACCCAATGAGTCCGCGTGATCCACGTAGCCTTTACGAACTATCGTAATCGTTTCAAAACCGCGATGAGGATGAACGGGAAAACCAGGTACCTCGTCGCCATGATACATGCGAAATCCGTCCTTACCTTCAAAGTCTTGCCCCATGTTTCGGCCAGCAAGCAAAGCTTTATCGGGACCAAAATTGGGATTTCCTTTAGGATAGTAATCATAGTGATGAACACAAAATAAAAATGGTTCTTGAGTTTGCCATTGAAAATCTAAAGTAAAATGTTTTTGAATCATAGCGTCTTCCTCTGCTGATTTTTTTTGCCAGCGATGAACCATAGCAGCCAGTCCAGTGATTCCTAACAACGAAAGTAAAATACGACGAGTTAATATTTTCACTAAAATCCCAGCTTGCGGGTTACTTTACGTATCACTTTTGCAAATGTGTTTTCGTACTCTTCTAATCGTAGCGCTTTAGATAATAAAATGAAAACAAAAGACGCTAATCCTATGCAAAAGAACAAAGTGACGCCCTTACCGAACAACGTCCAATGATCGGCAAGAGCTTGTTTAAACAATGGATGAATTTGCAGAACTAAACCCATCACAGCGCAAATAACAACGAACTTAAGTACAGAAAGAGCCGTTCTACCGATTGGGATGGCTCCAATAAATATAGGATACGCACAAAACAAAACTAGGAAATTAAACACGCTACTAGCCAGCGATGAGTAATTCAAACCCGTCAATCCCCACTTAGCCATCAAAACCGGAGCTAACAGGTAATGCCCAACTAAGCTCACTAACGATAACACGGCTGGAAACCAGGTGTTTTTAACCGCGTAGTAACCTGGAATTAAAATACGAACCGCACTCGCCGGAATCATTATCAATGCCCACACCTGAATAACCTGAGCCGTTGTCGCCGTATCGTGCGCTGTGAATTGCCCGCGCTGGAAAAACAACTCCACGATCGGTTCGCCCAGGAAATACAACCCAGTAGACGCCGCCAGAACGACATATAAATTCAGTCTGAAATAATACTCGGTTGTGTCCAGCATTTCTTGTTTCTTACCGGCCGACAAAAAACTAGATAGAGTCGGCAGTAACGCCGTACCTAAACTCACCGATACCAACGATAAAGGTAGTTCTAACAATCGATCGGCAATGTAAATATAGGAAATAGGTCCATCCCCTAATGAACTGGCAAACCGCTGATTAATTACAAGGGATAACTGCAACACGCCCATTCCAAACAGTCCTGGCACCATGCGAGACAAAACCATTTTCACTTCGGGTGTCCATAGCTTAAATGTCAACCGCGGCAGGAATCCCTTCTTAATAAGTGGAGGAACTAGAACTCCGGTCTGCAAAATACCGCCAATTAAGACACCCCAAGCTAATCCTTCACCTGAAAAACTAAACCAGCTATCCGGCATCACCGTAGAAACAATCATCGCGATATTAAAAAACAAAGGCGCCATCGCGGGCCAACCAAATTGTCCCAAGGAGTTCAATACCCCCATAAACAACGCGTACTGACTCATTAGAAAAATAAACCCAAACATGATCTGAGACATGCGAACAGCAATCGAAAAATTTTCGGTGTTTTGAACGTAGCTAGGATCAACCGTTAACGATAGGACCTTGTCCGAGTAGATAACCCCAAACGCGGTTAAAACCGCCAAGACAATCAACAACAATGTATAAAGTGAGTTTAAAAAGTTCTGCGCCTTAGCTGAGTCACCCTTTTTAGATTCCTCTAAGCAATCCACAAACACAGGAATAAAACTCACCGATAAAGAGCCTTCCCCTAACAAACGGCGTAGAATATTAGGCAATCGGAACGCCGCTGTCCATGCGTCGGTGATCGGTCTTGGAAAAAATGACATAAGAAGAGTATCGCGAAGTAACCCTAGAACTCGGCTTGAAAACGTGCCCAAGGACATCGCAAAAGCATTTTTAACTACCTGATTTTTCTGATTTTTTTGATCTTCCATAGTTGTTATTCTTTTCGATATCAGAGAGTCCGTCTCAACATTCGATTTTGTGGCTTGCGAACGTATATAGACTATGTTAATGCTCTTAGTCTCGTTTGCAACGAATTATTTATTTTGGAGGCACATTTGGCAACTCATAAGTCAGCAGAAAAAAGAGCCAGACAGACAGTTAAGAAAAACGCAGTTAACTCAGCTCGTAGAAGCAAAGTTAGAACTGCAGAAAAAAAATTACTTAAAGCTATTTCAGCTTTAGACCTTAAAGCTCTTCCTGAGTTGTTAAAAGCTTACACAAGCGAAGCAACGCGAGCCGTTTCTAAAGGTGTTTTCAAGAAACAAACTGTTTCTAGAAAAGTTGGCCGTTTAGCTACGAAAGCTCACAAAATAGCGACAGCTTCTAAATAGTTTTGATTCTAATTAACGGGCAGCTACGAAACTTCTAATTTGTCTTTTATTTGAGAAAGCCATTTTATCGAAGGACATCCCAATATTCAGCTGCCCGTGTATTTTTGAAGAGTGACGAATCGTCCCTCTGACACTCACAAAGTCCCCTTTGGGTATTTGCAAGTTCACGATACATTCTGTTCCATTATCTAAAACTAAATCTGACAAAAACGACAAGCCACCTTCTGATAATTCGATCGATTCGAAGGTATAATATTGGCCCTTATACAAAATACTGATCAACCGTTTGTACGGCTTACGTGGATATTTCCTTAAACTCTCTAAGGCTGTTTCTTTTTGCATCGACTTTGTATCGGAAGAAAACAAAACCGCCTCTTTAAGACTATGGTCCTGATTTTAAATCACTAAGCGGGAAAGGTGCGCCTTTGTCAAATCGGATTCCTGCTTTACCTTATTGGATACCGTATAAATCGTAGTCAACTGATTCTCTAGATCTTCAATACTCCAATGACGAGACTGCTTTAAATACTTATCATAGAAATAGGGCGGCGTGCGGGTTTCTCGCAAGAATTCATCTTTAGAACGCCTAGCTTCGGCATAAGCTTTTAACGAATGAAGGATTCGAAAGTGACGAGCCAGCAAACTCAAAAAGCCAAATTCGCTTTCGCCACTGCGATCCAATTGTTCAATGATTTTCAATTGCTTTAGCATATCACGCTCTGCCCACTGATCGATATATTGAAATAGCGTACTTCGAACTTGGTCCGTTACGACCATTTCCACATCTGATTCTTCGATCAGTTTTTTAGCGCCGACGTAATCTATCAGTTTTTGAATTTCTTTATCCAACGTACGCAAGTTGGTTCCAATTTTAAAATGTAAAATATCACAGGCCGAATCGGCAATATCGATTTCGCGCTCTTTACATAGGTACTTGATCCAATATGAAATTTGATTTTCAAATGGCTTTTTAAACTCTAATGCATAGGCGTGTTTACCCAAAGCCGTGTACATTTTTTTCTTTTTATCGACTTGGTTGCTGATAAAAAT
>DDVI01000132.1:0-8654 GCA_002345205.1 Bdellovibrionaceae bacterium UBA2316 | reverse complement strand
CGACTTGGTTGCTGATAAAAATCGTGATGGATGAAGGATTTGGATTTTTGAAAATTTCATCGATGCTTGAAAACGCAGTATCCGAAATGTTTTCTAAATCTTTAATCACTAATAGTCTATATGGACTCATCATTGGATACATATTGTAGGAATCTAAAAATGTTTCAGCATTAAAGTTTTGGGAATCAAAGACATTGAAATTAAACTCCTTAGCCGTTTCATCCAGTAATCGGTTCACTAAAAAATTATAATTTTTGTTTAGCAAGAACTCTTCTTCGCCTGAGAAAAAATAAAATGGTTTAAGTTTACCATTTTCGATGTCAGCGTAAAATTGTTCAAAGACGTGCGGATTCGGTTTCATTAAAAATTCTCTGTCAAATTATTGTGGATTTGATTGCTCAGCTCGTTGGCCACAAGTTCTAATATCAGGCGTTTTGCATTTTGGTTGTATATCGGATTTACCGAGTTAACACCGGCGATATTCACTTGAGACGCATTCATGGGACGTGAACCGGTAAACTGAGACTGCCATAGAACTTCTGAAGTTCCCGTCTTCACCAGTTTCACATTAATCACAACTACCATGTTGTATGTTGTAGCTAATACCGTTCCGATAGGAAGATGATTATTATTATCGGATTCTTTAATGGCCATCGAATCAAACTTTAGAGTTTCAATTAAGCCTTCTAACCGAACTTCCGCATTATTATCATCCACTACTTTTAAAACGGTAGAACGAAAGAATTCTTCTTTGAGCGCTGCCGTTACAATCGCTTCGGCGCCAGGCTCCATCGATTTGTTTTTAAATACAGGAATAGATAAACGCTGATACCCACCCGGAAGCGAGCGAAACTTTTGCCCCACCTTGTAGGCGCAAGAGGACATAAGCAAAGCGAATAATAACACTAGGACCTTTTGAAAAAGGCTTCGCGCAAAATTAAAAGTTTCACAAAGCTGGGTTATTCGCTTACACTGCATTCATAATTTGTAATATAGGGACTAAAGGGCATGCAAGGAAAAGCTGATCATAATTACGATTACACATTAATGGCCCCTGGGCCGGTCAATTTGCACCCGAAAGTGCGCGAAATTCTGTCAGAACCGATGATTCATCATCGAACACCAGAGTTCGATAAAATCCTTGCTCAAGCACTTAAACGTTTAAAATTCGTTTTCCAAACGGCAGAGCCTGTTTATATGATTTCGTCCACTGGATCAGGCGGCATGGAATCCCTACTGGTCAACACGCTTTCACCAGGGGATACCATTCTAGCCGTGAATTCAGGCAAATTTGGCGAGCGTTGGATCGAAATGGCGAAAACCTTTGGCGTTCACGTAGATGAATTAAAAATCACTTGGGGCGATGCGGTTTCTGCTGATGTCATCAGTGAAAAGCTAAAAACAAAAGCCTACCATGCTATATTAACTCAAGCCTGCGAGACATCAACGGGAGTCCTACATCCGATTCAGAAAATCGGCGAAATAGTTAAGGCCTATCCCGGTACTTTACTGTTGGTTGATGCCATCACCGCCCTGGGTGCCGTTCCCCTACCGATGGACGAATGGCATATCGATGGCTTAGTCGGTGGCTCTCAAAAAGCATTTATGTTACCCACAGGCATGAGCTTCGTTTCGTTCTCAAAAAAAGCACAAGCTACTTTCGCAAACAGCAAAATCCCAAAATTTTATTTAGATATTAAAAAAGAAATTGCTGCGAATTCAAAAGGCGAAACATTTTTTAGTTCGAATGTGACGCTAACTAAAGCACTTAATTTCGTATTGGCTGAAGTGGAAAAACAAGGCCTTGATAGTTTGTTTAAATCTATTCAACGACGTGCGGACTTCACGGCGGAAATGATTCAGTTATTGGAATTAAAATCTTACGCAAAGGTGAAATCGGCGTCACTCACCGCAGTGGTGGTTCCTGAGTTTATCGACGGCCAAAAATTAAGAGAACTCATCGAATCTGAATTCAACTTAACGTTAATGGGTGGCCAGGATCAAGCCAAAGGCAAAATTGTGCGCATCGGACATATGGGCTACATTTTAGACGAGCACTTGCATCAATTAGCAACAGCCTTGTATCGCTCACTTGAAAAAATGGGCTACAAGCCAGCGACAGCATTTGAAGCCTACACTCAAAGATTGATCGACTGGCTAAAAACTCACTGAGGACGATCGATGAAGAAGAAATTACTTATCTGTGATCGATTTTCTTTAGAGAGTCTTCAGCTATTAGAGTCCCAGGATTATTTTGAAATCATTAAAGCAGATCCAATCACGTTAAAAGATAATCCACACTTGGCTTCCAGTGAGGCATTGTTGATTCGTTCGCGCGCCTTAATCACTGAAGAACTACTGAAACAGGCTAAGAAACTTCAGGTCGTAATTACGGCGACCAGTGGTTTTGACCACATTGATTTAGAAGCGACTCAGAAATGGGGTATCACCGCGATGAATACGCCCAACGCCAATCGTGAATCGGCAGCGCAATTAACGTTAACTTTGATGTTAGCGCTCAATAATCGCCTACTTGAATCCCACCGCTTAACGAAGTCAGGATTATGGCGCCAGGAAAGTGCTCTTGGAACTGAACTTGCTGATAAAACTTGGGGACTTGTGGGTGTTGGCCGTATTGGCTCACGTGTAGCCGAGTTAGCTAAAGCGTTTAAAATGAACGTGATCGCCTACGACCCCTACCTAAGCGACGAAACATTTGAAAAATATCAGGTCAAGCGCGTCAGTTACGAAGAACTATTAAAACTATCTGACGTGATCAGTTTCCACGTCCCAAAAACCAAAGAAACCCATAAAATGTTGAATGCCTCTCATTTCGAATATATCAATCGTGACGTATTTTTAGTGAACACGTCACGGGGCACGGTGATTGATGAAGAGTCTTTAGTAAAAGCTCTGGAGAACCAATGGATACGTGGGGTGGCTTTGGATGTATTTGAAAAAGAACCCTTGCCACGCACGTCTAAACTGCTCAATTTCCCCGAAGTTGTTATGACCCCCCACGTGGGAGCCTACACGGAAGATGCCTTTCTGCGAGCCTCCGAAGAGGCTGTACTCAAATTAATTCATTTTTTCCGTGATGGAACCACTTCAGATACGCTGCCACCAAAAGCAGCGTGGTACAGTAGCTCCCACTTTAGTTTTCTTTGACTTTTTTTGATAAAAAATTAATTATCTCGCGTTCTTAAAAACGATTTCGCGAAGGGACGCTTATGCCGGGTGTAGTTGTAGTTGGAGCTCAATGGGGCGACGAGGGTAAAGGTAAACTGATCGACGTATTTTCTGAAAATGCGGATATGGTTGTACGATTCCAGGGTGGCGCAAATGCCGGACATACCCTTGTTGTAAAAGGCGAAAAAACGGTTCTTCATTTAATTCCATCAGGGATCTTACGTCCAGATACTCAATGTGTAATCGCTGCGGGCGTGGTTGTTGACGTTTTCGGTTTGATTGATGAAATTTCAAAACTTAAAAAAAATGGTTTCTTACAAAATCCAAAACAATTGTGCATTTCTGACTTAGCAACGGTTTTACTTCCCTACCACAAAGTTCTAGATCAAGCCCGTGAGAAAGCTCTTTCAAACGACAAAATCGGTACAACAGGCAAAGGCATCGGTCCTGCTTATGAAGACCGCGCGGCTCGAAGAGCCATCTTGTTCGGCGACTTGTTCAACCCAACTAATCTGTTTGATAAATTAGATTTCGTTCTTAAAGAAAAAAATCACTTACTTAAAACTTTGTATGGCGCAACTGAGTTCAACGTAACTGAACTTCACTCACAATTGTTGTCCGTAGCTGAAGAGTTAGCCCCTTACCGCCAAAAAGATACGTCGTTAATCGTTAATAAAATGCTTAAAAACAATAAACGCGTTTTATTCGAAGGCGCGCAAGGAACTATGCTTGATATTCTACATGGAACCTACCCATTTGTGACGTCCTCTGCGACGATTTCGGGTTCAGCCTGTACAGGCGCGGGCGTAGGCCCTACCCATATCAAAGAAGTTATTGGGGTATTTAAAGCGTACGCAACACGCGTAGGTTCTGGTCCATTCCCAACGGAATTAACAGACAGTGTGGGTGCGAAAATTCAAGCGGACGGTCACGAGTTTGGCTCAACAACAGGACGTGCACGTCGTTGTGGTTGGTTAGATCTTGTAGCATTAAAATATGCGATTCGTTTGAACGGCATTACAAATACAGCGTTGATGAAATTAGACGTTTTATCTGGTCATGAAAAAATCGGCGTGTGCACAGGCTACAAATTAAATGGCGAAACGATCGCAGATCTTCCACCATCACCATACGAACTCGAAAAAATAGAACCAATCATTGAATATCTTCCAGGTTGGAAAGAAGACATTTCTAAGATCACTCAATTAAAAGATTTACCAAGAAATGCGACTAACTATTTAGATTTCATTTCTAATTATTTAGGTTCACCGATTGACGTGATCTCGGTGGGACCAGGCCGTGAACAGACTCTTTGGGTTAAGCCGCTTTTTAATGGCTAAGTCAGCCTTAGTTATTCAAATAGCAGTCTAAATATTTCACTTTTATCATCGGACCAATCAGTGTGGGTTGAAACGTCAACCCACACTGAAATGGTTTGGGTTGAATCGGCGGAACAACTTCAAAGTCGGTGACTTTAAGTGAAGACAATGACCGAGGTGAAAACCCAAGCTGACTATATTTTACTGACGAATGAGCGTCCGACTTAGCCGTCAGCTAGAATCATCCCGTATTTTTTTAGAGCTCGGGCCACAACTTGAGCTGGCCCATTTAAGTTAGAAATATTAAAAGACTCTTTTAATCGCAAACGAGTTCCATACGGCAATCCTGGTTCAAGAGAGCTATCTGATAATGGAGGACCGGTTAAGTCGTTGGTTGGAGCCGGTGCCCAGCGACTCGTATTATCGCCTGTGGTGTGCGTGCCTGGACGAACATAGGTCCTATTAGCAATGCGATCATTGGGCAAAATAAATCGAACCGCATGATTTATAGAGCCGACCGCTAATTCCTCAGCAGAGAAAAGCATCGCACCTATAGAAAAGCCTCCGGCATCCGCGCTGGTGCAAACATCTCCACGCAATGATTCCGTCCATGTTTTATCAAATGGCCAAATAACGGCGCCGCCATATCCCGCATTAGCTAATCGAATACCAGAAACTTCAGCCCGGTAGAATTCATAAAGTCGTCTATTTTTTTTATCTAGCACAAGATAGTGACAGTCTCCTCCGTCACAGGCTGTGCCGCTGGAGCTTTCAAAACCGGCACTAGTTCCTGGTGATGGTGCGGGTACCTGAGTAAATCGATCTGCATCGGTCCATCCATCATCTGGGTCGACTGAATAAAAATAGGTGTGCTGATCCGAAGTCTCCAAAACATCAATTGAAGTGTCGACCTGAAAAATATTCGAATTTCCCCAACCGCCTCTGGCGTTCAGCCCATTAATCAGATGGTCTGAATAATTTTTTTGAGCCGCGGTTAATACAATAGAATCGGTAGCCTGATTAAAATAGCTAGAACAGGGGAAATTTTTAGCGATACCAGTCGACGTCGAACAGCCTAAGCCTCCGGAAACACCATTGTCATTGTCATTTGGAGTCGATGTATCAGAGCGCCCAGCCGCAGCCCCTGACTGTCCGGCAGAGTCAAATCCTTGAGAACAATTTTGGTAGGAAACAAGGATCAAGGCGATAAATGGAACCAGGACTAGTATTTTCCATATTTTTGATCCAAATGATTTCATAACCCCTCCACCCTATGATTATAGCGTTAGTCTACAAAAATCTAAAGTCAAAACGCTTGCTTCACTTTGAGAACGGCCGTGTGCTTAGGTAATTTAATGATTTTGAGATTTATTTTTTATAAAAATTTAAATCTAAAAAATTGAATAGAACGGGAATGTGAATTCCCGTTATTTTATGTATGGTTTCAAAAGTACGCGAAAATGACTTTTCAGATGGGACTCAATATCTCGCTCGCTTAAAAATGCAAATTGAAAGATCGCGCCTTGAACCAAAGCCTCCATAGTTTTGGCGAATTCCGGTACATTGTCGATTGGCTTTAACTGCCCATGCTTGATAGATTCAGTCACCAGACGAAAAAAAATTCCCCGAGTCACTTCAAAATAATTGGCAACTTTTTTCTTAGAGCGCGGGTAACAAGCTTCTTTGCCAAGCCAAATGGCATGCTCACCAAGTCGTTCTGAATTTACACTTCGACTTATTATCCTTAAAAATTCAAATATACCCTTATAGCCAGACATCTCGTTGAATGAGTCCGAGTTAATTTGCCCTAAGTTGTGTTCCCATTTTAGATTGCGCGCGAGGGATGCGAGTTGATTTTTGCTCTTAAATCGTTTTACCAAAGCCGCAGGTGACAGACCAACTACCTTTCCTACCTGTTCAAAAGTAAATGAACTAAATCCTTCTCTGGCGATTACGTCAAACGCTTTAATTAAGACTTCAGAATCACTCATTTTTTTTGTTCTACTCATATTTTTTATAAGTAAATGATAATTCACTTATAATCAACGCAAAGGAGAAATCAAATGAGCAATTTTGAATACACTGATGGCGATACGATATTTGAAGGTTACTGGGCGTCTCATCTCGGAAGTGAATCCACACGCCCTTGCGTTTTAGTTGGGCATGCTTGGAGTGGCCCCGGTGAGCCTTTCAATCAGATAGCGGAAACATTAGCTAAAAATGGTTTTATTGGTTTTGCCATCGACGTGTATGGTAAGGGCAAGCGGGGAAATATTGATGCGGACAATAGCCATTTAATGAATCCATTACTAACTGATCGAGCCCTACTTCGAAAACGACTGCTGGCCGCATTCAAAGTAGCTCAAAACCATCCATCGGTTTCGCCTGGAAAAATTGCCATATTAGGCCATTGCTTTGGTGGACTCTGCGCTTTAGATTTAGCACGAGCGAATCCTCCAGGACTCCGAGGCGCGATTAGTATTCATGGACTGTTAGAAAATCCAGACCTAGATACTCAATCAAAGATCGATTCAAGTGTACTGGTACTTCACGGTTGGGAGGACCCGATGGTAAAACCAAATCGCGTATTAGAGTTTACGCAAGAAATGACGTCAGCAGGCGCAGATTGGCAGATACATATTTATGGTCACGCGATGCATGCATTTACATTTGTCGGAGCCGACCTCCCCCAATTAGGAATTAAGTACAATAAAAACGCTCATCATAGATCTGAAAAAGCTATGATGGATTTTTTAAATGAAATCTTTCGATAGCTTATACATAAATCTCATTTTGAGACAGCCTCCTCTATGGTCTTTGTCTTGCAATCAATAGTTATATGGGCGTGGCGATGTTACGAATAGTCATCATTTTTATATTTTTTTGGGGACTTGGTATACAGGCCGCAGACTCATGCCATAGTTTCTATGAGGCAAATTCCAAATCAGTTTTCAAACAAGCCGTCCGCTCCCGAATAGAAAATATATTTGGGGGCCGGTACGAAAAATTAGATTCTTACCGTGCTCACCATATCCTTGATGATTTAATGATCTACGGTTCAGAGTTAGATTTCACTATTTTTGATTTGTACCTTCAAATATTCGAATCTATCCCTAGCAGTAAAAGACTTTTATCCACGGGCGCCTACTATGACATTTATTCGAACGTTGGCGTGCGCGTACGCTCGCATTTGTTCCAAGAACAAAATTGGGACTTAGAAAAACTTTACGAATATTTTTTTAACGTTCCGCTTTCGCTAAATTTCTACCGTGACCGAGATCTAGATCTATCTAAAACACATTCTGTCGACGTCAAAGCAAATGGCGGGCGAAAAAACTTTGGCCCGCGTTTTAGCGCAATCTAACCACTCATGGGCTCTGAAGAACCTATCGCCGTTTCCTGATATTCGCGAGGAATTTGAGCGCTATCAAAAAAACAAAACGGTCGCTCAATTATTTTCAGAATTAAAAACAAATTTTCATCAGTGGGCTGAAGAGCCAAAGCTCCTTAAAATTCGAACCGCACGTTACGAGCAAATAAATGCTCTGCTCGAATCCCTTCGTATTTCTACGAATTCTAGCTTTGATTTATTCATCGCTAGTAAATATTTAATGGCTACTAAACTTTTTGTAAATAGCGAGGGGCTTCCTCCTGACAACAATAATTCCGCAGATAGTCCAGTTACTCATCTTGGCATAGCCAGTTTAACTTTAGCCGAAGGCAGTTTTAAAGGACTGAATCATGTTATCTTTCAGAACTCCCACGACTACACAATGAAGGGATTTTTTGTAAAGACATTAAACAAAATGATCTCGACGGGGCCGCAGACTCGGCATTTCGAACACAGCAATCCATTTCAACACGCGTATTTTGAGGCCCATAATTCTGTATATCAGGCCATTCCCAAGATTCATCCTCCTGATGGCTATCAAACAGATTTACAGCTCTATACCAGAAACAAAGGGCCTCTGAATGATACATATGAAAATATCTTTGTAGAGTGGAACCCTATTTCTGGATATCCCATGGCTACATTAAATTGGTCGATGTCGTCACATGATGCACGAAATTTATCAGTAGATTCTGTACCCATTCTGCAAAGATACATTGAATCTTATTTTGATCATTTTAGACAATGTAAGAAAG
>DDVI01000004.1 GCA_002345205.1 Bdellovibrionaceae bacterium UBA2316 | reverse complement strand
CAAGAGGTCACGAAAGAAGTCTAGTCCATTTTACTAGACGATCCGATCCTTTTTAACTAAGACACTAGGATGATTAAAAAAATAAAGTTCGGAATAAACGACTTAACTTCTGTCATTGCGTTTGCGGTTTTGCTGTTTTCTCTTTTATTCCCTTTTGACACTATATTTTTAATTTCGGTCGCTGGTGTTTTTCTAGGATTAGGGATTTCGAGTGCGGTCCATAGTGCTGAGGTCATCGCTCAACGATTGGGTCCTTCTTTAGGTACGTTGATTCTGGCACTAGCTGTTACGATTATTGAAGTGGCGTTGATCGTTAGTTTGATGGGCAATCAGTCGGAAGGTTACGACAAGATCGCACGGGATACCGTATTTGCGGCTATCATGATCGTTACAAACGGTATTATAGGTGTCTGTATTTTAATAGGAGGTATCAAACACAAAGAACTGACTTTTCAGACGATGGGAACAAGTGCTTTGCTAGCCGTTTTAGCCGTACTCTCTGTACTAACATTGGTTCTACCTAATTTCACAACATCAGCCATCGGTCCAACTTATAGTGTTGGCCAATTGATTTTCGTATCAGTTACTTCAATCGCGTTATACGGAGCACTTGTATTTGCTCAAACCAAAACGCATAAAAATTTCTTTGAAGCCATCCCGGAAAACCAAATTGAAAGCTTAGAAGAATCTTCTGAAATGCCTACGCGAACGCGCGCGTGGTTTAGCTTTTTCATGCTACTTCTGTCGTTGGTTGCTGTTGTTGGCCTCGCAAAAATTTTGAGCCCATCGATTGAGTCTGCCATTGCTTACATCGGCGCACCGAAATCAGTCGTGGGTATTGTAATCGCACTTCTGGTATTAGCGCCCGAAACAGTTGCCGCCGTGAAGGCAGCACGTATTAATCAATTACAAACCAGTTTAAATCTTGCACTCGGTTCAGGCGCTGCCAGTATTGCGCTGACGATTCCCGTAGTCAGCGTATACTCGATCTTTACTGACAGTAAGCTGACCCTAGGCTTAGACGGCAAGAGCTTAATCCTACTCCTGACAACCTTCCTAGCCGGTTGCTTAACCGTAGGGGTAGGTCGCTCAACCGCTCTCCACGGCATAGTCCACCTAGTAATCCTAGCCGGCTACATCGCCCTCTCATTCATGCCATAACGCCTTTAGGTGCCAGGTCCTGTTTTGCGAATATTTAGAAATATTTCACTGTAAAGAAATTTTTGGCACTCGAGAGACAAATACTCTGATACACCTCCTAGAAAATAAATTCTGGTAGGCCACATGAAATTATTATTAGCAACGCTTACTCTTGTATTTTCAATATTAGCGCACGCGGATTTAGCCACAAATGCATTCGCTAAAATTCAATACCAAGAAATTGCAATTCTCGAAATTCACTCGGTAGCTTCAAAAATCAAATTTGTTCCAGCATCTGCGACCAATATAGCGTATTATGACGGTTATGTGATCGTATCGGCGACTGTAGAAGGTAACCTATGCACGACAAGCCCAAGTTCGTTCGGTACATTAAGAACACTGGAAGGCAGAACTGTGTTTACAAAATTAATTTCGGGCTCGGCTTGGACGACTCAATTAACAGGCTGTCCGCAGTACTCTCGCCCAACTCGTGTTGCGTTTCCAGTTTCGGTTGGCTGGTTAGTTGCTAATGGAAATGCAGTAAATCAAACTATCGCCTCGTTCAAAGTAGGCAACGTCAGTTTAAAACCTGTAAATTTAATTGTAAACGCACGTGGATCACAGATCCAAGTTTTAGTAAAAAAATAGCTCCCCAATTTATTCTGATTCCAGCTATGTGGATGTCATCCTCCGCTTTGCCGAAAAACCGGAGGCCATAACTGAGGTTGTGACCTCCTCGGGACCTAACAAGTACAGATGAACACCAAATCTACACATTCAGGTACTGGCAACGCGTATGAAGTCTTCTTGGATCTTGAGAATACAATCAATACAGAAATACAGTAAAATCAATAGGTTATGAGTTTAAACTCTAAAAAAATGGTATTTTTGCAGTATTAGGTGATTTTTTATAAAATGCATAATACAATAAAATCAATAGGTTATGAGTTTAAAATTGTAAAAAATGGTATTTTTATGAAGTCTGTAGAGCTGGAATATAGCAAAACTAAAATTGATCGAGCCGGCGATGTGCTAAAAAGTAAAACTAGTGCTACCGAGGATATCACCAAAGCATTAGATATTCTTTCTAGCTGGCGAGCTTACCATGCACTGCCACTCGACACTTTTGCAACTGTGCTTAGGAAAAGAATTCAGAAAATTAGCGATCACGCTGTCGTTGCCCAAAGGCTAAAGAGAACGCCATCAATTTTGTTAAAACTTTCTAATCATAAGACAATGCGTCTATCAGCGATGCAGGATATTGGAGGCCTAAGAGCCATTTTAGATACAACCGAAGATGTCTATAAGCTTTTAGATCTATATAAAAAATCAAAATCTAAACACTCACTTTTCTCACAAGATGACTATATCGAAACTCCGAAAAAAGACGGTTATAGAAGTATCCATCTTGTCTACAAATTAGCAAAAACTCCTAATTTATTTTTAGAAATTCAACTACGTTCTCAGCTACAACACATTTGGGCAACAGGAGTTGAAGTATTCGGCACGCTTCAAAATAGTTCATTTAAGTCGGGCCACGGAAGTAAAAAATGGCTAGATTTTTTTTCACTATTAAGTTCACTATTTGCAATAAAAGAAAATAGACCTCCTTTAAAAATACATAGTATTTTTTCAAGAGCAGAATTAATCAATCTAGTGCAAAAAGAAATTCAGGAACTACAAGTCATAGAAAATCTCAGCGTATATACAGCCGCTTATAGAACAATCTCAAAAAATGCACCTAAGGGAAGAAAGGGCCATTACAGTCTAATTGTTTTAAACTCTAGAGAAAATACAATTTCATTAGAAACTTATGGCGCAAGTCAGTTCGAAGTCGCGGCTCAAGCTTACCTTGACTTGGAACGACTCCACTTCGAAGACAAACAAATAAATGTTGTTTTGGTAAATACTGGAGATATTAAAAAACTAGAACTAATTTATCCAAATTATTTTATGGACACAAAAATCCTTGTCCAAAATCTCTCATTGATCGTAATGGGTAAATTTCTTGAATCCTAATTTCGGCGAGCAAAATTATATTACTTGGGGACTCTAAGCTCACATAAAAATCTCGTGAGTCAAATCCCTATCTTGAAGGTTGTTTAAAACTATACATTGTAAATCCTCAACTAGCGTTTGGTTTCGCTGGTATCGTGGAACACTTCGACCAAGTTCTTCCAGATTTATTAAATGCTAGAGATGCCGAGACGCTCATCAATGCAGCTCAATCATATAAAAAAGATACAAATCTAGATTTCGATTTGATTGTCGCTCAGCCAGGCGAAAATGAACTTTACGTTTTAAAGGAAAACCAGTTTTCACGTTCAAGCGTAGCTTATATTGGAGACAAAGAAGGCTTTGAAGCATATCAAAAAGCATATTTTTTGTCTGAGCCGCAGACCTCTCCTCAAGAAGACAGAGCCAATATCTCTATTTCACTTCAACCTGCCCCCCAAATGGAATGACGATCAGTATGCACGAATATCCAACGCAAACGACTTCAAGAAGAACGTCGTAACTTCACGTCGTTAATGAAGCAAGCCCAACTTAAAATAAACGAGACTGCTGGTGAAACTGTGGAATCTATTATCGAACTGGCTAACAAAGCAGAATCGTTATGGATTCATATGAGTACCGAGGAGAAGCGTGAACACTACAGTTATCTAGTCCTTTAATTTCAATCGTGATCAAATCTGACTTTAATCTCACATTGCTTTGCCGATCTAGCATTCTTCCGTAAGCTGTGTCTCCGGTCCATGAAAATAGTATCTGTGCGTATTTTCTCATTTCAGTTTCTGCATGTTCTGAAAGAATCGATTTTAAATCCGATAAAACAGGAACTCTATCTTTTACAATCTGATACATTCTAAAAATGGACTCTTCAAGAAGTGCCTTTTCCCGTTTGAGAAGACCTTTTTTGTCCTCTTCTTTTAAAATCAGTTCTAGTACTCCAAGCATCATTTTAATTCGTGATGGACTCGGGACTAATTCGCCATCGTCCAAATCAAAAAGATTGATTGAAATTCCCGATTCTAAAGTCAGATCAATAAACTCTCCGTCTAGTACCTCTAGTATACGTTGCGATGAAGCGCCATTATCAATCCAAATAATTTTTGGATTCGGCTCTTGACCATAGAACTGTAGCATTAATTGGGCCACGCTAAACGATTTACCTGAACCGCTTCCTCCAAAAACAAGGCCATTCCAGTTGGGAAGTTCTTTAGCGAACGGGTCCAATGAAAAAAGCGAGTTTTCTCGATTTGGCAGTAAACACACTGGCTTAGAATTACCTAGCCAGCAGGAATAGAACGGCAACAGGTGGGCAGCGTTTGAAGTTTTAATTTTCTTAAGCCTAAACCCACTACAAATTGACGGCGCAGAAGCGACAAATGCATCCAGACCCGCATAGGTTTCCTGAATTCCTTCGGCTTGATTTAACGATCGAAAGGAGCGCAGAACTTCATCGGTTTTTGTTTCAAGTTCTTCTTGATTGCTCGCCCAGATGATCACGTTAAAATCCATCAACACGATCTTTTCTGATCCTTCATGAAGTTCACGGGTTAGATTTTCAATTTGTTCAAATTGGGCTTCACTTTCAATATCAGATACATTTTTACTACCAGAGGCCATAGACCGGGCAACTCTTCGACTTAGTTCCAGCTTACTAAGCTCCTTTTTCTGATTCAGAGTTTTTAAGTTTTGACTGATCCAAAAATGGAAAGGAAGCTTGGTGAAATTCTCAATCATTGCAGCATGAGTTTTTCCTTCTGGCAGGATTGCTAATGTCAATACCCGAAATTTTAAATCGCCAACCAAAATTGCATCTTTATCCACGCTCATATCACTTAAAATAATTTGGTCAGATAGAGTGTGATTAACCGAATTCGAACGAAAATGAGGTGGTTCCATGCTTTCCGCTCGAGGCTTATTAAAATAAGTGAAAATACTTTTGTACCATTCGCTGGAGTCAATTTTAATTGGAAATAGTCCCGCTGATTGAAGACCACTATGAATGAGCGTAAGCGTTCTCTCGAACTTTTGTCTGTGTTGCGCGAAGTCTTTTTTAGTCATGACTTCAAATGACTCTCGTCTTTCCCAAAATCGTCTTTGTTTCAACCGATGACTTACAGATCTTACAAAAATAAAAATTTCAGGGACAAAGTACTGTCGATTCTCAGCATTGCGTCTAAGAAAGTTGACTCTCGCCTGACGAATTGGCTGATAGCTCTCCTTGCAGTTTAGCGAAACCTCTTCATGATTTTGAATAGCACTTTCCACCTCATGATTTAGTTTGTAAAATACCTGCAAAGAATAGTTTTCGGGCAATGAATTTAGCAACCCCTCTATTTTTTCCGAAAAGTGGTTTACTTCTGATGGCGTTTTTAAGCTAATATCATTTCCAATAATTTTAAACCCTGAACCTAGTGACCCGTCGTTAAAGACGACTAAATTATCATCTAAATGCCATAGTCCTAGCATGTTCTTAATTTGATTTGTCATAAATTCGAACTCCTAATATTTTTTCCTGGTTTGATTCATTCTCTCCGGCCGCAAAAAATCCCTTACTCAAATAAAATCTAAGCACATGGATAAGATAATCATCGGGCTTACCTCTTTTTCCAAAATATAGAATGCATAGTAAAATTGCTGGCAAGACGATCACAAAAATAAATGAAAATGAGGTACGACCAAAAAACAAATTCATTACAGAAGCAAAAATCAAAATGGCTAAAATATCGGGGGCTTCCATGCCCCCAATTTTAATTTTAGCGTCCAGCTTCCTGTGGACAGTTGACTCTTTATACTCCATTACATCCCTGAAATACTTTGAAGCCAGCGGATCAGCATCGGCGCTAAAAATCCAACGATGCTGGCAACGGCCACAAGTACCATTCTAGACTTAGCCTCAGCATCGCCTGTGGCTGCTAGTATCGCCGCGTACATAAGACCTAATACACTCACTGCCGGTAGTAGCACATTTACAAGTCCCTTTGTTACGCCGCCGACCTTAGTTTGAAAATCGCCTCCTCCGTATTGAGCAAACGAGAGTTCCGGTATAAACAAGGTGATACCAATAACGGCAATCACACCTAATGCAATCCATGATTGATTTTTTATCAAATTCTACTCTTCCATATGAAGTGTTAGAACCCGCGTAAACGGTCCTAGTTCCATGTAAATATAAGGACCAGCGGCCTGGGAGCTTTTTCCTGTACCAATAGGGAAAGACCTTACAAATTTGCCATCTTTTCTAAGGCTTACATCGACTCGGTAGTGGACTGTATCACCGTCGGACCCCGTTGGCCTTAAGAAAATATATTTATCATCTGGCATTGCATCGACCTTAAGTCGAAATTCACCTTTATCTTCATGGTAAAAAGCGACTCCTGCCGGAAACTTTCTTCCGGTTTCTTTATCGATCCATTCAAGATCTAATTTTTTATTTTTTACTTTGTTATCCATATTTATTTTTCCTTCCTAGAAACTAGGTTATTGTTTTTTGAACTGCCTTATGCAGCTTTTAGTTTTAAAAGTTCTTCTCTCATTAAGCTCAACGCTTTAGCGTGAACCACTTGTACTTCGTAGGTTCCCATGCCGAGGGTTTGAGCAATGTGCTTTAGCCCCATTCCAAGCCAATATCGTAGATACACGATGACTCTTTCATCTTGTGGGAGATTCATCGCTATTTGTTTGACCTCCATTTTTTCTTTATCGTTCAACGGAAAACTCCATGTTTTTTTTCTATTTTCATGTGCGAATGCTTTTCATCCTAAAAAGTGAATTCGCATAAATTTAAGTTCATTTTCACGCTTAATTTCATCAATCCTGCGATCGTCAATTTCAATACTAAAAAATCTTTTCCAAAAGCTCTTCTTTAGCTCTTTGCCAGAAGGATTTTTCAAATTTTGATTCATTTCTTTAGGCGCAGTCCTTGTCGTCATGAGCGTTCTCCATTTTGCTGTCGTTTTCATTTTCATTGTAGGAAATCATTTCCTTTGCTTCACTTAATGCTTGCAAGTTCGCTGTGTCAGCATCGTTCCAGTAGTCTTCAAAATAAAAACATCCTGAGCAGTGTGAATAGGATCGCAAGACTTCTAAGTTTCCCCCGCAGCGCGGGCATCTTTGTTTATTTGCCATAATTGGCCCCCTTCAAAAGGACGATTGATTTAATGTCCTTTCACTATTTACTAATGCAAAAAAATACGGGCTTTATGCCAGCTGGCTAAAGTGCTGAATTGAGAGATAAATTTGAGTTGATGTAAAATCTACCTAGGAAAGCAGAGTTCGTTTTTACGGAGTTTAAGTTCGCATTAAATTTACTAGCTCTGGTTTTACTAATAAAATTTTTATTTCGGTGCGATGAGAGGCCCTTGTAAAATCAACCACAGGACTTCCGATCCTTTCTTTATTTTGCAAAACGATTTCTAAAAAATTTCTAATATTGAATGCTTATCCGAAAAGGCTACCAATCGATTAAAAATACTGTTTCAATATGAGTCAGTGAGGTGCAAGGATGGCATATCAACGAATGAACTCGTTCGAATTCTTTTAAAAGATCAATTCAGAGGAAAAAGCCAGGTTACTCGTTTGGCAAACGAAGTTTCATGGGAAAGACTTCGTTTGTCCGTGCTGCAGTGGCGAAGACTATTTCCAATATGTTTCTGAGCCCGAGATTCGAAAATGTAAGGGCTGTGCAAAACATGTCCGGCTTCGAAAAGGAACCTTGTTTGAAAATTCAAAGATTTCCATGCAGAAGTGGGTTTGGGCCATTTTTATCGTCATGGAAAGTAAACGTGGGATTTCCGCATTGGAATTAAAGCGTCAGTTGGGCATGAAATCCTACGGTACAGTATGGGCTATTTTGCAAAAAATTAGAACCGCACTTCAAAAGCGCGATGATGCGTATAAACTTAGAGATATCATTGAGTTGGATGGCACTCAGTTTGGCAAAAAGACGACGAAAAATGATCGTGAAGTTCTTGTTGCGGTGGAAACAAAATCTTGGATCGATGACAAGGGTAAGCGTAAAGAAAAAGCTGGATTTGCCAAAGTAATCGTGACACCAGAGCGACTGAAGAATGCACAGGAATTTGCTGACAAAAACTTTAAATCTGGATCAATGATCAATACTGATGGTGGATTTGTTCACTTAAAAAACTTTGATCACGACTACCAAGTAATGGATGCTAAGCAAGAAAAAGTTGACCACTGGTTGCCGTGGGTTCACAAGTTTATATCAAATGCAAAAGCATGGGTTATTGGAACTCACCATGGGGTCGAGGGAAAGTATTTGCATCTCTACTTGGCTGAATACACCTACAGATTTAATCGACGACATGATCCAGAAGGCTTATTCCACAGGGCTTTGACCGCTTGTACCGTCTCAAAACCAGTCACCTATGGTAGCCTTTTCGGATAAGCATTTAATATTGAGAAATTTTCTATTGAAATCGTATCAAAACTAGAAAGTGTTAATAATTTCGTCAAAATTTAAGACTAGTATATTTTTTAGCTAAAGTTCTAGCTGTCATGACCCGAGGAATATAAAGTATGAAATGTTTGAAGATATTAACGTTTGCACTACTTCAACTTATTTTATCGGGCTGCTATTTGCACAGCTCCATTACACGTTTTGATGGCAGTTCTAATGTGCCCCTCTCTCCATTTAGTAAACTCACTTCACTTGAAAATGTTTCTGGCTCAAACAACTATTCTATTACTGCGGCCTCTGGTTTTCGAGTCAAGCAATCTGCCGGAATGCTAATTAATAAACAACTTGCTTCTACACAAAATGGCTACCGAGTTTATCTACACGTTAACGGACGAATTACCTCTGGAGAGGAAAACCAATGACCTGGCAAATGAAAGTGAAAACGCTTTTCTTTTTATTTATATTTTTTTTAACGATGGACAGTTTCGCTAGCAACCCTGGGGTATCGTACCAAGGACGCATATTTAAACCCGACGGCAATGCTTTAGAAGGAACAAGCGTTCAATTTCGAATGCAGGTGCGCTCGCCAGGCTCAGAAAATTGTCTTTTATATGAAGAGGTGCAAACTTTAAACATGGCCGGATCTTCAGGCATTTTCTCGCTTACGATAAATGATGGCACAGGGACCAGACTAGATGCAGCGACTTATCAAGTAGATCGTATTTTTGCCAATCGAGGTACGATGACTTTAGACTCCTCGAGCTGCGCGACCGGAACTGATTACACACCTAACTCATCTGATGGTCGTAAGCTTATTGTTTATTTTATTACCAAGACTGCAGCATAGATTGACTGTTTAAGCTGCGTACTTGACTTTTTCCGCTTGGAAAAAATTCTTTATTTTCTCTGGATTTTTCTGATTCTTTTTTAAATAAGATCGAAGCTCTATAACCATTTCATCTTGATC
>DDVI01000098.1 GCA_002345205.1 Bdellovibrionaceae bacterium UBA2316 | reverse complement strand
CCACAACTTTCCAAAATTTCTCCCGTAGGTTCCATCAAGACTAAGAGCACGGGCTGAAATTGGAACAGCTATATCTACTTTCCTAGGATGTCTTACAAACTTAAAATTCATTGTAATTCGACCAGTTCCGGTTTCAGAGGTAGCATCACCAATGATGGTTGCTCCAATAAATTCATTTCCAAGACCTGAATCCATCACTTGAACATGAACTGGGGCATTTGAAAATGTCTCGACAACATTCATCAGACGCACTTTTACTAAAGTCCCTGGTGATTTCTTGGGAAAATTAAAGCCGGTCTTCCCATGTGAGGTATTTCCTTGTGGATTAAAATGAATGATTTGGGATTGCTTTTCAATTCTATCATTATTTGCATCAACTCGGCGTCTTTCGATCGGTTTAGAAGTTGTGCTCAATGAATTTTCAACCACTTTGAAAAATATAATAGCGCAGATTGGAATTAGAAAAAATACCGCCACATCTTTTGCGAGTAACGAAAGCTGAAATCGAGGGGTTCCCCCTGGATAGTCTTCTTCAAACCATCTTTTAAAGATTTTTTCTTTATGCTTTTGAAATGCTTGCGATGATTTCATTATCGACCTGCTTTCAGTTTTTCGCTAAATGGCTTTGAGTCTGTCTTTGATGGAACCACAATGCTGACTTCTTTCAAATCCGCTGGGACATTTGGCTTTGTGAAAATTAATCTTGCTTTTATGTGGGAGTCTCTCTGAGCTTCACGACGTTCTGACCATAATTTTGAGGGTGAAATTATTTTGTCTTTATATTTTAGTCGAATCAAATCCCAGTTCGGGGAAACCTTACCTGTTGAATCAGCAGCTACAATTAAATCTACTGTCAGATAGTCCTTTTTAGAATCATAGCTATTTGATGTAATCCGAATCCCTTTTGAATACTTCGGGGTCGTCACCGTAGTTTTTGAAGGCTCTATAGCAGTCGGCACAGAAGAATCAAATTTTTTGTAAAATGTGGGTTCCGCCTCTTCAGAAGCTGTTAGTATAAATAGTTTTGTATCTTTGGCTTTAAAATACACAAACATATTTGTAGTTGCGTAAGGACTCAGTGGCTTAATAACAATAGACTTTCCTAGTCACTCAACAAGAAACAGGTTTTGATCGCCAAGAACGACTTGTGTCGGACTTTCTTCAAATTCTAAAATCGAACTAAATCCTTCTTTTAAAAAGACTGGGAAAGTGGTCGGAGTCGCATTTGCCGCAAAGGTCATTTGCGAAAATAAAATTACAAACCATTTCATAAAATTTCCTTTGTTTAAATGTTTTTCCAAACAAACCTCAGTATCGAACTGCATTTCGAGCAGCTTCTTTGCCAGCTTTATACTTGGCGTATGCATTAGAAGCTTTTGAAACTGTCTTTGTGGCCGTCGATATCGCTAATCCTTTAGGATTTGTCATCGCCACAGCCTTTAAAGCTCCATTTTTAATTGTGTCGCCCACACTTAGACTGACTCCTTCAGCAAGTTGAGAAACAATAAATGGAGAAAACAAAAGTGCGATTGCAATTATTAAATTCAAAGTAACAATGGTGACTAAATTTCCTTCGACCGAATAAGACGCTGCGAAGGGAAGTGCTTTTAAAAATGCCGATAGCACTGACCAAACCACAGGCCAGCAGGCCACTTGAAACATAGACTTAAAAAGTCCTTTTGTTATTCCGCTGGAAGATTCAAACAATGTCCCTAAAATTAGAAATGGTCCTAAAGCAACTAGCAAGAACCAATAAAAATGCTGAAACGCGAGTAGAAAGAATCTTGCTACAATCAAAATAATGAAACTCACAATAACTAGTGCGCCAATCAGCAAATCACTTCCCAAATTTAGAAGCCCTTGAAGATCAAACGAATAAGCTTCCGCACGTTTCGAGGCTGCCTCCAATACCATGTCGATTCCGGTCATATCGTCGATTGACCGAGCGACTTCGACACCCAGAATTTGACTAAACTCCGCAATGGTTGGAAAAGACACCAGAAGCAGAGCGACTAGGACAAGTCGTTTTAATCTGACGAGGACGGCGCCGCTCAAACCTAGATCTGAAGTGTATCCAAGAGCCACCGAAACTAAAAAAAGTGGAAGCAGCATTTGCCAGCTTAGATGACTTGTATGCTCGTAGATTTGTCTCGCAATTGGCAGAAGCTTTTCATATTCTTCAATTGCAGGTATTGCGTAACTCATCGCTTAATTCCTTTTCTTAAAACCACATCTGAAACTGTGATTCTTTCTGACTAAGATTGACAGAGAATGATTTGAAGGAACTTCCACGCGAAACAACAGACCGAGTTTCACGTTCATTTCCTTCTGCTAGCATCTGTGCCAGTAAACTTGTAATGTGACTTTGAATCACTTGAGATTGTGATTCTAAAGCAATCAATGTCCCCACACCTGAAGCTGTAAGTTTTTGTGCTACGCCAGGCGAAGCATCGGCACCTCGGCGTTCCATTTCTTTTCCTGAATGAAATGTCGTGGCAGTTTCGGGACCGACACGAGCCACCAAATTCATGGCCTTAGCGAGTTCATTCTCAATTTGATCATATTTTTCAGATCGATACTCTTTAGGGATCGTATGATACACGATCCTAAGCCTGTTCACAGCTTCGCGCGGATCTTTCCATTTATCCCATTCCGATGGCTGAACCACTTCCGCAATTGTTCTAATTCTATTGATTCGATCTTTAATCCCGCGCATTTCATCGTTCATCAGTTCACTTTGCCGTTGCAGCTCGTACATCGTGTGCAAAGTATTCGTTACAATTTGCGCTAATAAAGGAAGATCACCACCAAACAAGTCGGCCTTTGCTGAAAATGGAAGAAAGCTAAAAATAAATAACAAAATTAATCTCTTCATGCTGTTTCCTTTCTGACTGATATATTTTCTGTATTCGCAAGCTTGTAGAACTCTGGAGTTGGGTAAAGTCGAAAAATTTGACTCATCGTCGGACTTAAAGCAAAAAATTCCGAGTAGAGTGGCTTTTTAGAAGTTACTGACAATGCCCTAGAAATATCCGAATCTGGTAAATCGAAAGTTTGCTTTAAAAACTCAGCGGCAGCACCATTTTGCAAAAAGATCTTGGTAAAGCTGTTTGTAAAAATCATTTTCGCAAAAGCTTCGTCTCCGTAATCAGCCAAATTCTGAGTGATGGACACAATCCCAGCCTTGTATTTTCTAAGTGTTCGATACATTTCTTCTAAAAAACTTTTGCTTTGCGCGAAGAATCGCCAAACTTCATCGAAAACAATGAGTGTTCGTGGGTAAGTGCCTTTAAGTAAATCACCCCATAAAAGCTCTGAAAGAAGTAGAATCGTCGTTCTCTGAAGAACTGGGTCCGAATCAAGCTCTTTAAAGTCAAACGCAGTGACTTGGGCACCGATGACTGACTGTAGGTCTTCTCGAATAGGAACTTGGTCTAGCTTTAAATGCGGCTTTAACCAATGGGCAATGTCCTGATAAAAACGTTCAGGCTTTTCTCCTGCAATACGAATCAACTCACCAAGTTTAAGCTCAGTGCCTTCGACATGACGAAGTAGATCGTCAATTGCGACCCGGTGGGAATGAGTAATATGACTTCCTGAACCGCACAACGTTTCAATGAAGGTCCGATAAAATCCAGAACTGTTAACGGGCTTCAATCGCAGAAAACTAGCAAGCAATCCATGAGCTTCTTCAACCGTTAAAAGCTGACTTTTACCACCATTGGCCTCGATGATTCGGCGGTAAGATCCACCAATATCAAAAATGCATAGAGGATAGGAATTTTTAAGCCCGAATCGATCCATTCTAAGATCTAGTTTTTCCTTGGTTTCTTTTAAAATTGTGTAACTGGAAGGGGTTTTTTGCAATGAATTTCTTCGTTTTT
>DDVI01000091.1 GCA_002345205.1 Bdellovibrionaceae bacterium UBA2316 | reverse complement strand
GACTTTACTAACTCTGGAATTTTAAGCTCTACGTTTACTATTCCCATTTGCAGGTTCATATCAATTTGTCTCCCTCTTGTATAAGTTATTGTTATGGAGACACTGTTTTTTTTACGTTACCAAAGATTCGACCGTCAAGTTCAAAGCCCCCATGTCGATTGAAGCTAAAAACATTCAATGCGTTCATGGTAGTGGTGATATCAAAAATTTCAAATGTTCCGCCGATTTTGAAATTAAAGGAAAAATGGTGAACAAAAAAATTCCAAATTCAAACGAGTTTTTCAAATTCATGGACGCGTATAAAGCAATTTCCATTAAGGAAATTATGATCGGGGCGACTTATTACGAAGCAAAGAAAATTAGCTGTTATTATAGTTTAGACAATCAGCCTTACTATAAATGCAACAGTGGGGTAGAGGTCTTCTTTTAGAAAAAGTTTCAGGAAATAAGAAAGGGACCTTTCGGCCCCTTTCTTATAGTTTAAATCTAAATTAAAAATCTGTATTACTGTCTTTCTACGTTGATAGAAATGTCAGCTACTAAACCTTCAGAGAATTTAACTTGAGCTTTGTGTTTACCCAAGATTTTGATTGGCTCTTCAAGTACTATGTCACGTTTATCAACAGAGAAACCCTGTTTTTCTAATTCTTTAGATATATCTCCGTGAGTAACTGCGCCGAATAATTTATCGCTTTCACCAGCAACTGCTTTGAAAGTTAAAGATAAGCCATTCAATTTAGAAACAACTTGTTTTTTCTCTTCCATAGCTTTTGCTTTTTTAGCATCAGATACTTTTTTTAAGTGTTCCCATTCTTTAACTTTAGTTTCAGTAGCTTCGATAGCTAAGTTTTTTGGGAATAAAAAGTTTCTAAAGTAACCAGTAGAAACATTTAATAAATCGCCTGCGCGACCTAATTCTTTAACGTCTTTTTGTAAAATAACTTTCATAAAATCCTCTTTCCTCGTAGGGCCCGCCGTTTGAGTTTGTGTTAGGTGGCTTGCCTATTTATACCTAATTTTATTTTCCCTCTGAAATCGAACCAAAAATCTAAAAAGCCGACTATCGAGAGAACTAAAAATAATTGCCCTAAAAAAATAAAATAACTAAAGGTTCTTAAAAATACTCCGGCTCTAATTTGAATTAGAATGTGTTCTAAAACAGCCAACCCCTGAAAGAAGTAAACCACGATAAAAACATTCACAAAATTTGAACCCACTGTTTCTAACGTTTTAAAGCTTGGCCCAAATCCACCCAGAACACTGAATAACAACGAAAATAAGGCAACCCATATTAACTTATCACTCACTCTGAACTTCAAAAAATCAAACTTGTAAACATAGCCTTGCTTCATTAGTCGAAACCAGAAGCGAATTCTACGTTCCATCAGAAATCCAATGGCTAGACTTAGAAGAAGAACTATAAACAGCATGGAAGGGATTTGCAGAACCAGAGCGGTGTAATCCAGCTCTTGATTCATCTGTCCCTTTACTAGCGGTTTTACAGCTTCCTGGACGTATTCTGTTGCCCGGGCCAGATCAGTGACTCCTAAGCTTTTTAAAACTCCCAGCAACCCCGCTCCGCAAACGATAAACCCCGTAGTTAGACTCACTATCGAATTCGTTAAAAAAGAAACTTTCCTTTTTTCGAGCTCTAAACTGATTCCGGTGGTTAACCACACAGACCCAACTACGAAGCTTAGCCAATCTGCTTTTAACAGCGTTGTTCCGCCTACAAACAAAAGTACTAAACCCCAAAATGTCAAAGAACCGTATACATTCCTAATGACTCTTAAGAAGGGGGTGCCAAAGACAACTGTTAAAACCGACATCAACATCGCGATGCTTGAAATAACAGACAGTCTAGAAAGCGAACCCTTCGTTATTGCCATTACTCAGCGTTGATAGAAGCAGCTCTAGCAGCTTTACGTGCTTGAATCTTAGCTTCGCGTTCTCTTTCTCTTTCCGCTGATACTTTTAATTGATTTTTAAAATCCTCTTGGTGTTTAGCCAGAGGCTTTCTATCGTCTAAACGAGTGTGCATAAAGCGAATAACTTTTTCGTTAATACGCATTGTACGCTCAAGTTCGGCGATGGCTGATGGTTCAGCTTTGAATAAAGCGTGGAAATAAAGCGCTTTCTTCATTTTAGCGATTGGGTACGCTAACGTTCTTTTGCCCCAAGTTTCTACTGAATGATACTCACCAGAGAAAGACTTAAGGATTTCTTTATTACGTTTAAAGAATTCTTTTTGTTCTTCTGCCGTTGAGTCAGGGTGTAACATTAACACGCCTTCATAGAAGTGAATAATCTTGGGATATTCATACTTTACCTTCATTTTCGATCCTTTCGGTTAGTGCCCATAGCCAATGAATTAAGCAAAAAACTATGCTAAAGCTATGAGCAAGGAAGCTAGGATCTATCATGGCTTTGGTCTATCCTCAAGATAAAGTTATTGGACGAGAAATTTAAATAGTGGTCTGATTATAGCATGGGCTTAGTTATTGAAATTCTTGAAGGAATTCAAAAAGGTGACGTATTCAAATTAGTCGATAAAATGACCGTCGGTCGTAAGAAGACCGATATCGTAATTAAGGACCCAAACGTGTCGACTTTACATGCCACTGTATTGTTTGATGAGACCGGAATCCCTATCCTAGTCGACCAGAACTCGCGAAACGGGCTTATCGTTAATGATACGGTCGTCCGCAAGGTTGCCCTATATCCGGAAACCAAGTTTATGATTGGTAATACCGAATTCATTGTAAAGGTATTTACCGATGAGCAGATGGAACAGTACTTTCCCACTAAGACATGGCGGGACCTGCTTTTCGACGTGATTAACCAGAGCGCCCTCAACACGATGCCGCCCCAAGATATTTCGGCATTTAACCCAAAAGTGGAGTTGCTATTTGTTCAGGGTATTCAAACGGATGAAAGCAAGATTTTAACCTATGGTCCGCGCACGGCCGGTTTCTGGTCCCTGGATATTCCGTTACATGAACAGGAAGCCCCCGAGCTAGCATTTAAAATTGTCCCGTCGCCAGAAGGCGCTCGAATTGTAAACTTTGATTTAAGTCGCGTTTTATTGAATGATGCTGTCTTTGAGTCTCAAGTTCTAATTAGTGGCGATCGAATAAAAGTAGGAGAGAGCATCATCAAAGTGCTTTTTTTAGAGTAATGGATGTAATTCAAAAATCTTCAAAGAAAATTAAAAGCTTCGACGGCACCGAAATTTACTATGAAACACGTGGATCGGGTGATCCGATTATTTTTGTGTATGGCATAGCGTGCTTGATGAATCATTGGCATCACCAAATCAAATATTTTAGTCGTTTCAATCAAGTGATTTGTTTTGATCTGCGTGGCCACCATCAGAGCTCTCCCGTAGCGGACAAAAATAATTTAAATATCGCATCGACGGCAAAAGATATCGAGGCAATATTAGATGATTTAAAAATTGAAAAGGCGCATTTTGCCGGACACAGTTTCGGGGCGCCCGTAATTTTTTCAGCGTTTGAACAGTTTCCAGAAAGATTCAAAAGTATTACTCTGATTAACGGCTTTGCGCGCAATCCAATCAAAGGCATGTTCGGTTTAGATATCGTTGAACCTTTTTTCTATTGGGTAAAATATCAATTCAAGGACTCTCCTGAAATGTTAACACGTATATGGAAAGCCGCTGTTTATAATCCGATATCAATGAGAGCCGTTGCAATCGTTGGCGGTTTTAATCTGAAGCTGACGCACTTCAAAGATATCGAAGTATACGCAAAGGGTGTTGCGGAATTAGATTTGGAAGTTTTTCTCAGTCTGTTTGAAGACATGATGAAGTTTAATGGCGAAAAAGTTTTAGAAGAAATTAATGTGCCTACTCTCATCATTTCTGGCGAAAACGACAACGTCACACCGAAGTCCTACCAAGAAGAAATGGCAAATAAGATCCGGGACGCCGAATACGTCGAAGTACCTTACGGAAGCCATTGCACTCAGTTAGATTTTCCAGATTACATTAATCTTAAAATAAGGACTTTTTTAAAAATTGGCTAGATATTAGACGTATCTGAAATGTATCACTCTGAAACGTCGTAGCTTTTTTTTACACTGTTTAAAGTCAACACTATCTAAACCGATAAAATGGCGGAGACCCGGAATTGAGTTTGCACTCATACTAAGTGTTCGGGTGGGGGATTAGTGAAATTTAAAAAAGTCAGAATCGTTTTGGGATTTACCCTATTAATGGTTTCGTTCCAAAACTGCAATTCACCAAATACAATGAATACCCAAGCTACTTCGAAAGAAGGTAGCAAATCCTCTTCTTCGTCAACCCTAGGATCGGGATCATCTGGCACTGGTGGCTCTGGTTCTGGTTTAAGTTCCGGTAGCGCTCGTAGCATTACCGGTGGTGGCTCGAGTTCGGGGGGGTCATTCGGCGGCGTGAATGGTGGTTCCGCTGGTTCGATTGGTGGCGGCTCTAGTGGGTCTTCTGGTGGCTCTGGCACTTGTCTTGGGTGCGGTATGGGCAGCGGTGGTTCGGGTGGTAGTTCCGGCGGCGGAGTCATTGGCAGCGGCGATACTACTTTTAAAATTGTCACCCAGCCCGCTTCAAAGACCATTGCTGAAAACACAGAATTTTTTGTTGGAGTTACTATTCAAGGCGGACGCTCCCCTTATACATTTAAATGGTATCGTGACGGCGTCGAAATTCCTCCAAAGTACGGAACCGATCACTACGAGTCCTATTCTGATGTGCTTGATCGTATTTATAAGGAAGGCGATTATCATGTCGTTGTGACCGATGGTGGCGGCTCTAAACTAACTTCAAATCGCGCGCAAATTAGAATGATCGCAAAGCTGTGTGGACGTGGAAACTATTTTATCGACCTTCAAGTGCGCACTAATCCTAACGATGGTTATAGTTACTTCAATGATTTATTCTATTATAAAACCAACAAATATTTGGTAAGCCAAAACAACCCTACGATAACCATGATGCAATTGCAGAACTTTTTAAGCAATGTCGGTCGCATGGGATTTGGATACTTCACGTTGGGTGGTGATGTTTCCAATAATCAAAATTTTTCGATTGCGTGCTCAACAGACGTGCCTACCGTTCATACTTCACAGTGCGCGACTAATAATCCAAGCAAGTGTTATTATCGCGGCGACTATGACGGTGTTACTCAAACCTATGAAGGCAGTATTAATTTTTTATGCCGAAATGGGTACATTCAGTTTGTTTCAAATACCTGCCGACTTGTTACGCCGCCTCCGCCACCAGACAGTGGCGGTGGGTAGAAACTATTTGAAGTGAATTTTCGTAATATCAAAACCATGTTTTTCAACCGATCGGTCCGTTTCAAAAACGATTTTTACATAGTTGCCATTTATTGGCTCAGAGAACGAGTCCGGACTATCGCCAGTCAGTATCTGAACTAATTTTCCGTTCACATCATAAAGCTTAACAGTATCATATTTAAATTCGATATCCATTTTTTCAAAATACAGAGCGATCTTGTTTGCACTTGGGACGTTAATTTCCCATGTGCTGTTTTGTTCTGGTTTATACGGATGTTCTGTCGCCAACTGATATTCCATTTTGTTTGTCCAGTTGTACGGATCTTCAGGGTCAGGTTGAACTTTAGTTTGCATAAGCGCCGCATACGCATCCAAGTTACCTGCGGTCGAAACCTTATTCCTTAGTAACTTATTTGGTTTAGCCGCATTTAGAATAGTTTCTTTCAATTGAACGCCATTCATTGTTGGGTATTGCGAAGCCAATAAAACGGCTGCGCCAGAAACGTGTGGTGTTGCCATCGAGGTTCCTGACCACGAATCGTAGCCTTTTAAAACTGTTGAGTAGATGTTTACTCCAGGCGCCCCAATATGAACTTTGTTCTTACCAAAGTTAGAAAAACTTGCTAATTGGCCTTTGTTATCAATAGCCGCAACGGTTAAAACGTTCGGGACATCGTAATTAGCAGGATAGCGTTCAGACGTATCGTTGTTTGCAGAGTTGTTTCCCGCGGCCGCCACGAAAAGAGCCCCTGCCTTATAAGACCGCTCGATAGCTTCTTTTAGAATTTCCGAATATTCGCCGCCACTCCACGAATTACTTAAAACCTTTGCGCCGTTTTTAGTCGCGTAGTCGATCGCCTGTAGGGCGCCTTCAAGCGAGCCTGATCCGTCCGCACCTAAAAACTTAAGCGCCATGATTCGCGTCTTCCAGGCTACTCCCACGATGCCAAACTTATCGTTTCCAACGGCACCGATTGTACCTGCGCAGTGACTTCCGTGGCCTTGGTCATCCAACGGATCAGACGGATCTTTTGCGCCTGGTACAAAGTTCCATCCGTAGACGTCATCAATATAACCATTTCCGTCATCGTCTATGCCTTTTTTTCCATTTTTCTCTGCTGTATTTACCCACATGTTGCCAGCAAGGTCTTTGCTTTTGTAATTAACCCCGGTATCAATAACCGCGACGATGATATCAGCGGAACCAGTTTGAACACCCCAAGCACTTGTTGCGTTAATATCAACGCCCGGTACACCAACTTGTCCTATAGAGTCCGGCTGACCAATATTAATCATACCCCAAAGTTTAGATAGAGACGGATCGTTTGGTTTCACACCTTTTTGATAGTTAATTGAATAAATATAATTGGGCTCAATCAGTGCGATATTTGAATTTTGCTTTAAAGAGGCTATATTGAATTTTTCGCCATTAGTTTTGAATACCGTAACACCCAGTGACGGAAGCATTGTTTTAACTTCCATTCCTGTTTGTATTTTTACTTGATTTGCTAACGTAGACAGAGTGCTTTTGTTGTTCGATTTAAACTTTACAACATACTCGCCCGGAATTGATTTTGTCTCTTTTGCAGATACAGCAATAGACAATAGAAGAAAGAAAATAATACGCATGGTTGGTCCCCCAAAACTATCTCTTAGCTTAAAAGCTTATACTTTTAAGATAAATTCTTCGGGGACCATTGACATGTCAGTTTTCTACAACATCGACGTTATTTAGACGTTCGACTATACGCCGTCTCCGGTGTGAGTCTCTGGTTTCTTAGAAAACGAGGCTTTCATATAGTCTTTGTTCATACGAGCGATGTTAGTTAGACTAATATCCTTAGGGCACGAAGCAGAGCAAGACCCTGTGCTTGTACACGCGCCGAAGCCTTCTTTATCCATTTGGCCAACCATATTAAGTGCACGCTTTTCTTTTTCAACTTCACCCTGAGGCAACAAACCTAAGTGAGAAATTTTCGCTGAAGTAAATAACGCTGCAGACGCGTTTTTGCACGAAGCTACGCACGCCCCACAACCGATACATGTAGCGGCGTTAAACGCCTCATCTGCTGCGGTTTTTGGAACCATGATCGCGTTACCATCTGGTGCATTACCAGTATTAACAGAAATGTAACCACCTGACCGGATGATACGATCTAGTGCCGAACGATCTACTGTTAAATCTTTGATTAATGGAAAAGCTGATGCTCTCCATGGCTCAAGAGTTAAAAAGTCACCGTCATTGAAGTTTCTCATGTGTAATTGGCACACTGTTGTTGATTTCAGCGGACCGTGCGCGTTTCCATTGATCATGAAGCCGCAACTACCACAAATGCCTTCACGGCAATCATGATCGAAAGCAATTGGATCATCACCTTTAGAAATTAATTCTTCGTTAACAGCATCTAACATTTCAAGGAAAGAAGCGTCTGTTGAAACGTTTTTAGCTACGTATTCTTTGAAAGAACCCGCTTCACGTTGATTCTTTTGGCGCCAAACTTTTAGTGTAATATTAATATTCTTTTCAGACATTATTTCCTCTATTTGTAGCTTCTTGTGGCTAGTTTAACGTTCTCAAATTTTAGTTCTTCAGTATTGCGAGTTTGCGGTTTGTTAGTTCCATTCCACTCCCAAGCAGCCACGTGACAATATTTTTCATCATCACGTTTAGCTTCCCCATTTTCTTGGTATTCTTCACGGAAGTGACCACCACAAGACTCTTGTCGTTCTAGGGCATCACGGCACATTAGTTCACCAAGCTCGATGTAGTCCGCTACGCGACCTGCTTTTTCTAATTCATTATTTAAATCAGCGGCCTCGCCAGGAATTCTAACATTCTGCCAGAATTCTTCTTTGATTTTACCGATAGTTTGGATTGCTTCTTTTAATCCCGCCTCTGTTCTAGACATTCCGCACTTATCCCACATTACGCGGCCAAGTTCTTTGTGGAAGCTCTCAACTGTACGAGCCCCTTTGATGTTCATTAGCTTGCTGATTTCAGTTTCCACAGCATTTTTTGAGTCTTTAAACTCGGTTTTATCCGTAGATACTTTATCTAGTTTAGTGTTCGCAATATAATCGCCGATCGTGTACGGAAGTACAAAGTAGCCATCTGCTAAACCTTGCATCAACGCCGAAGCACCCAAACGATTCGCTCCATGATCCGAAAAGTTCGCTTCACCGGCTACGAATAGACCAGGAATAGTACTCATTAAATTGTAATCCACCCACAGACCACCCATTGTGTAGTGAGGAGCTGGATAGATTTTCATTGGCATTTTGTAGGGATTTTCGCCCGTGATTTTATCGTACATCTGAAACAAGTTGCCGTAACGTTCCGCAATTTTATCTTCGCCATAGCGTTTGATAGCGTCGCCAAAATCCAGGTAAACTGCGTTTTGTCCCTGAACGCCATAGCCTTCATCACAACGAAATTTAGCCTGACGAGACGAAACGTCACGTGGGGCTAAGTTACCAAAACTTGGATAGATGCGCTCTAGGTAATAATCTCTTTCGCTTTCTGGAATGTCTTTGGCCGCGCGAGTTTCATTTTTATTTTTTGGAACCCAGACGCGTCCGTCATTACGTAATGATTCCGACATTAGTGTCAGCTTGGATTGGTTTTCACCATGAACAGGAATACATGTTGGATGGATTTGTGTGTAACAAGGATTCGCAAAGAAAGAGCCTTTCTTATGCGCTTTCCAAGCCGCCGTCACGGCACACGCCATCGCGTTTGTAGAAAGGTAGAATACGTTCGAATAACCACCTGTCGCCAAAACCACAACGTCGGCTTCGTGGGATTCGATTTCACCCGTTAAAAGATTTCTAACTGTGATACCGCGAGCTTTGCCATCAACAACAACCACATCAAGCATTTCCCGACGAGTGTATAAATCCACTTGTCCGACATCTACCTGTCTCATCATCGCCGAATAAGCTCCGATCAATAATTGCTGACCCGTTTGTCCACGAGCATAGAATGTTCTAGAAACTTGAGCACCGCCGAATGAACGATTCGATAGTGTTCCGCCATATTCGCGAGCAAACGGGACACCTTGAGCCACGCAGGTATCGATGATTGATGTCGAAACTTCCGCCAAACGATGAACGTTCGCTTCACGCGCCCGGAAGTCGCCGCCTTTAATTGTATCGTAAAATAAACGGTGAACCGAATCGCCGTCGTTTTGATAATTTTTAGCGGCATTGATACCACCCTGAGCCGCTACCGAATGGGCGCGGCGAGGCGATTCATGCACACAGAACGCTTTAACTTTATAACCCATTTCGCCAAGTGATGCTGCCGCCGAAGCGCCCGCAAGTCCCGTGCCCACAACGATCACAGAATGTTTTTTCTTGTTCGCTGGGTTCACAAGTTTCATTTTAAACTTGTAGTCTTCCCACATTGTTTCAATTGGGCCACCCGGAATTTTACTGTCTAATTTGCTATTTGCCATTTTGGTCCCCCGATTATGCGGCCACGACGCGAGTTAAGAATACAAACAAAGGCTGAGAAATAAATCCGCCCGCCACAACAACTGAATAAATAACGCCTGCTTTTTTTATTACAGGCTGATAGGCCGGGTGAAGTAACCCGAACGATTGAAAAATCGAACGTACACCATGAGTTAAATGGAAACCTAGTAACACCAACGCCACCAAGTACCACCCAACCGCTAATGGATTAGAGAAAACTTCATAAATCAAGCGCGCCAGATCGCGCATCACTACGCCATCCACTGTCGTTTCATAGTGAGGTCCGTATTTAAAAGTCACCAAGTGAAGAATAATAAAGACTAAAATAATCGAACCGTGAACCGCCATCCATTCTGAAGCAAACGATGCGGCTTTTTCGCCATTTGGTTTAGAAGCATAGCGAGTTCCGCGAGAGTCACGATTTTGCTTTGTTAACAAGAGCGCTAATGTGACGTGAGCCACAAGCGCAAACACTAAAGCAATTTCTGTTCCATAAAGCAAAATTTTATTGCTTACGATTGCGTGCCCATAAGCATTGTACATATCCGGACTCACCAAAATAGTCATGTTACCGGCCATGTGACCAAAAATAAACCCGGCCCAGATCAGGCCACTAAGTCCCATGAGATATTTTTTTCCCACGGTCGATTGAATGAAAGAAACCATTGTTTTCCTCTTGTCTTTTAGTTTTCATTTAAACTACAGCCTAGATCAAATTTTGTCTAAAATTTTCTCTATAACTGCCAGGCACCACGCTTTGCACCAACAGGCCAGGAAAACTCATTCAAACATTGCCTATTTGGCTGATGAGTTTTAAGTAATAAGTCTAGCGTTTAACATGATCCCTTTTCTGAAAGGACCTTTATGAAAATTTTTGTCGGAATCAAGCAGGTTCCCGATACGGAAACTAAAATCAAACTTCTTCCAAATGCTGCCGGTGTCGATTTAACTGGTGTTAAATGGGTCGTAAACCCATACGATGAATTTGCAATCGAAGAAGCAGTAAAAATAAAAGAAAAAAATCCTGGAACTCAGGTTTTTGCTATCACTTTGGGCCCTAAACAAAGAGCCTCGGAAGTTATAAGAACCGCACTGGCTATGGGTTGTGACGAGGGCGTTGTTGTAAACACAAACACTGAACTAGATAGCTTGGGCGTGGCGAAAGCATTAGCGGCAGCCATTAAAGCCGAAGGCGGCTGCGACCTATTGTTGCTAGGAAAACTAGCAATCGATGACAACGGCAGCTCAGTTGGACCAATGGTCGCTGAATTGTTGGGGGTTCCGCACGTTAGCGTGGTTAGCAAATTAGAATTAGCGGGTACGACGGCTAAAGTTGAACGCGACATCGAGGGCGGCGCTAAGGAAGTTTTCCAAGTTCCTCTTCCGTGTGTGTTAACGGCGAACAAAGGCTTGAATATGCCTCGTTATGCAAGTCTTCCGGGCATCATGAAAGCTAAGAAAAAAGTTTTAAAAGAACACGAAGCAGAGGCTTTGGGTGTTGGTGCCGCTTCTGCGAAATCTAAATTCACATCGTTTGCTATGCCAGACGACAAAACTGCTGTTAAAATGATCACTGGTGAGGCTGGCGCTCAAGCTCATGAGCTAGCTCGTTTGCTTCGCGATGAAGCGAAAGTTCTATAAAGGAAATAGTTATGAATAAATTAGTCGTATTTTGTGAACACCATAATCAAAATTTAAAAAGAAGTTCAATTGAACTTCTTCAGTTTGGTAAATCTAAAAATTTCCACGTAATCGGTATCGTTCTTGGCTCTGAAGGCCAAAAGCCAGCGGAACAAGCTACGGCCAATGGCGCTTCTGAAGTGCTCTTCTTCAATGATGCTAAACTTAACGGTTACAACCCGGAACTATACTTGGCAGCGTTAGAAGCGGGTATCAAACAATCGGATGCTCGTCATGTCTTAGCTCCGGCGTCTTCAATTGGTAAAGATGTGTTTCCGCGCCTAGCGGCTCGAATGGATTCATCATTAGCAAGTGATTGCGTATCTTTGAATATTGAAGACGGCGCATTTGTGGCTAAAAAACCCATGTACGCGGGTAAATGTTTCGCGCAAGTAAACTTAAAAGACTCTCCGGTTCAAATCGTGTTAATGCGTGCGAATCAATTGCCAGTGGCCGCTGCGGGAACTGCAAATGCAGGCGCTATTAAAACTCTTCCTCTTCCAGAAGTAAGTTTAAAAACTATCTTGATGGAAGTGGTTAAGGGCGCTTCTGAAAAATTAGATTTAACAGAAGCTAACGTCATCGTTTCTGGTGGTCGTGGCTTAAAAGAAGCTGGCAACTTTAAAATGTTAGAAGAAATGGCGAACGTTTTGGGCGCTACGGTGGGGGCGTCTCGTGCCGTTGTGGACTCGGGATGGGTTAGTCACTCGATGCAAGTTGGTCAAACCGGTAAAACTGTGGCGCCAACGTTGTACATCGCGGTGGGTATATCTGGAGCCATTCAACATTTGGCCGGAATGACGGGTAGTAAAGTAATCGTAGCGATTAATAACGATCCCAACGCACCCATTTTCCAAAAAGCCACTTACGGTATCGTCGGTGACCTTTTTGAGGTGGTTCCTAAATTAACCGAAGAATTTAAAAAATTACTTAATAAGTAATTTCTGGAACAAAGTTGATTTTTAGAAAGTACTTTCTCTCTACTCTGATATGGTTCATTTATAAATCTTTGTATTTTACATGGCGGGTTCGTATTCACGAACCCGCAGATCTTCAGAAAACTCTTAAAAATCGAAGTAAGCCAATTATTTTCGCCCATTTTCACGGGGACGAAATTTCTTTGTTACAATTGATTGGACGTTATCGTATCGCAACCATGTCTTCAAAAAGTAAAGACGGTGAAATGATGAGTGCGTTGATTCACTTAATGGGTGGGGCTACCTCTCGTGGTTCGTCTTCGCGTGGAGCCGTTGAAGCGCTCAAAGGTCTAGTTAAATTAATGAAGAAAGATCGCCACAATGCCAGTATGGCCGTCGATGGACCGCGCGGACCTATCTATAAAGTAAAGCCCGGCGTATTTGAAGTTTCACGGTTGGTAGATGGTTACATTTATTATGGCGGTGTTCATTGCGATCGTGCATTTCATTTTCCTAAATCATGGAACAAAACATTTTTACCCAAGCCGTTTGCAAAAATTGACATTCTTTGGGTAGGGCCTTTCGGACCCTATGGTAAAGATCAAGACCCACGAGATCCAAAATTATTGTCCGACGCCGAAGCACTTCTGTTTTCAGCTAGATCAAAGGCCAAGGAACTGTTTGATCAGTCTAAATAACGGTGCTAGATTTTAATAGAACCACATAGTTCGCGATATAAAATTTTAAAAAAGGATTTTTAAATGCCTAAGTTCGCATGGGTTGTTGTTTCTGGAGCCATCTTTTGTTCCGCTCTATCTTTTGGACAAAAAAAAGGTGACGAAGTTGTAGCTACCATTGGAAATACAAAAATAACTGTAAAAGACTTCAACGATAAGTTCAATCAAGCATTTAAAAACTCCGTGAATCCTTTGCCAACTAAAAAACAGTTCCTTGAAGAGCTAATCCGCTTTGAAGTCGGCGTACAGGAAGCCGAGAAAAGAAATTTAGATCGCGATCCCATAGTACGCGATGCCATGAGACGCGAATTATACAAAGGCCTACTTGAAAAAGAATTGGGCATGAAAGTACAAAACATGCCAATTACTGAAGCCGAAATGGCTGAGCATTATAAACGTAACCCTGAGGTTCGTTTTAGCCACATTTTATTTGAATTAAAACCAAACCCAACTGCGGAACAAAGAAAAGAAGCGCTAGATCGCGCGAATAAAATATTGGATGAAGTTAAAAAATCAAAACGGCCATTTCCAGAGTTGGTGAAGCTATATTCTGACGACCCACTGTCAAAACAAGTTGGCGGGGACGCTGGATGGCAGTCTCGCTTAACGATCGTACCTCAACTATACGAGGCCGCAGTATCAGGTAAGCCCGGAGAAATTAAGGGATTAATTGAAACTCAGTTCGGTTTTCACATTATTAGAGTTACCGAAAGACGTACTTATGAAAATGCGAGTAAACGTGCGGTTCGTTTGTCTGTATTTGAAGAAAAACGTAAAAAGATTTTCGACGAATACATGGAAAAGCTGAAAAAAAATTATTCTATCAAATCAAATCCCGATTTAGTGGACTAATCTGTGCTTGGTCGTTGTTTACTTGGATTGTTTGTCCTAATTAGTATTCAATGTACCAACCAGCAGCCTTCACTTTCGAATAAACCCGTTTTAAAGATCAATGAAAACGTCATGTCGGCCAAAGAGTTTGCAAACAAATTGGCCATGCGTTTGCGCGAATTGGATTCTCTGGCCGCTAAAGATCCAAATGTGAATTCGCGGGTTAAAGATGAAATCGTTAACTCATTTATCGTTCGTTCGCTCATGATTGATTGGGCCTTAAAAAACAAAATATCAGTGTCTGACTCGGAAGTTGAAACTGAAACTACGCGCATTCGGGCGCTCTATCCAGACGACTTGGCGTTTCGCCGTATGCTAGCCGAAGAAAGTACTTCGTTTGCCGATTGGCAAGCAAACCTAAAGTTGAACTTGCTAGAGAAAAAAGTTTCTGCGGAAATTAATAAAAACGTTACGAATCCAACCGAAGAAGAAATTAAGGTATACTACAATGAAAACAAGGAAAGCTTCCGTAAAAAAGAGCGCGTTTTTGTACAACAAATTGTACTAAAAGACCAAGCCCGAGCAGAGTACATTAAAGGTGAATTAAAGAAGCAGCCTTTTGACGTTCTAGCTAAGAAGTACTCTATTGCGCCAGAGTCAGTAAACGGCGGAGTGGTTGGCTGGATTGAAAAAGACACCGTTGATTTCTTCTCGCCAATCTTTAAATGGCCACTAAACCAAGTGGGCGATATTATTACGTCCCCCTTTGGCGTACACGTTATAAAAATCACTAAAAAAGAGCCGGAGCGGGTGCCTACGCTGGAAGAAGAAAAGCCTAAAATCAAACGAAGAATCATTGAACTAAAAGAAAAATCGGCCTATGTTTCATGGATAGACAAAGAGCTACGCAGTAGCTCTGTATTTAAAGATATCGAATTGATATCGAGTCTGAAAATTGAAACCCGGGGCAGTCAAAATGAGAAACGTTAGTCTCTTAATTACGTCAGTTATTTTATTATTCGCCATCTTCTCACGCGCTGAATTAGTTGATCGCATCGTAGCCATAGTAAATTCGGAAATTATTTTAGAGTCTGATTTTCAAAACTTAAAAAACAAAATCAGTGGGTCTGGCATGATCGATGAATCTTTAGTTGATACCGATCAAGATACGTTAGCCAAAGATCGTTCGGCTCAGTTGAACTATTTAATTAATGAGCGACTTTTAGATTCTGAAGTTAAGCGCTTGAATTTGTCTGTAACTATGGAACGCGTTCAGATGGAAATCAAGGAAATGGCGAAACGTAACAACATTACTTCAGACGAAGTTTTGGCGGCCGTTAAAGCCCAAGGTATGAATGTTTCTGATTACCAAGATTTTCTAAAGAACCGTATCGAGCGTCAGAATTTACTAGAACAGGAAATTATTTCTAAAATTCGGGTAACGGAAGAAGATGCTTTTTCCGAGTATTTAAAAAAGCACCCCACAGCAAAAAACGCTTCGTCTGAATTTAAAATTGCACAAATTCTTTTTCGAGTGAAAAAGGGCACCACTCCGGAGTCAGTTTTAGCCAGAGCTCAAGAGGTTTACAATCGCCTAAAGCGAGGTGAAAAATTTGAAACCTTGGCAGAGCAAAATAGTGAAGACCCAGATTTTTCTGCTGGTGGTTTACTGGGAACCTTCCGAACAGGTGAGTTTTCTAAAGATATCGAGGATGCTATCAAGAAAATCGAAGTCGGTGATGTAACATCCGTTGTCCAAACTCGTCAGGGTTTTCATATTTTCAAACTTTTAGATACTAAGATGATCAAAGATCCAAAATTTGAAAAAGAAAAACCGGCAATTACGGCTCAGCTAGTTGAGCGCAATTTCAAACGCCAATTAAAAATTTGGCTGCAGTCTAAAAAAGATGAATCGTACCTAAAAATAAATGAAACTAAGCAGTAAGAATATTCTCATCACCACGGGTGATGCCGACGGGATTGGTTTCGAGGTCTCGGCCAAGGCGCTATGCCAGCTGCCTAGGCGTTTTTTCAAATCCAACCGCGTTTTTATTTTTGTCACAAAAACGTATCAAAAAAAATATTTCAATTTATTAAAAAAGCATTTTTCAATCAACTCTATCACGCTTTCTTCTGAAGATTTCGCGCTTGTGGATTTTATAACACCGACAAAAAAGCCAATTTTAAATTTCATGATCTGTACAGATACACCTGCTGATTGGATTTTTAGCTTATCTAAAGTTTGCCTAGAAAACCCCTTATCCACAGCTTTAGTCACAGGGCCGCTTTCTAAAACTCTTATTAAGGACTCTGGTTACCCGTTCATTGGCCACACTGAAATATTGGCACATGTATCTAAAACCAAATCTTTATTCATGGGGTTTGTTGGTACTTATTTTAACGTAATTTTATTAACGGGCCATATTCCTACAAACCGGGTGTCAAAAGAGCTAAAGAAAAATGACTGGAAGGGTATTTTCAAAATTGTTGGCTCGTTCCAAAACGGTCTTCCCGGAAAGAATAAACCCGTAGCTATGGTAGGTGTTAATCCACATGCCGGCGAAAAAGGTATAATATCGACAGGCGAAGAAGCTTACTTGTTAAAACAGATTAGACAACACGGACGCGGCCTTAATATTCAAGGGCCCTTAGTTCCCGATGCCGCGTTTTTGAAGGCGAATTGGGGTAAATACAGCGTCTATTTGTGTCCGTATCATGATCAGGGTTTAATTCCATTTAAAGCCATTCACGGCCAGGATTCCGGCGTACATGTAACGCTAGGACTGCCGTTCGTTAGAACAAGCGTCGATCACGGCACCGCCAAAGAAATTTTTGGTAAGAATATCGCCAATCCAAACTCAATGAAAGAGGCGCTGGTACTAGCGGAACGCCTCCTGTAGAGGGGCGATTTTAGCCTTGAACTTAAAATCTAACAAATCTATGATCCTACCTTCGGTTAGGAGATAACTATGTATCAAAATGTAATTTTCAGAGAATACGATATTCGCGGTGTCTACAACGGAGAGTTCGATAAAGACTTCGCTTACCAACTAGGTAAAGCGTTTTCATCATACTTAAGCAAAAGACTAAACAAAAAAGATTTAACGGTAACAATTGGACACGATGCTCGTTTATCATGCCCAGAAATCAAAGCCTCACTCACAAAAGGTTTCCTTGAGTCTGGTGTAAACGTAAAACAACTAGGTTTAGTAACCACACCCGTTTGTTATTTTTCTACGTTTGAGGTTCCAGGAATTGATGGTGCCGTCCAAATTACAGGATCGCACAATCCGCCTGAATATAATGGTTTCAAAATCTCTTTTGGTAAATCAACAATCTTTGGTGAAGAAATTCAAAAGCTAAGACACATCATCGAAGCTAATGATTTTATCCAGGGTTCTGGTTCAGAATCTACTTACGACATTTTTCCACAGTATTATGCACGCTACAAAAAAGAATTCGGCAACATCAAGCCTGTAAAAGTTATTCTTGATTGTGGAAACGGCGCGGGTGGTTCGGTGGTTCGCGGTTTGTTCAATGCCGTTGGACTTGATCCCGTTATACTTTTTGAAAAACCAGATGGAACATTCCCCAATCATCATCCGGATCCTACGGTTGAAAAAAATCTTAAACACCTTCGCGACGAAGTTTTAAAAACGGGCGCCGTTTGCGGAATCGGTTTTGACGGCGACGCAGATCGTATCGGTGTGGTCGATAACACTGGCAAGATGCTTTACGGTGACGAATTAATGGTAATTATTTCTCGCGCAATTTTAGAGACATCTAAAGGCGCAAAAATTATCGGCGATGTTAAGTGCAGTGATCGTCTATACGACGATATTGCTAAACATGGCGGAGTGCCGGTAATGTGGAAAACTGGTCACAGTTTGATCAAAGAAAAAGTTAAATCTGAAAAATCACCTTTCGGCGGTGAAATGAGTGGTCATATCTTCTTTGCAGATCGTAACTATGGTTACGACGATGCTCCGTACGCAGCTGTTCGCTTGGTAGAAATACTTTCAAAAACAGGAAAAACAATTACTCAGTTATTAGAAGGTTTACCACCGGCATTTAACACCCCAGAAATTCGCATCGACACAACTGAAGAGAAAAAAGTTCTGATCGTTGAAAAAATGAAAGAAGCTTTCTCTAAAGGTGGCGACTACAAGGTAAACTTAACTGACGGTATCCGTATTTCATTCCCATACGGTTGGGCTCTATGCCGAGCTTCAAACACTCAACCCGTGCTAGTTCTAAGATACGAGTCTGAATCCCAGGACGGCTTAAACAAAATCCAAAAACAAGTAGAAGCGATAGTAAATCCACTTCTATAACCATTAGGTACCAGCTCCTAAAAGAACTGAAACCAATACTAAATAAAAAAGGAACCCGAAGGTTCCTCTTTTTAAATCTTTCAATTTTTATAACTTAATTTCCGCTAGGAAATTCAGACTATAAAAGACCACCGATTTTTACGAATGCTACTAGGAAACCAAGGATTACTAGAGACTCGATAAGAGCTAATGAAAGCAACATTGGAGTGAAGATTTTATCTTGAGCTGCTGGATTACGAGCGATACCGTCAAGCGCTGCTGCTGCTGCTTTACCTTGGCTAAGAGTACCACCAAGAACTGCGACACCCATACAAATAGCAGCTGCGATTGCAAGCATACCTTTGTCGCTAGAAGCTGTAGTGTGAGTAGCTGCTTCTTGTGCAAATACAGAAGTTGAAGCCAAAACTGTTGCTAATACTGTTACTAATTGTTTCATTGTTATCTCCTTAATTAGACAATTATTTATTTTTTTCTTTAATCCACAAACTCAAGTGTTTCTTATTATTAATGGTCTGATGCCTGCGCTAAAGCGATATAAACCATTGATAATAACGTAAACACAAACGCTTGGATAAAACATACGATAAGACCCAGGATATAGAATGGGATCGGAATCAATAGTGGATACGGAACGATATTCAAGAATACCGAAAGTACCGTGTGATCCCCAGTCATAACGTTTGATAAACGTAAACCTAGAGTTAATGGACGGATAAAGTGAGCCACTAGTTCGATGATTAACATCAAAGGTGCTAACCACCAGATTGGACCTAAGAAGTGCGCAAAGTAATGAGACCCGCCTTCTTTAGCACCAACGATGTTATAAGATAAGAACGAGAACACACCAAACGCGAAGGCCGTATTGATGTTTTCAGTTGCTGGAGTCATCCCTGGGATAACACCAATTAGGTTATTTAAGAAAATAAAACCAAATAACGCCGCAAAGTACGGAACGTATTTATAACCATTTTTTCCAATGATTGAAGACGCTAATTTGTGAATGAATTCGACGTTCACTTCAAATAAAGCACGTAGTGAGAATTTTCCAGCAGGAACAAGAGCCTGTTCACCTTTACCCAACTGAGCTTTAGCAATTAATCCCATTGTCAAAGCAGCCACGCTTGCAAGGCCTAAAGTAGCGATGTGAGCATTTTCGGGTCCGACTGCGTACTGTGTCCAGTTGAATGACATTAACTTCCTCTACTATTTTTTTGAGTTAATTTCGCTAACATTCCGCCGACTAACAAAGCTACCGGGTTTATTAAGACTCCCATTACAAGAGCGTTTTGGTCTACCCAGTTAACCTTTGGTATTTGCGAGAAAATTAAAATCAAAATTCCGTATTTAATTACAACAACACTCACAGAAGGGGCAACTCTTTTTTTGTAAAAAATGAAATACCAAGCAGTCGCCAATACCCATAAATTAACTAATGAAATTGCACTTCCGCAGGTAATTGAAGCCCACTTGAGGGGCCATATAAAACCGGCTAATCCCGTAATTAGAACCTGAACTAGGGAAATCCAAAATATAAAACGAATTGCTAACACAGCCATCATCTACCCCAGATCTAAGTTTTTTCCAAGTCATTTCAATGATTTAAAGGCTGACCTAGGGACTTCCTTTTTTATATGTCTAAACCCAGTTCATTGGCAGATACGAAAAAACTCTGTAAATTGCCTATCTATGAAAGCACTCCTTCTAATTCTATTATTGTCATTTGGTTCTCAGGCTCAAACTTTCTATTGTGTCTTAAAAACAAAGGCTGATCGTCAGCAACTAGCTCCTACTCTAGTTCAGCCACGACCGATATCCGACGGAGTTTTAACTCAGTACCTTGTTCAAAGTCATGGTTTAGTAACTATCTTAGGATTTGAAGTCGATCGGTTGGATTCAAAGAAACCGTATCGGTTGGATTTGTTGGCCTCCCAGGGCGGAAGATCTGAGTCTATTCGACTCTATTTAACGAAAGGCTATGGTCTGACGGTTACAATCACTGACCCGTACTCCGCACAAAGTTCAAAATATGAGTTTATCGAAGCTAAATCCAGCCCAGCCACAATTTCCGTAACCCACGGAAACGGGTGGAACACTGAAATCGGGTGTTTACCTAACTAGCTTTGTCGTTAGAGTCCGTTTTTTGCTTCTGGGTGCTTTTAAGCATAGCTAGCAAATGAATCATCCAGCCTACTAATGAAAGTAAAATAAAACCTGCTACCCACAAACCTTTTGTGGGTTTGAGCGTTTCCAAGTATTCACCGGCGTAAACGCTGACAATAATTAGACCCACCAGTTCGAACCCAATTCCCGCAAAGACAATATATTTATTCATTTTCTATGCAATCCTTTAGCGCCCGGCTGGTTCTTGATGCGTTCGTTGATTCGCTTAATACGCAGTTCAATGTATTCAGGAGGCGAGTACTTATTTCTAAGCGTTTCTAAAATCTGAATCGCGTCCTTGTATTGAAAATTTTCTTCGTAGCAGACAGTTAACGTAAGAGCGACATTTTCTTTCTCTGACTTTTCTGGAAATTTTTTAAGTAGTTCATTGAAAACTACAATCGCTTTTACAAACGATTTTTGTGCGACAAAAATATTTCCTTGAAGCAATTGAGTATCAAATTGCAACTCGTCCGTAATTTTCAAACGAATGATTTCACCTATTTCACTGAGTGCCTGATTAAATTGATTTAAATAATAGTTCGCTCGTGCAATTGCTAGCTTATAAGTCGCAATTTCAAAATCTTTATCCGACATTTGCAAAAGTTTATAAAATTCTATAATGGCCTGTGGATAATTCTGTAGAGAATCGAAATAAAGATACGCTATTTCTTTCTGAGATTTGTTTCTTTCTTCCGAATTATCAGAATACAGAACCATATGACGATAAAAGCGAATGGCTGTGTTAAAATCTTTTTCTAGGTAGTGACTCACGCGGGCCGCTTCCCTGGCTGATTTCAGCGCCCAGATAGATTCTGGAGCCACTTTAATTGCATTATCAAAATGCATAATGGCCGATTTGAAATCATTTCTCGAAACACCGCGTTCACCCCGCTGAAATTCTTTTTTTTCAGGAGGTGAACAGCTGATGAGCGTAAAGATCAAGCAAGCCAATATGAATTTAAACATCTAACAACTAGTGTTTATTTTCCGTTGGCGGTGTTTGAGGTGCTTCAGTGTCTTCTAGTAGGTCAATAACAGCAAATCCCGATACGACTTCATCTTTGTCATCTAAGTTAATCAAACGAACACCTTGAGTGTTGCGACCGATTACCGAGATACCACCAATACCCATACGGATAACTTGGCCTTTGTCAGTTGAGATCATCAAGTCTTGAGTATCTTCTACTTTTTTAGTTCCAATTACGAAACCAACTTTATCAGTTGTTTTCTGAGTAATAATACCAACACCACCGCGACCTTGCGTGCGGTATTCTTCCATACTAGTTCGTTTACCGTAACCTTTAGATGTTACCATCAAGATTGTAGATTTCGTGTTTCTTTCAAGTACTGTCATAGCGACGACCGAATCGTCTTTTTCTAGTGTGATACCTTTCACACCGCGAGCACTACGACCCATAGCACGGACGTCTGATTCATCGAAACGAATCGACATACCTTCTTTAGTAGCGATGAAAATATCTGACGTTCCATCAGAAATTTGAGCATCAATCACACCATCTTCAAGATCCGTAGTTAATGCGATGATACCGTTAGTTCTTGGGTTAGAGAAGGCGTCTAAAGAAGTTTTCTTGATTACACCTTTTTCAGTCAACATAACCACGTATTTATTTTCAGAGAACTCCTCAACCGGCAAAATCGCTCTTACGCGTTCGTTTGAGTCAATTTGTACCACGTTGTGGATCGCTTTACCTTTAGATGTTCGACTGCCTAATGGTAGTTTATGAACTTTACACCAGTAAACTTTACCCTTGTCAGTGAAAACAAGAAGCATTGTTTTAGTCGATGCCGTAAAGATATCAGTCACGTAATCTTCTTCACGCGTTTCCATTCCTTTTGTACCTTTACCACCACGTTTTTGCGTGCGGTATTCATCGGTAGGGATACGTTTGATGTAGCCAGTGTTTGTGATTGTAACAACCACTTCTTCATCTGCGATTAAGTCTTCATCTTCAAGATCATCAAGGCTGCCGTCCAATTGTGTACGACGTTTGTCAGAATATTTATTTCTGATTTCCTCAAGTTCGCCAACGATCAATTTGTAAATTTCGTTAACGTCGCTAAGGATAAATTTCAACCAGTCGATGTGTTTTAATAATTCCGCAAGTTCATTAAGGATTTTATCACGCTCTAAACCAGTTAAACGTTGTAATCTCATTTCTAAAATCGCTACAGCTTGACGTTCAGAAAATTCGAACTGTGCAATCAAGCGCTCTTTTGCTACCGAAGCCTCTGAAGAACCGCGGATAGTGGCGATTACGGCATCTATATAATCTAGAGCTTTTTTCAGACCTTCTAGGATATGAGCTTTTTCTTGCGCTTTTTTCAAATCAAATAAACATCTGCGAGTCACAACCTCACGGCGGTGATCAACAAAGGCTTCTAACATTTGTTTAAGATCGAATGTTATCGGCTGATTCTTTTTATCAAGAGCCAGCATGATAATACCGAAGCTAACTTGCATTTGTGTGTATTTAAATAAACGATTTAAAACAACCGATGCATTTTCACCGCGTTTTAAAACGATCAGAATACGCATACCTTCACGCGATGATTCATCACGGATATCGGATATACCTTCGATTGTTTTTTCACGAACTAGGTCCGCGATACTTTCAATCAATTTTGCTTTGTTAACTTGATATGGAATTTCAGATACGATGATTTCTTCATGATCTTTTTTTGCAACGATTTCAGCAACCGCTTTAATCGTAATGATTCCACGCCCTTTTTTGTATGCTTGGATAACGCCTTCACGTCCCGCAATTACGCCCGCAGTAGGGAAGTCCGGTCCTGGAATTTTTGCAATCAAATCATCAATCGAACACTTTGGATTTTGAATTAAATGAATACAACCATCGATAACTTCGCCTAAATTATGAGGCGGAATATTTGTCGCCATACCGACTGCGATACCTGATGATCCATTTACTAATAAACATGGAAATTTCGCTGGCAGTACTAACGGAATTTCTAATGAGTCATCGTAGTTCGGCCCAAATGGAACGGTTTCTTTATCAATATCTTCTAGTAATTCTTCTGCTAGACGAGTCATACGAATTTCCGTATACCTCATCGCCGCCGGAGAATCGCCATCGATAGAACCGAAGTTACCTTGACCGTCTTCAAGCGGATAACGCAGAGAAAACTCTTGAGCCATACGAACGATAGAATCATAAACCGCAGTGTCACCATGTGGATGGTATTTACCGATCACATCGCCGACAACACGGGCCGATTTTTTGTATGGTTTATCATGAGTATTACTCATTTCATGTTGAGCAAATAAAATACGACGGTGCACTGGTTTCAATCCATCACGAACGTCGGGCAAAGCACGTCCCACAATAACTGACATTGAGTACTGTAAGTACGCTTCACGCATTTCTTTATTTATATCAATGGTAGAAATCCCTTTTTCCATTTCCATAAACACCTCTTCCAAGTCTCAGATTCTTAGAGACCAATTAAATAAAAATTCTAGTTTCTAACTACACATCAAGCGATCTAGCCAACAACGCATTGTCGTGAATAAACTGTCTGCGTGGTTCAACCTGTTCGCCCATCAAAATACTGAAGGTTTCATCCGCTGAAACGGCATCAGTAATAGTTACTTGCAATAATCGTCTATTTTCAGGATTTAAAGTCGTGTCCCAAAGCTGTTCTGGGTTCATCTCTCCTAATCCTTTATAGCGTTGGATGTAGATTCCTTTTTTAGTCGCTTCCATCATCTCTTCATAAAATTCTTTGTAGTTATCAAAAGAAAGCTCATCGTTACCAATTTTTACATTGATAGGTAACATCGAGTATCCTTGGATAGTCTGCCAAATATTTTTCAATTCTGTCATTAATGCTGAAGTTACAAGTTTTAATGAAACTTCAGACTGTTTTTTATCGGCGTACTTATGTGTTGTTAATTCGTAATAATTTTCGGCTTCACTCGCACCTTTAACCAAACGGAATTCGATATCTGTAATGCCTAATTGCGAATTACTTACTGTCCAAGATTTATAATCTTCAAACAGTGCCGGGTATAGGTCTAGATCCAATAATTTCTTTTCCCAGTCAGATACTTTTGAAAGAAGGAAATAAATAAAGTCTGGATCATATTTAGCCGCACTCGTTTTAAGTAACTGAGTTAATCTCTGAATACTTAAAATGAATTTTTTCATATCTTCAGCAGGAAGATTTTTATCTAACAATTTAAAACCTGTTAAACCAAGATTCAGTAGATATTCTGTTAGAGCATTGTCGTCTTTCAGGTATGTTTCTGATTGGCCTTTTTTCGCGCGGTATAACGGTGGTTGAGCAATGTAGATATAACCACGTTCAAGCACCTCTGGCATTTGACGATAGAAAAACGTCAAAAGCAGTGTACGGATATGCGACCCATCTACATCGGCATCGGTCATGATAATGATCTTATGATAACGAATTTTATCAGCGCTCACATTTTCTTTACCTATACCTGTACCGAATGCGGAAATCATTGTTCTGATCTCGTCATTCGATAACATTTTATCAAAACGTGCTTTTTCTACGTTAAGGATTTTACCTTTCAAAGGTAAAACGGCTTGAGTTTTACGATCACGTGCCTGTTTTGCTGAACCGCCGGCAGAATCACCCTCGACCAGATACAATTCGCAAAGTGCTGGGTCACGTTCTTGGCAGTCTGCCATTTTTCCAGGTAAGGAACCACCATCTAAGGCCGATTTCCGACGAGTTAATTCACGAGCTTTTCTAGCGGCATCACGCGCGCGAGCAGCATCCGCACATTTTTGAATAATTTGCTTTGCAACACTTGGATTACGATCAAGCCAATCCGCAAGCTTTTCATTTACCAATGATTCTACGATACCTTTAACTTCAGTATTACCAAGTTTAGTTTTAGTTTGACCTTCAAACTGTGGTTCGCGAACTTTTACAGAAATAACGGCCGCCATTCCTTCACGAATATCTTCACCCTCAAGATTTTCTTTCATATCTTTTAGGAGGCCTTTAGCGGTAGCGTATGCATTCGTCGTACGAGTTAGAGCCGCACGGAAACCCATCAAGTGAGTACCGCCTTCGTGAGTATTAATATTATTACAATATGTGAAAATAGATTCTGAATAAGAATCATTCCACTGAGCTGCGATTTCAACTTCAACGGTATCTTTTTCACCTTTGAAATAAATCACTTCATTGTGCACGGGTTTTTTGGATTGATTCATGTAACTAACAAATTCCGCAACCCCTTTAGAGAATTGGAAATCTTGTTTTTTCTGAGTGCGATCATCAGAAACAGAGAAATGTAAACCCGCATTCAAGAAAGCAAGTTCACGGAAACGGTTACATAGGTAAGTGAAATCAAATTCGATCGTTTCATCTTTGAAAATTTCGCGATCTGGTTTGAATGTAACTTTGGTTCCAGTTTTGTTAGTCGCAGCACCTTTTTCAACGCTCGTTTGTGGAATACCTTTTTCGTACCGTTGTGACCACACAAAACCTTCACGAGAACTTTCCACCAAACAAAACGAAGATAGGGCATTCACCACAGAAGCACCCACGCCATGTAGACCGCCGGATACTTTGTATGAACTTCCATCGAATTTTCCACCCGCATGAAGAACTGTGTAAACGATCTCTAGTGCCGATTTACCGGCTTTGTGAGCGGAAACAGGAACACCACGTCCATCGTCTTGCACCGTGATGGATCCATCTACGTTGATGTTGATCAGAATGTGTTTACAAAAGCCGGCAAGGGCTTCGTCAACCGAGTTATCCACGATTTCATACACAAGGTGATGAAATCCGCGAAATCCAGTATCACCGATATACATACCGGGTCTTTTTCTTACGGCCTCAAGACCTTCTAGGACTTGAATCGAATCCGCGCCATAATCCTTATTTTCTACGTTATTTTCCTGGCTCATTAAATCCTTTTAGCTAGAGACGCTTAATCCCTATCCGTTTTAATTATTCCATTATCTAAATACTTAATTTTAACATTCTCTTTATTCAAATTTTCAACAGAATCAATTTCGGTACTTGTAATAAAAATCTGCGTTTCTAGTTTTTCTAGAAACTCTACAAGCCGAAATCTTTTGTCGCTGTCTAGTTCAGACAGAACATCATCCAATAGTAAAATTGGGTAAGTTCCGTGAACCCTTCGATGATACACTATTTGAGCCATTTTGAAAGATAATATAATAGCTCTTTGCTGCCCCTGCGAACAAAAAAATCGTGAATCTTTTTGGTTATATAGAAACAAAATATCGTGTTTATGAGGGCCAACTAATGAGCTTCCAGACGATACTTCTGCCGATCTTAATTCCGATGCACGTTTTTTAAGTTTTTCGACAATTTCAGTACGCGAAAGTCCTAAAAAAGACTCATTGGAAGCCACATAGTCCACAAATATTTCCACATTGGACTGACTGATATATTGCATATTGTCATTTAGGTCGCCTTTAATTTTTGCCAATGCGTCGATTCTTTGTGCCACAAGATCGGCTGCTTTTTGTAGATATAACTCCGTTAACGAGTCAAAGAGGGGGTCAAACTGCTGTTTTGATATCTTGATATCTCTGAGGTCCTTTAGCAGCCGGTTGCGGTTTTTAAGCGCTTTTTTAAAATCAGAAACTATATCAACATTCCTAGTATCCACAGACGCCAGAAATTCATCCACAAGCACGCGACGAAATTCTGAAGATTCCTTGATGAAACTTAAACTTTCCGGAGAGAATAAAACGATTGAAAATTTTTTTTGAATTTGTGATGACGAGATTTTTTTTTCATTTACAAAAAACTCTTTGGAATTTTTCTGTATCGTCATTTTTAAATTATATTTCAAAGTATTTTGGTGAAAAACGGATTGGATCAAACTCAGCTGCGAGGAATAGTTGATGAACGATTCATTGTTTGAATAACGAAATGAATTTCCATTCACTAACAAATAAATACTCTCTAGGAGATTTGTTTTACCTTGACCATTTTTTCCCAAGAACACGTTTAGGTTCTTGGAAAAACTGGTTTGCAAAGATTTTATATTTCTAAAATCTTTTATTGAAATATTTTCTACGAACAAAATAGCACCTTTGGAAAAAAATTATTAAGGCGCTAAATTCTCATTGGCATAACTACGCATGTGTATGACTGATCATCAAGCGGACGAATCACCCCTGGAGATAAATGATCATTCACTTCAAGTTGAACTGTCGGCTGATCCATTGATGCTAGTACATCCAAGATGTAACGAGCATTGAAACCGATTTTTAATTCGTTACCAGAAAAATCAACTTCCATTTCTTCTTTCGCTTCACCTAGTTCAGGATTGTTTGAAGAAATTTCCATTTTATTTTTTGCCAAATTAAGCAATACCGCTTTTGATTTTTGATTTGCTAGAAGGGCTACGCGCTCTAGCGAAGTTAAGAAATCATTTTTGTTTAACTTAATTTTCTGAGTCAGGTTCTGTGGAATAAACTGTTGATAGTTTGGATATTTACCTTCAATCAAACGAATCATCAGCGTAGTCGTGTTGTTTCTTAAGTAAAATTGCGAACCTTCAATTGCAATTTCCACTTCACCTGGATTTGCCTCGATGATTTTTTTTATTTCGTACAAACCTTTTCTTGGAATGATCACTCCCGCAGATGTCGTACTTTTACCAAGTTCGATTTGTTTATTAACCAAACTCATACGGTGTCCATCAGTGGCAACCATTCGACAATTTCCAGTTTGAGAAACTTCGAAATAAACTCCGTTCAAATGGTACCGAGTCTCATCGTTCGAAACCGAGTAAATAGTTTTATCAATCATTTCACGAAGCAGGTGTGAACTGATTTTGATAAACGATTGAGGATTGTAAGTTGGAAAGATAGGGTAGTCTTCATGGCTCACTCCCACAATGCGAGATGAAAACTTTCCTTGTTTTATTTCTAACCAGTTATTTTCTTTTTTGACGAGTTGGATTTTACCTTCATCCAATTTTCGACAAATTTCGAAAAGACTTTTTGTGCTAACTACAACTTTGCCTGGTTCTAAAACTTTAGCAAAGACTTCGTCAGTTAAACTTACTTCCAAATCCGTTGCAAAAACTTTTACGCGATCTTGATCAGCATCGAGTAAAACATTTACCAATACGGCCATGGTATTTTTTTTATCAACGATATTTAACGTCTTACCGATCAAAGTAAGCAAGTCTTTTTTCTCGATCTCAATTTTCATAATTCCTCATCCAATATAATTATTAATACTATATATATAAATAACTAGTAGTAGTAGTAGGGCTGTGGATTTCACACTTAGCTTATTAAGCTGTTGATTTTATTAACGTATCCAAGTGGATAAAGTCATTAACAAAAAGCCCCGAAACTCTGTATAAAACCGCGTTTTCTAAATCCCCAAAGTTTCCGGTAGATTTATCCACACGTTTTTACACAATCCCAATTCACACCCCTGTGATATTGTGGATTCTACTCTCTAACTCTTCGATATCTTTAAAGATATCCTGATCCTTTGACTGTAGAAACTTCACTCTTTCAAGTGCATTCATAACAGTAGTGTGATCACGACCACCAAAAGTTTTGCCAATATCTACTAATGATTTGTCCAAAAATTTCTTGATCAAATACATTGCAATTTGCCGCGGAACTACAATTTGTTTCGCGCGAGTTGTTGATTTAAGGTCCGCAATTTTAACTTTATAGTGATCAGCAACCCGTCTAAGGATTTCTTCTGCCCCGATAGTACTTGTTGTCTCGTGGCTTGAAAGAATGCGTTTAACAAGGTCGTAATCGATTTGCAGACCCTGCAATTCAGAAAACATTTTCACTTTTTTAAGGTTACCTTCTAATTCTCTGATTGAACGTTTCGAAATACGGGCAATATACGTAGCGACTTCATCAGATAAACGAACTGCAAAACGTTCCGCTTTATAACGCAAAATTGCAATACGAGTTTCAAGATCCGGCATTGTAATATCAGCAATTAAACCGCGCTCTAAGCGCGTTCTATTACGATCTTCAAGATCGATAATATCTTTTGGCATACGATCAGAAGCTAAAATTACCTGCTTTTTACGCTCAATAAACGTATTAATCGTATGGAAGAACTCTTCCTGTACAGCTTCCCCTTTGCCGATAAATTGAACATCATCCACTAGTAAAATATCAGCATTTTCGCGATATTTTTGGCGGAATTTATCCATTTTATGATGGCGAATAGACGAAATACACTCATTCATAAAGTGTTCGGCTGAAATATAAATGATTCTTAATTGGGGATAGCTCTCACGAATATAATTACCAGCAGCATGTAGCAAGTGAGTTTTACCCATTCCCACCGGACCATATATATATAGAGGATTATAATCATCGCCACCTGGATTTTTAGTTACGTTATAGGTTGCCGCATGAGCAAATTCCGAGTTTTTTCCCACTACAAATGTAGAAAACGTAAGTTCCGTGTTCAGTGGATCTGAATTAAACGGCTTATCTTTATTAAAAAGAGCTGCATTTTTTAATGCAATATTCACCGGTTGTGTGGGGTTAAAAATTGCCTCTTCCAGAGCTTGCGGGCTTTCTGGGGGGGCAGGTACTTTGTTGCCGGTTACTACGAACTCAACCTCAAACTGAGAATTACAAAGACCTGAAATCTCTGAATAAATTTTGTCTTGTAGGTTTTCAATAACAAAATATTGATGAAACGCATTCGGGACCCCAAGAACAATTTTTGGTCTAACGTCACTGCCGGCTGTGTTTAAATATTCGATAGGATCTAACCAAGTATCTAGCAACTTGTTGTTTAGATTCCTACCTTTCATGTTGGACTTAACTTGATCCCAAAAATGCGAATCGATAAGCATTATAACCCCTCTGAACCTTCGAAAAAGATAAGACGAAAAGAAGTAACAAGGGACTATGGGGTTTTCAACACTAGTCCTGAATGCTGCATTGTGAATTTTTAACGACCAGTTATCTAGTGGTGTTTTTTAAAATTTTTACAATAGGTAGTGGCTTCACAGAAACGGTTAAGGGTAGGCCTTTACCGAAAGGCGTTTTGAAACGTAAAAACCGGGATTTGTTTGGGTCTCTATGGGGTTAAGATTAAATTTCTGCTTGTAAAATAAGTTTATTAAGTACATAAAGATGAATCTGATTTTTAGTTCTGCCACTTAAGGAGATTACAATGAAAAGAACGTACCAACCGTCAAAAAAACGCCGTAAAAAAACACATGGCTTTAGAACTCGTATGAAAACTAAAGACGGACAAAAAGTTCTTAGCCGTAGACGTGCTAAAGGACGTAAGAAGCTTTCTGTAGAAATTAGTGGTAAGTAAGCCATTTAGTTCAATCAATAAGAACTCAGATTTTTTATATCTTAAAGAGCGGGGAATAAAATTTTGGGCGGCTTCGTGGATGCTAATCAGTATCGACGCAGAATACGACACCAATTCCCCCAAATCCCAAATCGGGTTTATATTAAGTCGAAAAGTAGGAAATGCCGCCGTAAGGAATCGTGTCCGACGGTGGATGAAACAGGAATTATCAGAGTTTTTAAAAGAAAACCCACGGATAATCGTTAAATTTTCTGTCTTCATTAAGCCAATGGGCGAAGATTACTACAAAAATATGAGTTTTTTAAGCTTCAAAAAAGTATTAAATAATGGGATTAAATTTATTAGTAAGAAGCATGCCCCTAAAACTGCCAAATAGAGCCACTTCTATACTACAGAATAGTCTGAAATTTTTAGGTTTATTATTGATTGGTGCCTATCGTACTTTAGGCACTCAATTCATGGGTGGAAATTGTAAATTTCATCCATCATGTTCGCAATATGCCTCTGAGGCATTTCATATTCACAGTCCATTTTTCGCTATCAAACTAGTATCAATTAGGTTATGCAAATGTCGGCCTTTTTCACAAGGCGGTTATGACCCAGTTCCCGAAAGGAGATCTTAGTGCAAGATCAAAAAGACAGTCCATTTAACGGTCGTTTCATTGTAGCCATGTTAGTGTTTGCACTTTTTTATTTTGGCTGGAACCAATACCTACAAAAGAAATATCCAGGTTATGGCCAAAAGCCCGCTGCGACTCAAGAAGCGCTACCTACTACAGCAGCTACGCCTACTGCGGATAAGCCGGCACAAGCAACAACAGTTGATACGCCCGCGCCTTCTGCTGATGCTAAAACCGTAGCGAAACCTGAAGAAAAAGTATTTGCTTTTACTGGCGAAAATATCTCTTTTAATCTTTCTTCACGCGGCATGGGTGTTAGAAATGTAGATATCAAAAACTACAAAGATAAAAATGGTGAGACGATTAAAATCGGTGTTTCAGATTCAGTAGGTTTGTTTGAATTGAAATTAGCTGATGGTTCAGATGTTTATTTCGATGTTCAGGAAATTGAAAAAGGTAAATACAAAGGTGTTTATTCAGATGCGTCCATTAAAATCGAAAGAGAACTTGAATTTATAGAGAAAAACAACTCTTTCAAAGCAGCTACGAAATTAGTTTCTTTAAATGAAAAAACAGCACCATCTGTTAAGTTTTACATCCCAGAAAAAACAATGGATAACCACAGCACCTCTTGGTTATTTCCTTCGTACGAGCACCAAGATTTCTATGTTGCTCACGAAAACACTCACACAACATTAAATTTTTCATCGGCTAAGAACGATACCTCAGGAGACGCTAAAGGCGTGAATTTGCTGGCAATCGGTAGTCAGTATTTCGCTGCTGCGATCGTTGATCAATCAGACACTATTCCGGAAGCTAAAATGTCTAGCTCATTCGATAAAAAAACGGCATTAGCTGAGTTAATTTATCGGGTGAATGATGGGGTTAAAGATGTAACTTTAAATCAAACTTATTTCGCTGGTGGAAAAGCAATCGATACAATGACGTCTATTCATCCTGAACTTGCGCAAGTAATTAACTTTGGTTGGATGAGCTTCATTGCAAAACCGTTGCTATACACTATGAAATGGTTTTTTTCCCAAATTCCTAACTGGGGTATTGCGATTATTTTGTTAACTCTTTTGGTTCGGTTGTTTGTACTTCCATTTAACTTAATGTCCTATAAATCAATGAAGGCTATGCAAAAGATTCAGCCGCTAATGACTGCTGTTCGAGAAAAATACAAAGACGATCCAGTCCGTATGAATCAAGAAGTAATGAATTTGATGAAAGAGAACAAGGCGAACCCATTCGGCGGTTGTTTGCCAATGTTACTTCAAATTCCGATTTTCTTTGCTCTATATCGCGTGATTGGCTCTAGTATTGAGTTATACGGCAGCCCCTTTATGTTCTGGATTCAGGACCTAAGCGCGCATGATAAATTCTTTGTGTTGCCTATTTTGATGGGCGTAACGATGTTTGTTCAACAAAAATTGACACCGACACAGATGGATCCTATGCAGGCAAAAATTTTGATGTATATGCCATTAATTTTTACTGTGTTCATGATTAATTTGCCGAGTGGATTAACTCTATACATGTTCGTAAGCGCTTTATTTGGCGTGATTCAACAGTATGCAATGATGAAAACTAACAAAGCAGCATAAGCCTATATTACTACTGAGGAGGAAAAATGAATTTTTTCAAAAAGCTATTTGGATCTGGAAAGAAAACTTCTGACAGCGCCGTTGAAGATTTATTAAGACAAACACTAGAAGGTTTGTTAGCAAACGGTGGATTTGAACTTGAATATGAAATCAAAACTGAAAAAAACGATGGCGACAGCTATTCTTTTGATATTCAACTTTCCGGTCCAGATGAAGAGTTATTTAAAGACAGAAAAGGTCAGTTACTTGATTCTTTTCAATTGTTACTTAAACGCGTAGTTCAACATCACTTCCCCGAAGACCGCTCAAGCGTTCTTGTAGATTGCGGTGGATACCGTGAAGAATCAGAAGCGGCTTTAATCGAACGCGCTGACAATTTAAAAGAGATCGCAATTACACAAAATAAGGCGGTTTACTATCGCGCGCTTCCTCCTAAAGAGAGAAAAGTGGTTCATCAATATCTTTCAAAAGATACGCGTGTAAAAAGCCGTTCTTTAGGCGAAGGTCTTTACAAAAAGATCAAAATTTATCCTGCTAAAAATGAAAACGCTCCTGACGCTGAAAACGTTAGCGCGCAAGAATAGTCTATGAATTTTGGTGAAGGCAGGGATCATTTTACTATTTGCTCTGTCTCCACGCCCATGGGCTACGGTGGGATATCAGTTATTCGTATCAGTGGCCCTAATGCTTTTGAAATTACCCAAAAGTCTCTTAAGAAAAAAAATCGCACATTCGAATCCCACAAAGCATTTCTAGATGAGTTTTTAAATACTCAAACTCAAAAGTCTATCGACGAAGTTTTGGTTTTGCCATTTGAAGCGGGTAAATCGTTTACGGGTGAACGCGTGGTCGAGGTTTCGTGTCATGGTTCACCTGTGATTTGTAACGCTATTTTGAATGAGCTTTGCAGAAACGGCGCTGATGTTGCGATTAACGGAGAATTCACTTATCGCGCTTTCATGAATGGTCGAGTAGATCTGGTTCAAGCAGAAAGCATTCTTTCTTTAATTCATTCCCATTCTGAACTGGGTTCAGAGCTTGCTCTTCGCCAGTTAAAAGGTGAATTGTCGTCTAAGGTAAATCATATTAAGGATGACATTGTTTGGTGTTTGGCTCACATTGAGGCGGGAATTGATTTCTCTGAGCAAGGAATCACGGTTGTTGAAGACACAGTTTTGATTAGCAAACTTCAAAATGTGAAAATTCATTTTAAAGATCTACTAAACACCTATGAAACGGGTCGGGTTCTTAAAGACGGGATTGTTTTAGTATTAAGTGGCGAGCCGAACGTAGGTAAATCCAGCCTGATGAATATTCTTTTGGGAAATGATCGCTCGATCGTATCCGACATTGCCGGGACGACTCGTGATGTGATTCGTGAAGACCTACTATATAGAAACTTGAAATTCACATTAGTAGACACCGCAGGGATTCGCACGAACTCGAATGACCCGATCGAAAAAATTGGTGTTGAACGTTCAATTAAAGAACGAAAAGACAGTTTCATTAATTTAGTTATTTTGGATGCTTCAAAACCTTTGAAGCATCAGGAAGACTTAATTTTTAAAGACCTTAATTTAGAGCGGACTCTTTTTATTCTCAATAAGATCGATCTTTTAAAACCCTCTGACATGCCTGCTAAACAGGCAGAATTAAAGGCTATTTTAGGGTCAAATATCGACAAAAAACCCTATATTTTTGACGATAATTCGCTACTTTTTACGACCTGTAAAAGCTCAGAAACTAAGCAACAGGTGCTAGAGAGAGTCTATGACTACTGGATTTCTAAGTTTGCCCACATAGAATCCGTGTCTGTTTCGAGTGCTCGTCAACGTGAGGAACTTCGTCAGGCCTATGAACTCTTGGAGAAAGTAGTCAACGGTTTAAATAGCCAGCTCGGTTCAGAATTTGTCGCGTTTGACCTGAAGGGTTGTCTGATGGCTCTTCAACGTACGGTAGGCGAGGTCTATGATGATCAGATTTTGGATAAGGTATTTAAAGAGTTTTGCTTAGGTAAATAGCTTTGACTAATCAGAACAAGTACTTAAGTCGTAGTTTTGGCTAGATTTGAGTAGGCAAAATGAAGAATTTATACCCTAAGAATAGTCAAAAGGCATAGTCATCTAAGAACCAATGGATTTTCCCTTCGATTCAGTTTAAATAGCTAACCTATGAATAGCACTAAGAGTTTTGATTATGATGTGATTGTGGTGGGTGGTGGTCACGCGGGTATTGAGGCGTGCTTATCGACTGCTCGATTAGGGCACAAAACTCTTTTAGTTACTTCCAATAGAGATCGAATCGGATACATGAGCTGCAATCCCAGCATTGGTGGTCTTGCAAAGGGTCACATGGTTCGTGAACTTGATGTACTTGGCGGGCAAATGGCCCAAGTCGCGGATGAAACATGCATTCAATTTAAAAGATTAAATTCGTCTCGTGGCCCCGCGGTTCGCGGAACACGAGTGCAGTCTGATAAAATTAAATATTCCCGTCGCATGAAGGAGATTATTTCCACTCAGCCAAATCTTTCTATATTAGAATCTGAAGTTAAGGCGCTTGTTCTTGAAAAGGACTCTTGTCACGGCGTTATTCTTCCCGATTCTTCGCGGATTTTTAGTAAGGTTGTGATTTTAACTACCGGGACATTCATGAACGGTGTTATGCACTTTGGTTTGAAGCAAATTGAAGGCGGGCGAATTGGTGATAAGTCTTCTGTTGGACTATCGGATCAGTTAAAATCGTTCGGTTTAAATGTTCAACGTTTGAAAACAGGGACTCCGGCTCGTTTGCAGAAAGAGTCAATTGATTGGTCTAAAACACAGGAACAGTTTGGCGACACAAACTACTATCCATTTAGCTTCAGCACACGCGAGTTTCCTCAGTTGCCTCAAATTGCTTGTTTTTTATCTAGAACTACTGAAGAAACACACGAAATTATACGAAAAAATCTAGATAAATCCCCTATGTTTTGTGGAATTATTGAAGGTGTTGGTCCTCGTTATTGTCCAAGTATCGAAGATAAAATTCATCGCTTTGCTGATCGCGATTCCCATCAAACGTTCTTAGAGCCCGAAAGCTTAGAGAGCGATTTGATTTATCTTCAAGGGATTTCAACGTCGCTACCGGAAGAGGTTCAAGATCGGTTTTTGAGAACAATTCCGGGTTTGGAAAATGTAAAAGTCGTTCGTTACGGTTATGCCGTTGAATACGATTATTTTGAACCGACTCAAATTGAAAAGTCACTTTCTAGTCGTGCGGTTCAAAATTTATTTATGGCCGGGCAAATTAATGGAACTTCGGGGTACGAAGAAGCTGCCGCCCAAGGTTTTTTAGCCGGCGTGAATGCGGATAAGTATTTGCGAAATGTGGATCCTTTAATATTGGGACGTGAACTTGCCTACATGGGCGTTCTTGTTGACGACTTAGTTACCAAAGGAACACGCGAACCCTACCGAATGTTCACCTCACGTGCGGAGCACCGACTTGTTTTAAGAGAAGACAATACTATTGATAGGTTAGCTAATGCTTCACTAGGTATTGGTTTATTATCCGAGGCCAGAGTCGAGGAACTTTTGAATGTAAAATCGCGTAGAGCTAAACTTTTGGCTAGGCTAAAAGAGACGCGCATTACTCCGACGCCAGCCATTCAGGCTCGTATGACTGAATTGAAGTCATCAGCTTTATTGAAGTCGACAACGTTGGAAGAACTTTTGCGTCGTCCAGAGATTTCAACTCAAGATGCGATTAGTTTTCTGGGTGATGTAAATGAAGATCCAAATGTTTTAGATGCCGTTGAAATTGAAGTTAAATATTCGGGTTACATTCAGAGACAAAATGAGCTTATTCAACAAGCAAAAAACCTTGAAGATTTCAAAGTTCCGACTGATTTAGTTTATTATGATGTAAAGGGTCTCTCTGCGGAAGAGTGCGAAAAATTAACTCGCGTAAAACCCTTAACCTTGGGCCAAGCCCAACGCATTAGTGGTGTTAATCCTTCAGCGATTCAGGCTATGATTATTCATATCAAAGGTCGCAAACTTCTGAAGGAGAATTCTCTTGGCCGCCAACACCAACAACGATGAAGCAATAAAAATTCCTTGGCGAATTAAAGAGTGGTTTCCTGATTTGTCGGAAAAAACTCTGGCGACTCTTCGTTCCTATTTTGATCTCGTCGTTAAGCATAACAAGACTTTAAGCTTAGTAAGCCCTAAGACGATCCCCGTTGCTGACGCGCTGCATTTTGCGGATTGTATACTTGGGAGCCAGATAGTTTTAGAAGATTCTCCTGGAATCAAGCAAATTTACGACTTTGGTAGTGGAAATGGCTTTCCAGGAGTTGTTTTTGCCGTTTTGCATCCAGAAATTCAGGTCACTTTAGTCGAGACCGATCTAAGAAAAGTCGAGTTCCTTCGTCATGTTGCGGATACGTTAAGTATTAGCAGTATTAAAGTCCTGCATGCCGCGTTCGAAACGTTACCTCAAGATTCCGTTAAATTTGCGATTGTTAGAGGATTCGGAAATATTTCTAAAACCATTTTGCTTGCTCGCAAAATTATGCCTAAAGGTGGGATTCTTTATCACATGAAAGGCGAACAGTGGGGACTAGAGATCACAGAGATTCCAACGCAGCTTTGCTCTATCTTTTTTCCGGCCCTTGTTCGCGAGTATGTTCTTCCATCCACTCAAATTCGGTTCGGAGTCGTAAAAACGACGAAAAACTAATGTTCTACGTGGAACATTAGTGAGCGCCGCCGCCGGTAGCGGGCTTGGGCTGCTCTTTTTTTACATCTGCGGGATTTTCACCCATGAGTGTCGGATTATAGTCAAATCCTGTCTCTTTAAAGCGCGCTTTTAAATCCCAGGCGTTCTTCGCCACACGAAGCTTTTTTTCAGCAAGATATACTTCCCATTCATGAAGATCGGGCGTGTAGGCCTCTTTTTGTTTACTCGCGAGGGTTCGGACATGTTTTAGCCGCTCAAATGATCGAATTTTCCAATAACTCACTTGTTGAGCCATTTTAAGTTTTGTTTTGTCAAATTCAATGGCCTGACGTTCGGCCTTTTCTTTAACTCCAGTATTTATCTTGGCTTCGTCACCCATTTTGCGCGCATCTATAGCCTTTGTTTCCATTTCCTTCATTATTCTCTCGGCCTCGGCGAGCTGTCCTATCATATCTTGATAGATACTATCTTTTAGCTCCGGTTTTGGGTCTTTCTGCTCGCACGACGATAAAATAAACGCGAAGAATATCGCAATAAGGGCGAAAAACATGTTCCACGTGGAACAATCAGGGCTAAATTTGCTGGAAATCTGGTGTTTCATGATGTTCTACGTGGAACATCGGAAAAAAAATGAGAAAGCATGAGTGTAAAACCATAAATTTTGTTGAAATTTATTCAGATAGGACTAAGTTTTCATTTCAGGGGGTTTCCATGGCAAAAGTTATCTGCATAGCGAACCAAAAAGGCGGCGTCGGCAAAACAACCACGTCAGTGAATTTATCAGCAGCACTGGCCTCTTTGGGGAAGAGAGTTTTGATCCTGGATATGGATCCCCAAGGAAACGCTTCAAGTGGCCTAGGAATTAAAAAACACGAAAGCCAAGAGAACAATATCTATCACGTTCTAATCGGCGAAAAGTCTTTAGCAGAGACAGTTCTTAAAACTAACAACCCAAATTTATTCATCGTAACGGCAAACCCTGATCTTGTAGGCGCAGAAATCGAATTAGTGGATATCCCTCAGCGCGAGTACAAGCTTAAACAGGCTATTGCGACTCTTTCGGAACATTTTGACTATGTGATCATCGACTGCCCACCATCGTTGGGACTAATCACTCTAAATGCGCTTACGGCAGCCAATAGCTTTTTGGTTCCTTTGCAATGTGAGTACTACGCACTCGAAGGCTTAAGCCAACTTTTAAACACAGCGGGTTTAATTAAAAAATCCCTAAATCACGATCTTCATATAGAAGGTATCGTATTAACGATGTTCGATACTCGAAACAATTTGTCCCACCAGGTGGTGACTGAAATTAAAAACCACTTCGGCGAAAAAGTATTTCAAGCCATAATTCCAAGAAACGTACGCTTATCTGAAGCGCCGAGTCATGGGCAATCTATCTTTGAATACGACGGTAAATCAATTGGTGCTGTAAAATATTTAGAATTAGCAAAAGAAGTAGAGCAGAGAACGTTAAATGCCCAACAGGCCCAACGCGCCAATGAAGCGTCTGCGGGAGGCATCTAATGTCTGAAATTTCCGTCGAAAAACAAAAGCGCGGCTTAGGTCGTGGTTTGGGTTCATTGCTAGGCTCAAGCAACACGCAAACGAATACGCCAGCGACAAATCCGGCTAGTCTAAAGGCCAATATTCCCGCAACAGGTACGTCTGCAAAAACGCTTGAGGCGCCAAAAGCAGCAATGGTAGCGAAGGAGCCGGCGGTTTTATCTGAAGGTAAAATTTGGCAAATGAGCATTGAAAAGTTAAAGCCAGGTGCGTTTCAGCCAAGACGTCAATTCGAAAAAGAAAAACTACAGGAGCTATCTCAAAGCATTAAATCAAACGGCATTCTTCAGCCTATTATTGTTAGAAAAGTCGGTGATGGTTTTGAAATTGTCGCGGGTGAGCGTCGCTGGAGAGCTTCGCAAATGGCAGGCCTTCACGAAGTTCCTGTTATTATTAAAAATTTCTCCGATCGTGAAACATTAGAGCTGTCTATTATCGAAAACGTTCAGCGTGAAGATTTAAATCCGATTGAGGAAGCTGATGGCTACTTAAGACTACAGCAAGAATTCCAGCTTTCTCATCAGCAAATTGCCGAAAAAGTAGGCAAAGACCGCGCAACTGTATCGAATGCATTAAGATTGCTTCATTTGCCCTCAGAGATTAAAGAAATGCTAGTGAATTCAGTAATTTCAACCGGACATGCGAAAGTCTTGTTAAGCATAGATGACTCTAAAAAACAGTTAGAATTAGCTAAAATGGTGCGAGATGATCAATTAAGCGTACGCAAACTCGAGGCGCTTTCTAAAAGGAAATCATCTGACGAAGTTCAGGCCGGCTCAGCAGCCAATGTTGATTTGAATGTAACAAATCGCTTGATGGCTGGCTTAGCGGATGAGCTTCAGAAGTTGCTTGGTACCAAAGTTAATATCGACTACCATAATTCTAAAGGAAAGATCAGTATTGCCTTCTATTCAGATGAAGAGTTGAGCCAACTGATTGATAAAATTAAAGAAGGATGTCAGCAATAGAACCGACTCGTGAAAACCAAGTTACCGCTATCCTTGACGCAGGCGCATCGTTTGAAGGTCGCCTGTCTTTTGAAGGCACTGTCCAGATCGGCGGCGTCTTTAAAGGCGAGATTTTTACTCAAGACACCATCATCATCAACGAAGGCGCTAAAGTACAAGCTCAAATCGAGGCCGATACCATCATTATCAATGGCAGCGTAGAGGGAAATTTGTTCGCGCGCAGTAAAGTGGTTATGCATCCACCAACCGTATTTCGCGGCACCGTAACAACACCGAGCCTTAGAATTGATGAAGGTGTGGTGTTTGAGGGCGCGTCCTACATGCCTAAAAACTAACTGAAAACATATCTATATATATCTAATATCAAAAAAACTTTTGGACAGCGCTGCCTAAAGGTGTTATTCCCAAAACACTTAATCACCCACCGCAGGAAGGCTTATGCTGCAACAGCTTGGAATAAACGCCACAGTTATTGTTCAGTTTGTAATTTTCATCGTTACTTTTTTTGCTTTAATTAAGCTCGTTTATGAGCCATTTGCCGCTATTCACGAAAAGCGTCTACAAAACACAAAAGGTAGTCTAGAAATCGCTGACGATATTCATAAGAAATCTCAAGAACTTCAGTCTCAGTACTCTGAAAAGGCGAAAGAAGTTCACGGAAAAATATCTGAGATTTTTAAACACGTAAAAACAGAAGCGAGCGCCGAACAAGAAAAAATCTTGGCCCAGGCCAAAGCGGAAGCAAATACGGTTTTGGAAACAAATCGCAAAAATCTTCAGACTCGCGCCACTCAGCTAGAAACTGAATTAAAAGATATGAAATCTGGCTTGGTAATGGCGATCAACAATAAACTTTTGGGTAAATCATGAAATTAGCATCGGCTTTATTGATTACTTTAACTTCATATGTGGCGCTGGCAGCGGATGCTCATGGTGCACATTCAAACGAAGTCCCTAGCATGGTAAAATGGCAGTTTATCAACTTGGCCATTCTGGGCGTCATCCTTTATAAATACGGCAGACAGCCGGTGATCGAGTTTTTCCAAGCTCGTCAAACTGACTACCTAAAACAAGCTGAAAAATCTAAAACTCTTTTCCAGGAAGCGGAAAAAGAATATCAAGATATCGAGCAGCGTTTAAAAACGCTAAATGCCACGGCGTCAAGCAGTGTCGAACAGGCGAAAACAGAAGCTGAGGCGCTTCGTAAACAGATGATCGCCGATGCGCAGGCGACCGCGAACCGCATCAAAGACGATGCGCAGGCGACTGCAAAACTAGAGGGCCAAAAAACAACCTTAAAAGCCAAACAAGAAATCGTTCTTCAGGCGTTAACTTCGGCTCGCCAAGTCCTAACAACAGATATCGGCAGCCAAGATCATCAAAAGTTACAATCTGAATTCAATAAAAATATCGAAGCGGTGAACCCATGAGTTTAAACGACGTTTCTAAACGATACGCAAAAGCGTTGTTTGCGGCCTCAAAGGAAGCAAATACTCACGCGCAAACATTGGCCAGCCTGGCTGCGCTTGCACAAGCTACCAATACTCCAGAAGTCGCTAACTTTTTCCAAGATCCACAAATTGAAGCGTCAAAAAAGGTAGCTGCTGTTTCAAACACTATGGAACAAATTAAGACGCCAGAAAACGTTAAAAATTTTGTAATGTTATTAATGAATCGCAAGCGAGCAGGGGCTCTTCCAGAGATTGCAAAAGCTTATGAGCAATTAATGGACGAAGAATCTGGCGTAACTAAGGGTAGCGTTTATTCAGCGAAGCCGTTATCGGCGGATGTGGTTTCATCGTTGGAAGCCAAGATTTCGAACATTTTGAAAAAGAAAATCGTTCTTAAGTTTAAGGAAGATCCTTCGGTTATCGGCGGCGTAGTTGCTAAAGTCGGTGGTTGGACATTCGATGACAGCTTAGATCTACATTTAAAAAAATTAAAAGAAGAATTACTTAATCACTAAATAATTAGGAGCTAGTACTAATGGACATGGGTCAAATCAGAGCTGACGAAATCAGCCGAATTTTAAAAGAGCAAATCAGCCAATACTCTAAGAAAATTGATGTCAGCGAAACAGGAAGCGTTCTGTCTGTTGGTGACGGTGTGGCGCGCGTTTACGGATTAGAAAATGTTCAGGCCGGCGAGCTTGTAGAGTTTTCTGGTGGCGTATCCGGAATGGTGCTTAACCTTGAAGACGGTTTCGTCGGCGTTGTTATCTTCGGCGAAGATCGCGCGATCAAAGAAGGCGACGTCGTTAAGCGTACTAAAAAAATCGTTGAAGTTCCAGTAGGTGAAGCATTGCTTGGTCGCGTAGTTAACGCGCTTGGTATGCCTATCGATGGAAAAGGACCAATCAACACACCTCACACTCGAGTTGTTGAATTAAAAGCTCCTGGTATCGTTTACCGTAAATCAGTAAGCGAGCCATTACAAACGGGTATCAAATCAATCGATTCAATGATTCCAATCGGTCGCGGTCAACGTGAGTTGATCATCGGTGACCGTCAAACTGGTAAAACTGCAATTGCGATCGATACAATCATCAACCAAAAAGGTCAAAACGTACAATGCTTCTACGTAGCTATTGGCCAGAAGCAATCAACTATTGCGTTGGTTGTTGAAAAGCTTCGTGCGGCGGGTGCTCTTGAGTACACGACTGTTATCGCAGCGGGTGCATCTGATGCGGCTCCTCTACAATACTTATCTCCATACGCGGGAACAGCGATGGCGGAATACTTCCGCGATACTGGTCGCCATGCTTTAATCATTTACGATGATTTAACTAAACAAGCGCAAGCGTACCGTCAGTTATCATTGTTATTGCGTCGTCCTCCAGGTCGTGAAGCGTACCCAGGTGACGTATTCTACATCCACTCTCGTTTATTAGAACGCGCAGCTAAGCTATCAGATGAAAAAGGTGGCGGTTCATTAACAGCTCTACCAATCATTGAGACTCAAGCGGGCGATATCTCTGCGTACATTCCAACAAATGTTATCTCGATCACTGATGGCCAGATTTTCCTTGAAACTGACTTATTCTATAAAGGTATCCGCCCGGCGGTTTCCGTAGGTAAATCAGTATCACGTGTGGGTGGTGCGGCTCAGATTAAAGCGATGAAAAAAGTTGCGGGTACAATCAAGTTAGAACTTGCTCAGTTCCGCGCTCTTGAAGCGTTTGCGGCGTTTGCGTCTGACTTAGATAAAGCATCTCAAAAACAGTTAGCTCGTGGTCGTCGTCTTGTTGAGTTATTAAAACAAGGTCAATACGCTCCATTTAAAGTGGAAGAGCAAGTTGTATCTATCTATGCGGCTACTAACGGTTTTCTAGATGATTACGCGGAATCGGATGTGGCTTCATACGAAAAAGGCTTACTTGAATTTGTAAAACAAAAATACCCTCAAATCCTGAAAGGTATCGTAGAGAAAAAAGAGCTAACTAAAGACGGTGAGCAATCACTGAAAGACGCTTTAGTTGAATTTAAAGCGATTTTCCAACCCGCGAGCAAAAAGTAATAAACTATGGCCAGCTTAAAGGACATTAGGGCGCAGATTGCGTCCACAAAAAACACTCAGCAGATCACAAAAGCGTTAAAGCTTGTGTCTGCGTCGAAGCTACGAAAGGCGCAAAATAACATCGTTAATATGCGCCCGTACGCTTTGTCGCTAAGACGCGTGATTTCTGACGTCGCCGTTACTCAAAAGGTAGCGCATCCTTTGATGGGACAAAGAACAGAAGCAGCGAAGAACGTACTTATGGTTGTTCTAACTTCTGATCGTGGTCTGTGCGGCGCTTTTAATACAAACATCAATAAGTTCACAGAAAAGTATATCAAAGAAAACAAAGCTAACTTGCAAAAGCTAGATTTTATTTTCATTGGTAGAAAGGGTTTAGAGTTTTTCCAAAAGAGAAACATTAATCCAGTTGAGAGCATCACTGGTCTTGATAAAGATATTTCTTATAAATTGGCGGCGGATGTTGCTGGTAAACTATTGAAATATTTCTTAACTGGCGAGTACGATGAGGTTCGTTTGGTTTACAACGAATTTAAATCTGCAATCTCTCACACTGTTGTTTGTGAAACATTATTGCCAATTAATTTAGGTCTTTCATCATTCTCTGATGAAATTAACACAGCAAAATTCTCGAAAGATTTAGTGTTTGAACCAAACGCTGAAAAAATCGTTGAAGAATTATTGGTAAAACATTTCGACCTACAAGTTTACCGTTCAATGTCTGAAAGCGTTGCCGCCGAACATGGTGCGCGTATGACTGCGATGGAAAATGCGTCGAACAATGCAAAAGAATTAATTAATAAATTAACATTAACTTACAACAAATTAAGACAAGAAAAAATCACGACGGAACTTATCGAAATCGTCAGTGGTGCTGAAGCTTTGAAATAATTTAGGAGCATGAATGGCAAACGGAAAAATTAAACAAATTTTAGGACCAGTAGTTGACGTAGAGTTCGAAGGTGGCGATCTTCCGCCAATTAATACAGCTTTACGCGTTTCAAATAAATTCATTTCTGCTCAAGAAGGCAACCTAGTATTAGAAGTTGCGCAGCACTTGGGCGACAATGTTGTTCGCACAATCTCTATGGACTCAACAGAAGGTTTGGTTCGTGGTGAAAAGGTATCTAACACAGGCAACATGATCACAGCGCCGGTTGGTAAAGAGGCTCTTGGCCGTATTATCAACGTTATCGGTGAGCCAGTGGACGAAGCCGGCCCAGTTAAATCAAAAGAAGTATGGCCAATCCATCGTGCAGCTCCAAAATTCGAAGACCAAGCTACAAAGGCCGAGATGTTAATGACGGGTATTAAGGTCGTTGACTTATTAGCTCCTTACGCAAAGGGTGGTAAGATTGGTTTATTCGGTGGTGCAGGCGTTGGTAAAACAGTTTTGATCCAGGAACTTATCCGTAACATCGCCACTGAGCACGGTGGATACTCTGTATTCGCGGGCGTCGGTGAGCGTACTCGTGAAGGTAACGATCTTTGGGTGGAAATGAAAGAATCAGGCGTTATTGAAAAGACAGCGCTGGTGTTCGGTCAGATGAATGAACCTCCTGGAGCTCGTGCGCGCGTGGCTTTAACTGGTTTGACTATCGCTGAATATTTCCGTGACGTTGAAAAACAAGACGTTCTTTTCTTCGTAGATAATATCTTCCGCTTCACTCAAGCGGGTGCAGAGGTTTCTGCCCTTCTTGGTCGTATCCCTTCAGCCGTTGGTTACCAACCAACTCTTTCTACTGAAATGGGTAACTTGCAAGAGCGTATTACATCCACTAAACAAGGCTCGATCACTTCGGTCCAAGCGGTATACGTACCAGCCGATGACTACACGGATCCAGCTCCAGCAACTACATTTACTCACTTAGATGCTACAACGAACCTAGATCGTGATATTGCTGCAATGGCGATTTTCCCTGCGGTTCACCCGTTGACTTCAACATCACGTCTTCTAGATCCACAAGTTGTGGGTGAAGAACATTATAAATGTGCTCGTGACGTTCAGGCATTATTACAGCGCTACAGAGAGCTTCAAGATATCATTGCCATCCTTGGTATGGACGAACTATCTGAAGAAGATAAGTTGGTGGTGGGTCGTGCACGTAAAGTACAACGTTTCTTATCTCAACCATTCTTCGTTGCCCAGCAGTTCACTGGTATGGATGGTAAATACATCGACATCAAAGACACTGTAAAAGGTTTCCGTGAAATCGTTGATGGTAAACACGATGCTCTTCCAGAACAGGCGTTTTACATGGTTGGAACAATTGAAGACGCAATCGCTAAAGCTAAGACATTAGCGTAATAGGATTATTAAAATGAAGATGACCCTATTAACTCCAGAAAAAAGAGTTCTAACAGGCGCAGACGTAGATTCTGTTGTCCTGCCCGCACATCGTGGGGAACTTAATGTTTTGGAAGGTCATACGCCTTTAGTTACTACATTGGATACAGGAATCATGCGCTGGAAATTGAAAGGCACTGATCGCTTTCAATATGCGGTGATTTCTTGGGGTTACTGTGAAGTTTACCCTAACGGTATCGATATTTTGGCTGAAACGGCTGATCTACCAGAAGATATCAATTTAGCAGATGCTCAAGCGTACATCGAGAAAGCGAAGTCTCGTTTAGCTTCTGAGTCTCTGAATGATGCTGACTTTGCGGATTTAGCTCGCTCGATCAAACGTAGCGAAGCAGGCCTAGAAGTTTCTAAATATAAAAACTAGTTTCAATTATTCGCGGCTGAGTGATATTGGCCGCGTAAAATCATATTCGTAAATTCTGAAATTTTATCTGCTAATAATTCGTCCGTTCTAATACTAATTCCGTATAAATCTAAAACTGAAAAATAACGTCCCCGATTTTGGACCATTGTTGGCATGGCGTGGTTAATAATCACAAGCTTTTTATTATTTAAATCTGAAATCTGATTGAGCACGCGAGCTTGTTTATTGTTTTCAACTGTAATGATGAACAAATCACAGTTCGAAGTTCTAAAGAACTGCGCTAGAGATCTTGAAGCCGATGTTTTTGGATAGTGATAACCTTTAAAAACACTGGAGTCCTTTTTTCCAATCAAATCGAAAAGTTTTTTCTGATCAGAGACTAAACACAACTGTTTTTTTTCTTCTAATTGGGGTCGGAAGAAAACAGACTTCATTTTCGTAGTTAGCAGCGACTTTAAAAGATGCGAAACTGAAACTGATTCAACAGTTGTTTTGTTTACGCTCACTTTGAGTGTCATATCGGCCGTTGAATCACTTGCGATTGAGCGAGAAGGCGCAACTGGTTTGCCGTAAGCGAATTTTTTTAGAACTAAAATGCGCCTAACTTTTTCATTTACGTCCTCAAGGCTAAGTTCTTTTTTAAAAATAGCGTTTTTGATACGATCGAATGTCTTCGATTGTTCAGTGAATGACCATGACAACATTACTAGATCAGAACCAGCTTTTAGGGATTTAAGAGCTGCTTCGGATGGCGAAATAGAATTTGAAGACGCTTTCATGTGTAAGTCGTCCGTAACAATCACGCCTTGAAAGCCAAGCTTGCGACGTAAAACATCATTCATTAAATACTTGGAAAACGAAGCCGGTTGGCCACTGGTATCGATTCCTCTATAAATCATGTGAGACATCATTACGGCCGTGTGGGGACCGATTTTTGCGAAATCACGGAAAGGTACAAAGTCATTTCTTTCCATGTCGATCCATGAGTTTGAATTTGAGACCACTGTGTTATGAGGGTCTAGTTGCGTAGAACCCAAGCCGGGAAAATGTTTCGCTGTCGGCACAACCCGTTGACTAACTAGACCTTGAGAATACGCAGTACCGTTTTGTGCGACTCGCGTCGGATCACTGCCGAATGATCTAAGAGCGATAAAACTATTTGAATTAATATCAGCGACATCTAAAACAGGTGCTAGATTTAAGTTGAAACCGAGCGACGATAACATTTGCCCTGTGTAGTAGCCGTAGTGATAACTAAATTTTGAATCGGCCAAGTCACCAAAGTGGAATAGAAATGGAAGCTTTGGATTCGTGGAAATGCGAGTTACATTTCCGCCCTCTTGATCAATTGCCATCAGCGGTGGAATACGAAAACGAGTCATTGAATGATCAACTAGATTTGCATTCAATGCTTTGAGCTGATCGATTGATGTAATATTTCTTTTAAAAACTAAAAATGATCCCACGCGATTCTGATTAATGTGCGCGGTTAGTTTTGAATCTAATTTGTCTTGTGGAAATCCTATTAGCAACAATTGACCAACTTTATCATCAATCGACATGCGCGAAATAATTTCATCAACGGTACTTTTGTGAAAAAAGTCGGGATCTAACATTGGTGTTACGGGAAACCTTATTGAGTTTTTTTTCGTCGTGAAGGTACTTTTTTGCCCCGCTGGCGGCAGCTGTGCTAGCACTAAGTTTGGAAAAAAAAGGCTTCCCAAAATTAGAAATGTCAAAGCGGTAGGTTTCAGGTTAAGCTTAAAAAGCATACATTATGATCGGAAAAACTATTTTGAATATGAGTACTGCTGTTAAAAACTGGAAAAATAAAGACCAAGGACCTTGGTCTTTGGTAGTGAGCACACTTGTGTTTGCGATCGCTCTTCATTCACCTTATTCATCTTCTCAAGAATCCACTAGCACAAAGTCCAAGGCCGCAGTTAAAGGCACCGTGGTCGCAGAGGAAGTCGATGATAACGTCGCCGATACTGACGATGAATCTGATGAGTCGAGTAAAACTAATCAAGCGGCAGAAGCTGCGGATGACAATCCGGAAGAGCCAGCTGAAACTCTAGAAGCGGGAGATAACCCTCAAGCACCGGCCGTAGTTGAAGAACAAACAGTTGAAGATAGTACCGAGCCAGTTGCGGAGCAGGCGCCGGCAGAACTAATGCTCGAAGCACCTCCTGCAGAATCCCTTCAAACAGAAGCCCCGATAGAAACTGTTCCCGTGGAACCAGCGCCAGTAGTGGCAGAGCCCACCCCAGAGCCCTATGTGGCGCCACCAGTGACGGAAACTGTGCCTGTTGAAAAAGTAACCGAAGCCGACATGGTCGAAGTTATTCCTCGAGAAAAAAATGTCGAAATTGAGCCGCGCAAACGCTATACAAACTATCGTGATCGCCGAACGACGCATGGATTTTTGTTCAGTTTCAATGCAGAAAATTTATATTTTCAAGACTACGCTTCTTTAGTGGATCAAAAATTGTACGAGGAACTTTTTGGGCAAGAGGACCTGACGTTGTTGCAGGTGCAAGTCGACTATAAACTTAATTTTATGTTGGGCTCGATCATTGCTGGCGCTGGATTTGGGCAAGGGACGCTGATTGACGACCGCGTGGGTGAAGAGCGCGGGCTTACGATTTCTAAAAAATCCCTGCGCGCGCAGTGGCTGTTAGATTCGATCACGAAGGAACCCTATTTTGTTCCGTATCTGGGCGCGAGTCTTTGGCAGTTTGGAATCTCTGAAGAAAATAAAACATTAAATACAACCAATAGTTACGACACGGGAAATGGAACGGCACTAACCGTGGGCTTCTTAATACAGTTAAACTGGCTTGAGCCCGAAGTTGCAAAGGGAGCCTACTTGGCTCAAGGTCTAGAGAATACGTATCTTGATGTGTTCTGGACGCAATATCAAAACACTGACGATGAACTAGATCCGGTCTTTGAAAATGACTTCAACTTTGGTGTTGGTTTGCGAATGGAATTTTAGTCTAGTATTGTACGCTAACCCGCTAAAAAAATTCTAAAATTATACTGTCACAGATATCCTATAAGTAGGGGCTTTTTAGGGCCTATCACTATTTAAGGACGGGTATGAGACTAATAAAATATATTTTAGTTTTTGGTGTTATTATGTTTGGTTTCGCGTATGTCCAAGCAAACAAAACTAGAAACTTCCAATACAAAGCTCCCGCAAATTTTTTGGTAGAGAGTAACTACTTTCCATCATTCTATCCAACGACTTACAATCACACAGGCACAGAAAAAATTACGGTTCTTATTCCACCTGAAGTGAGATCTACAGTAGGTGTACCGAAAACCAAAACGGGCGAATTAGATAAGAAATTCCTACAAGGAAAACTGAATTTCAATCAGCAATTTGGAATAAAAGAATGGATGATGAACAACTACAGTTTCACGCAAACACCACACGGCGAGCGTTTGGAAATCAAGGGAAGCTATTTAAGTTTCGCCGGAATCAAAACTGAATTTATTGAACATCACTACTTTAGCAAATCGGTCATGCAATCGATCCATTTATTTTATCCAGCAGTTGCGACCGGAAAAGTCGTTGAACAGGCCAAGCTGAGCCTACAAACCTTTAATCCGAATATCAATTAGGACGAGCATGAAGAAGTTTACATACTTAGTAGCGACTATTTTCTTCTTACAAACAACAACAAGTAGCTTGGTGTTTGCGGAAGCGTCGTCAGCAACAAAAGCGGCAGAGCCGGCATCGGTAGTGATTGACGGCGAAACTTTGGCTCCCGCAGATTTTGGAATTTCAAATACTGTGTCTCAAGCTCGGTTTGAAGAAATTCTAAAAATGCGTGATGAAAAGCCTTATTCAAGCATGTTTGTTCCCGAATCGGCTTGTGCTGGAAAAGAAAAGGAACTTGAAGCATTTATAAATGAAGTTCCTAAAACAGATGGTAACGGTAATGCCACATCTGAAAAATATAAGGGAAAATTTAACGAGAATGAACTTGAGTTAGGTGATAGAAATTTTGACTTCGAAAAAATTATGGACGCCCGCTTTAATGCTCAGAATAGCCCCCAGGCCAACGCGTGTTTAGACACCTTCATGAATATGGCAATGGGTGAATGGTTCGGCTATTTCATGAATCGTAGCAAAAAGTTTGAGTGCGGGTTAGAATTTGATAGAAAAGATCCCAAGAGGCCAGATTTAGAAGTAAAAATAGATGCCGATGCGAAAAAAGATACATGCGATATTGCTTATGGAGATGAGTCTTTGCACAGTTTTTACAGTAAACAAATGGATAAATTGAAAGATATCCATAATGCGTACTTTAAAAAATTAGAAGACGAAAGAGCAAAACAAACAGCGGGCACCTTAGATCCTTCAAAAACTCAAGCAGATGTGTGTACAGTCCCGGGCGGATGCCCAGCTCCATCTGCAGAAGCGAAAAATGCTAAGGCGATTGAAAAATTTAGTTCAGAATGGTGCTGCGAACGTATTAGCGAGCGATTTGAAGTTCTAGGTTTCACAACAATGAAAGATGTTAAGCCAAACGAACGGGTTTGTAATGAATTAACGAATAAAGATACCGACACTGGATACTGCGATGGTGCATTCTGTACCAAAACCATTGGTGATTGTTTGAAAAACTTTGCCAGTGTTTTCTTGCGTGATTTCTTTAGCTCCCTAGTAAGCAGTTTTGATATTTTAGGTTGGGGTTCGCAGCTGATGACGATGGTGAAAGAACTTATTAGTAATCCCTATGAAGCGGCCCAAAATATTGTGAAAAATATGTTCGGTTTTGATGGCGAATACATGGGCTGTTTAAATAAAAAATCTCAATCTCAATATGTGTGTCAGATGATAGGCAAATTCGCAGGCAGCAGTGCCGGGTTCTCTGCGGGATTGGGCGGTATCATCGGTTTAGCGCGTGGAACATTTGCTGGTGTCGCGGGTAAAATGGCCAAAGATCCAACCGCAAAAATAATTAAACCGGCTCTAAAAGAGGCGGCTAAATCCGGAGCAAAAGCGGCTGCGGTCGGTACTGTATGGCCGTACTACGCCGCTCGAGGAGCCATCAAAGGAACTGCCGCTGTTGTAAAAGGAACGTGGAGACACACTCCATTTATCGCAGGTAAAGCCGCACGCGTAACCGTTTCGGCAATTCCAGAAGCCGTAGGGCGCGCAGCCAACACAGCCGGCAGATGGGCAGGTAAACGGGCTGGTGACGACGCCGCTCAAATAAGCCAAGCCTTACAAAACGCAGGAGCTCGTAGGATTCAGAGGGCTAGGGACATTCGTGCTGGCGACGGAGCGAAAATGACGTCAAACGCGGGTTCAAAGACCAATGCGAAATTCGATCCAGTTATTAACCAAGCTGAAGCGGGTGTAAAAGCTCTTGATGATCAAATCGCAGTTCTTAAAGCAGAACAAACAAAGCTAATGGAAGGTGCGACTATAAAAAATGGAAACCCTAATTTTGGAACAAACACTAGCAAGTTTGCAGAGTTTAGCCGTAATAACACAAAAATTAACGAGCTAAACAAAACGAAAGAAGCAGCGAGTACTGAATTATTAGAGCTAAGAAAAGCAAAAGCAAAAGCGCTTGAACAAGAACTTGAAGGCATTAAAGCAACGGGCAACAAAACTCGTAATAACTTTAAAGGAACCGTGCTTGGCGTAGGGGCAGTAGGAAGTCAGTATCCTGCAAATGGCAAAAAACCAGAAAAAGATGCGGCCACACCAGCGCCATCTTCGAAAGATAATATTCCGGTCGCGGCGCCAGTTCAAGGTGTTGGCACAGGAGATGGTGTTCCAAAGCCAAAACCTGGCGAGAAAAAAGCGGAGCCACCAGCAGCGGCGCCGGTTCCGTCGGCTCCTGCGGATACGACACCGCCACCTGATGCCGCGGATAGCGGTCCCGGTCCTGTCCCACCAATGTAATAGTTAATTAAAAATTCCCATTCGGCGAATCAAGGATTTGTTTTTATCTTGAGCTTTCGCCGACGGGTCCTTGGGATCGTTGCCATCACTGACGGCAAGTAAGTATTTCAGCTCTTCGTAGACCGCCGACCAATTAATTACGTCCATACGAATATTCAATCGGCTATCGGGCATGATTGAATACTTCTTTGGCTCGCGGGCGGCTAATTTAATTGCGTCTTGAGGTGCCAGTTTTGTTTTGTCACTGAAGATCAAAGACACCTTGTTGACCCCGGCACTGACATCGCGAACGCCAAGGTCTTTACATAATTTTCTAACCAGCATAACGCCAATTAAATTTATCACAGGTTCTGGCAGGGCGCCGAACTGATCTTTCAATTCGTCTTCAATTTTTTCAACGTCTTCCTCGAACTTAATTTCAGCCAGAGCTTTGTAGTAGCTCAGGCGCATGCGAATATCGGGAATATATTTATCTGGAATCATCGCTGGAATTTTCAGATTAATTTCTGGATCTAAATCATCTTCTGGTTCTTCACCGCGCGCGGCAGCCAGCGCTTCATTCAACAGATCCATGTACAATTCATAGCCAACGGTATTTACATGACCCGATTGTTCGTCGCCAAGAATGTTTCCTGAACCGCGAAGCTCAAGGTCATACTGTGCGATCTTAATACCGCTACCAAGCTGAGTATTTTCCTGAATAATTTTTAATCGTTCTTGCGCATCTTTATCTAGCTGACGAGCGCGAGGTAATAACAAGTAACAATACGCGCGCTGTTTAGAACGACCTACGCGACCACGCAATTGATATAACTGCGACAGACCAAACATATGGGCTTGATCGATGAACATAGTGTTCGCGCGCGACACGTCCATACCAGATTCCACGATCGCTGTGCTCACGAGCATGTCAATTTCGTGATTGAAAAACGCGAGCATTGTTTTTTCAAGTTCCTCTTCGGGCATTTGGCCGTGAGCGACCTTCATGCGTACATTAGGCAATAGCGCTCGCAGTTCATCTGCGACACCGTAAATTGTTTGAACGCGATTGTGGATAAAGTAAACTTGTCCCCCGCGATGAACTTCAGATTCAATAGCTTTGCGGATAGTTTCTTCTTCCCACTTGCAAATAAACGTACGAGTCGGAAGACGATCGACGGGGGCGGTGTTGATAAGGCTTAAATCACGAATTCCCACTAAGCTCATATTCAGAGTTCGCGGAATGGGTGTTGCTGACAATGTTAATGTATCGACAGTCGCCTTAAGCTTCTTAATTTTCTCTTTATGGAGTACGCCGAATTTCTGCTCTTCATCGACGACTAATAAACCTAAATCTTTAAAAACAACATCTTTAGAAAACAGTCGATGAGTGCCTATTAAGATATCAACTTTACCTTCTTTGAGCTCGACCAATGTTTTTTTAGCATCGGAATTGCTCACGAAGCGATTAAGTTCACGAATTTGTACTTCGGGCCAATCTTTAAAGCGCTTTTTAAAATTTTCAAAATGCTGAAAACTTAGAACGGTTGTTGGCGCCAGCACAGCAACTTGTTTTTTACTTTCAATGGCAAAGAATACGGCACGCATAGCGACTTCCGTTTTGCCGAAACCCACGTCACCGCAAACAAGTCGGTCCATTGGTTTAGTTGACTTCATATCTTTATAGATGTCGTCGATTGAGCGTTGCTGATCCTCGGTTTCTTCATATGGAAAGCCAAACTCGAATCTTTGAATTTCGCTCGCGTTTAAAGAAAATGGAGGACGCTGAATTTCAGCGCGTTTTGCGTAGAGGGCCAATAATTCGCTCGCAATATCTTTAAGATGATTTTTTACTTTGATCTTGGTTTTTTCCCAAGATGTTCCCCCTAGTTTGTCCAGCGGAATGGCACCAGCCGCACCCGAATACTTTTGAAGTTGGCCTACGCGATAAACGGGAAGATAGAGTTTATCTTTCTCCTTATAAGAAAGCTGAATAAATTCTGAATCAATGCCATTCACTGGCATTACCTTTAAGCCTTCGTATTGGCCGATACCGTGTTTGATGTGAACAACAAGGTCTCCGGGTTTCAAATCACCAAAATTTAAACGCTTAGCTTGTTTCTGAAATTCATCTGTTGAGGATAAAGCGCTCGAGCGACTTTTTTTTCCAAAAAAATCTTCTTCTCGTAGAAAGATTATTTTTTCATCTTCAATTCGTAAACTCTCAAAGCAGGGACGCTGCAGAAAATGAATGATTTTAGGGTTTTGATTCTGTTCTGAAACAAACGTATCCCATCGATAGTCTTCTGCTGGAATTCGGCGGAACTCAAAATCCATTTTCTCGATATAGTTTTTTAAACGTTCTGCTTGCGTAGCATTTCTTAGGCTTACGAATATGCGATAGTGATCGCGTTTCCACTGCGATAGTTTGTTTTGCAGCGCGAGTGTCCAAGCCTCTGCGCCGACAGTAGCGGCGAGTGATAAATTCGAAAACTCTTGAACGCCAAATGATCGAAAATCCAAACGATTGCCAGAAATTTCACCAGAAATGAGGGCGCTTGAATTAAAATCGATATTTGAAAAATAAAACTCTTGAGTGTCAAAACCCAAATTCAAATTCAATTCTTGAGTTTCCCCACCCGTTAGCCACTTTTCAGAATAAACATCTTCGAGTGCGGGGCGAATCAGTGTCTTGGTTGAATTTCTGAAATCACTTTTGAGCTCCTCAAGCGCATCATCGCTGATCCGGTGCATTTCAAGCGGGTCAACGTACCAAACCCAAGGTTTAGATGAAAAATGCTCCACGGGCAGTGAGGGATTTTCATAAAAACTCGAAATTAAAAACTCGATGCCGGGGAAAAAGTTTTTTTGCACTAACGAACGGCTTAAATCATCGATTTCTTCATTTCGTAAGTCGCGACCCATCGTCGTTTTCTTAAACCGAGGAACGATGTTTTCATATTCACTGTCCACATACAGAGTTTCTTTGGCCGGCGTTAACAAGAAAGATTTGATTTCGGCTTCGCTCTTTAGTGAATCTGTTGAAAAAAACCGCAACGTTTCAATCTGATCACCAAAAAGCTCCACACGGACTGGCTTTTTCTCGCCGGGGGAAAAAATATCCACAATTCCGCCGCGAATCGCGAACTGTCCAACATCTTCCACCATGGGCGCTGACTCGTAACCAAGATCAGTTAAGTAAGACGACAGATTTTCAGGTAAGCTATCGCCAATCTTAAACAATTTGGCAGTTTCGATCAGCACATCAACAGGCATTGTTTTTTGTTGGAGGCCCAAAAAAGAGGCAACAAAGACTTCGCCCGGTTTTGCATTTTGCGCGCGACTTATAAAAAGTAATCGATCTTTTAGAACGTGAGGTGAAGGATATAGTCCTGAATAAGGCGACACATCGAATTCAGTCAGCAGATAAACTTTTTTGTTCGGATCAAAAAACTCGATGGCATTCGCTAGTTTAGCGCAATCTGAATCCCTGGGTAACACGAACAAATGAGGCTGAGTATTCAAACGACGTGAATTCGAAAAGGCTATAAAATAGGCAACGGAAAGCAATGACGATGAGCCAATGATCGACAACTTCGAGTCGTGATTTTTGTCGGCAATCACGCGTTCGATTTGTGATTCTAAATGTGGATTCAAAGTTTCAAAACTCATCGCTACGCACCCAGTTAAAACGTTCAGATATATTTCTTGGAAATATATGTAATGACAAGTATAAATTTAGTTTGCACGTGTCTTTTTATAGACCTAAGTCAGCAAGGAGTGAGCGATGGCTGAAGCATCAGGTATGCCATTAGGTGGCGTCATATTTTTAACAGTTTTTTTAGCAATATTTGGAACATTTTTGATTTACTTAGCGCGCGCCATTGGTGGCCAGCGAAAAGACAATTCAGCCGTAAAGCGTGATATCTATGAATGTGGTATCCCGGGCCAAGAAAAACGCGAAACAAAAGTTTCCGTGAAGTTCTATCTAACGGCGATTCTGTTCATCCTTTTCGATATTGAAATTATTTTCATGTATCCGTGGGCAATTACATTCCGCGACTTCATCGCATCGGGACAGGGAACATTTGTGTTCACATCGATGATGATCTTTTTAGCGATCTTTATCTTCGGGTTATTTTGGGAAATTAAATCTAAAGCATTAGAGTGGGACTAGGTTAAGGGGATATCATGGGACAAGACGTTTTTGAAATTACAGTAAATTGCATTAAACTAGTTTTGATTTTTTTAATGATGGTCCAAGCGGTACCTATATTGGTTTGGGTTGAGCGCCGCGGTTCTGCCTTCATTCAAAATCGTTTTGGTCCAAATCGCGTAGGCCCTTTGGGTCTATTGCAACTTTTGGCGGATGCAGTGAAGTTTTTAACCAAAGAAGACTTCGCGCCGGACAAGGCAATTCGTCCTCTGTTCTATGCTGCGCCTATCTTTGCATTGATTCCGGCAACATTGGCGTTTGCTGCAATTCCGATGTCGGTACCATTGGAAATTGGCGGTTACGTATTTAAAATTCAAGGTTATGATATGAACGTTGGCATCGTGTACATCTTGGGTGTTTCGTCGCTTGCGGCGTACACAATCTTGATGGCCGGCTGGGGTTCGGCAAGCAAGTTCTCTTTGCTTGGGGCCTTGCGCGCCAGTGCCCAGGTCATCAGTTACGAATTGGCTTTAGGTCTTTCAATCGTAGGTATCATTCTACTTTTCGGAACGTTCAACTTAACTGAAATGATCAATGCTCAACAGGGCACACTAAGCTTTAAAGCATTCGGTCATACGGTAACGTCGGCGTACATTCCAAACTGGGGTATTTTCTATCAACCGTTAGCTGCGATCATTTTCTTTGCGGCGACGTTTGCGGAATCAAATCGTCTACCATTTGACTTAGCAGAAGGTGAAGCAGAAATCGTGGCGGGTTTCCATACGGAATATGGCGGTTTCAAAATGCTTATGTTCTTCATTGGTGAGTACGGCCATATGATGCTGGGTTCAGCCCTAATGATCATTTTCTTTTTTGGTGGCTACGGCATTCCATGGGTCACAGTAGACGATGTTCGTCAGTGGGCCGCTGGATTATCTGAATCAGCAACTACAATTAGTGTGATCACAACATTGGTTCATTTCCTAAGTTTCATGATTAAGTTTGTATTCTTCTTATGGGTATTTATCTGGGTTCGTTGGACGTTGCCGCGCTTCAGATATGACCAATTGATGGATTTGGGCTGGAAAACAATGCTGCCATGGGCGCTTGGTAACACCATCCTTACGGCATTAGTAATTTATTTGATTTCATAGTTTTTTATATAATAACGGAGTACTGAAATGACCCCTGATGTTTTTCTTTTTTGGTTTCTGGCCCTCTTAATTATCGGAAGTGGCCTTGCTGTGTTGCTGTTTACCAACCCGATTTATTCAGCATTATCCTTGGCTATGACCATGGTTGGCGTGGCCGCTATTTTTATCACCTTACACGCCTACTTCATCGCCGGCGTCCAACTGATCGTCTACGCCGGAGCCGTGATGGTCTTGTTTGTCATGGTACTGATGTTGTTCGATATTAAAGCCGAAATTCAGGCATTTTCATCGGGCAAAATTTCTGGCGCAATCAAATTAATCTCGGTGGGATTGTTGTCAGGGCTGATTGTTGGCGGAATTATTATGGGCCAAAAATCATTCGTAGGCGAACTATCTAAAGATGCGGTTCAAGTCGCAGAAGCTCAAAAGGTAAAAAAATCAACATCACCAGATGCGGCCACTAAAGAATTAGGAATGGTCTTATTCTCTAAGCATATCTTTGGTTTCGAGGCGCTGGGTGTGTTGTTAACGGTTATTGCCGTTGGAGCAGTAGCGCTAGCTCGTAGCCGCGGGGGAACTCACCATGCAAAATAATTTCTTTACTGATATTTCTTTAAATCATTATCTGGTTTTGTCTTCGATTCTTTTCGTAATCGGGATGGCCGGTGTTCTGTTAAGACGAAACGTGATTGTAATCCTTATGTCAATTGAGCTTATGTTAAACGCCGTTAATATTTCGTTTATCGCGTTCAGCAAATACACTCAAAACGTAGATGGCCAAATCATGGTGTTCTTTGTAATGACGATCGCTGCAGCGGAAGCCGCAGTCGGATTGGCTCTGGCTGTAACAATTTTCAAACGATTCAAAGAAGTTAATATCAAGTTCTTTGAGCACTTAAGAGGGTAGGGGTTAAGGATGGATCACTCTATATTGATGGCGGTACTTTTACTAAGTCCATTCGTTGGTTTCTTGATCAACGGTGTTCGCTATAGACAGCCAACATACAAAATTTCTGGTGGCATCGCGACTGCGGCCGTCTTTATCTCTTTTATCTGTTCGGTTTTATTGTTTTCTGACCTAGTGGGAATGCCTGCGGATCAGCGTAAAATTCACGTTAAATTTTTTGAATGGTTAAACGTTGATAAATTCAAAGTCGATGCGGCTTTCTACATCGATCAAATCAGCGGTATCATGATTTTGATCATTACGGGCGTTGGAACTTTGATTCACTTGTTCTCAACAGAATACATGCACCATGATAAAGGCGTAACTAAGTATTTTGCGTATCTAAATCTATTCATCTTTAACATGTTAATCCTAGTTTTAGGCGACAGTTTATTAACTATGTTCGTTGGCTGGGAAGGCGTGGGTCTGTGCAGTTACTTATTAATTGGCTTCTGGTTCACAGATAAAGACAAGGCTGCTGCCGGAATGAAGGCATTCATCACGAATCGGGTGGGGGATGCGGCGTTCTTATTAGGTATGTTCATCTTGTTCTCGACATTCGGAACATTAAATATTCAAGAGATCAACGGTTTAGCTCCTACAACGGTAGAAACGTCGTGGATGGGCGCGCTGACTTTAGGAACAATGTTCTTGTTCATCGGCGCAACGGGTAAATCGGCGCAGATTCCTCTGTATGTTTGGCTTCCTGATGCGATGGCCGGTCCAACTCCAGTATCCGCGTTAATCCATGCGGCGACAATGGTGACGGCGGGTATCTATATGATCGTGCGCTTAAATCCAATCTTCATCATGACGCCAAATACGATGCTAGTAATTGCAATTATCGGTGCGTTAACAGCTCTGATGGCGGCAAGTATCGGTATTACTCAGTGGGATATTAAAAAGGTACTTGCGTATTCAACAGTGTCTCAGTTGGGTTATATGTTCTTGGCTGTGGGTGTGGGTGCGTTTGGTGCGGGATTGTTTCACGTAATGACTCACGCATTCTTTAAGGCTCTTATGTTCTTGGGTTCAGGTAGCGTGATCCATGCTATGCACGAAGAACAAGACATTCGCAAAATGGGCGGATTGAAAAAATATATGCCGATCACGCATTGGACATTCTTTTTGGGATGGCTTGCAATTATTGGTATTCCTCCATTTGCGGGTTTCTTTTCAAAAGATGAAATTTTATGGATGAGTTTCCACAGCCCGATGGGTCACCCAGTATTATGGGCGGTCGGTGTTGTGAGTGCGGGAATGACAGCATTTTATATGACTCGCTTAATGTGCTTAACGTTCTGGGGTAAATCACGCGTTCCTAAATCGGTTCATCCACATGAGTCACCAGCGATGATGACCATTCCTCTAATCGTATTAGCGGTATTAAGTGTGATTGGTGGTTGGATTGGAATTCCAGAAGTTATCGGTCATACATTTGGTCATATTCCCAATTACCTGGGAGAATGGTTATCACCAGTGGTTAGACCCATTCCTAATTTAGCAGAAGCGGATCATTCTTTAGAGTGGGCATTGATGGGTACGTCTTTAGGCGTGGCTTCAATCTGCGCGTTTATTTCGTATCACTTTTACGTTAAATCCCCCGAAATTCCGGGTAAAATTGCGAACTCAATTAAGCCTGTGTATGAACTAGTATTTAAGAAATACTTGGTTGATGAATTGTACTTTAAAACAATCATCAATCCGTTAGTCGAAGTATCCCGAAAAATCTGGTACTTCATCGACGTAAACTTCATTGATAAAATCACGTACGTCCTAGCGGATCTTATTAAAGGCGGCGGCGGTGTTACGCGCTCGTTGCAAACCGGTAACGTACAAATATACGCGATGTACATCGCCATCGGTTTAGTGATTGCTTTGTCAGTTATTATAATTAAGTAGATTTTGGAGATAGGAAAATGCTTCTAAGTACCGTAATTTTGCTACCACTTGTGTTTGCTGTGTTCATCGCTTTTTGGCCGCAGCAAAGAACTCTTAGACACTTGGCTTTGGGTTTTTCATTGATCGAATTTTTCATCAGTTTGATGATTTTAAATCAGTTCGATCCAGGCTCTGCACGATTGCAGTTGGTTGAAAAGTTCACGTGGATCGAAAGATTCGGAATTCAATACTTTGTCGGTATCGACGGTATTTCGTTGTGGTTAGTTCTTCTAACAACATTTATCACTCCAATTATTATCTTGGGTTCTTGGAAATCGATCGATAGCAAAATTAAAGGTTTTCATGCCTGTTTGTTTCTTCTTCAAACAGCGATGATCGGGACCTTCTTGGCGATGGATGCAATTTTGTTCTATGTGTTCTGGGAATTGTCATTGATTCCAATGTACTTCATGGTGGGTATCTGGGGCGGTGCTCGCAGGATCTACGCTACAATTAAGTTCTTCATCTTCACAATGGCGGGTTCGGTACTGATGTTAGTGGCAATCATCTATATGATGTATCTAACTCAGCAAGCGACAGGCGTGATGAGTTCAAGCTTGCTAGAATTTTATAAAGTTAAAATCCCGTTTGTAGCGGGAACATTTATGAATCAACAAACACTACTATTCTTTGCATTTGCGTTAGCTTTTGCGATCAAAGTACCAATCTGGCCAGTTCACACGTGGTTGCCGGACGCCCACGTTGAGGCGCCGACTCCGGGTTCTGTGATTCTAGCGGGCGTAATGTTAAAAATGGGTACATACTGTTTCTTACGTTGGGTAATTCCATTGTTCCCAGATGCGACTGAGTATTGGTCATGGTTGTTCTTATCATTAGGTGTAATCGGAATTATTTACGGTGCCCTAGTCGCGATGATTCAACCGGATATCAAAAAACTTGTGGCGTACTCATCGGTATCACACATGGGTTATATCATCCTTGGTTTATTCGTATTAAATCAATACGGTATCACGGGCGGCATCTACCAAATGTTAAATCACGGGGTTTCAACGGGCGCATTGTTCTTGTTAATCGGTATGATTTACGAACGTACGCATTCGCGTGAAATTTCTAAGTACGGCGGTTTAGCGGGCGTACTTCCGATCTTCACCATTTTCTTCTTCATTATCACGTTGTCATCAATTGCCGTTCCTTTAACGAATGGTTTCATCGGTGAATACTTGATTCTACTTGGAACATTTAAAGCCGCTCCAGTGTACGCATATTTTGCGGTAACGGGTGTGGTTTTAGGTGCGGCTTATATGTTGTGGATGTTTAAACGCGTTTTCTTTGGTGAAAAAGGTGAGTTAGTAAAAGACGAACATCATCCGCTTCATGATTTGAATCTGCGTGAAATCGTGGTGATGGCGCCATTACTAGTTCTAGTGTTCTGGATGGGATTGTTCCCAAATCATTTCTTAGATTGGACTAAATCGAGCGTAGATCACTTAGTAAACAATAAAAATAAATACTACTTAGAAATTCATGAAACGAAAGTGGCAAAAGGATATGAGTATGGAAATTAATATTGGCTTGGCGGATGTAATCCGCATTTCCCCTATGATCGCGATCTTTATCGCAAGTCTACTGCCAATCACCACAAAGGTGCTGTCGGGCAATAAAGAGCCAAATAACTTAGTTACACTAATTCAAGGTATCGCGGGTTTAATCATCGGTTTAGTTTTACTAACGGTGGTTGGCGGCAGCGGTGAATTAGCTTTCAGTAAATCACTAGTATTCGACTCGGTAACATTGTGGATGGGGTCATTAGCGATTTTATCTGCGACGGGCGCGATCATCATGATGTACGAAAACTATGCTACAAACGGTAGACAGTTTGCGGAATTAATTTTCTTAGCTTTGAATTCAGTTGTCGGTATGTTGATCCTAGTTTCAGCGATGGATTTATTAACTCTATTTGTGGGTTTAGAGTTAATGTCGTTAGCATTATACTTAATGATCGGCATGAGCCATGAAGAAAAGTATTCTAAAGAAGCGGCTTTCAAATATTTCTTATTGGGTAGCTTTGCCTCAGCGATCTTCTTGTACGGAACAGCGTTTGTTTTCGGCACAACAGGTTCAACAAACTTAATAACATTCATGCAAGAAGCTTCAAGCCTGGTTCAATCTAACAGATTGTTCTTGTTTGGTATTTCATTCGTGATTTTAGGTTTTTGCTTTAAAGTTTCGATTGCTCCATTTCACGCGTGGACTCCAGACGTGTACCAAGGCGCGCCGACTCCGCACACTGCGTTCATGGCTACAGCAGTAAAAGTCGTTTCATTCGCCGCGTTCTTGCGGGTGATTGCAACGAAATCATTAGTGGGCTCTGAAGGTCTGTTTGATGTTCTTCAATGGCTAGCGGTTATCACGATGATCGTAGGTAACGTTGGCGCGATTGTTCAGACAAACTTAAAACGCGTCCTAGCGTACTCAAGTATTTCAAACTCGGGTTACATTTTAATCGGTGTGATCACGGCGGGCGTCAGTGATGCCGGTTTCTTTGGCGCTTCATCAGTAATTTTTTACTTATTTAGTTACTGTTTAATGACGCTTGGCTCATTTGCGATCGTCTCTATTCTAGAAAAAAATGAAAACCACATGGTTACTTTGGATAATTTGAAAGGTTTAGCATCACGTCGTCCGGTGTATGCATTCTGTTTTTCACTATTCCTTCTTTCGCTAGCCGGTATGCCGCCATCAATCGGTTTCTTTGGTAAGTTTTATTTATTCAACGCAGCTGTTGGTGAGGGTCTAATTTGGTTGGCAGTATGGGGAGTGATAAATACAGTTATCAGCGTGTACTACTATTTGAAACCGATCGTTTACATGTACATGAGTGATGGTGATGCAGAAATCGCGGGTCACAACTTGAACGCAACGACGGTAACAATGATCGTTTCAGCAGTGTTCATCACTGTTCTTGGTGTAATGTCAGGACCAATTTTCTCTGCGGTAGAGAAAAGCTTTATTAATTAGTCTAATTTTTAAGATATAGAAATAAAACAGCCCAGCCTAATCCGCTGGGCTTTTCTATTTTAACGGCAGTAAATGGTATCAATGTAGCCGCTCTCAACATCGAACTCGCCTTCAAGTTCCAGTTGGATAATCATACGTCCCGTGGTCCCGCGCTGAACTTTAGCAACAAAGTCGCCCTCTTTACAAAAGTAGCCAGAGTCTTTGGTTTCGCAGCCAAACAGATGAGCTTTTTGGGACGAAGAGGCTAATGTCCCTAACAGCTGTTTAGATTGCGCAGTTTTTCTAATTTGAAATGTATGTGTTGGGCTTTGACAAAGAAACACAGTTTTTTCTTGAGCCATGGAAAACAGAGGAAGAGTTACAACGAACAGTATAATCGATTTCATGAAATACCTCTGATAAACGTGAATTAGTTTTATTCCTAACGAGAGCTCTCCTCAATGAACAAAAAATCTACATGTAAAAAGGACAACTAGCGACTAATTGGCCTCTTTCGAGGTAATAACCGTCTGTCGTGGACAGGAAGCAAATTCACGGCCTAAAGTTCTTTGAGCATAGATAGAGTCCCAGATACCGTCTGCACATTTACGTAAGCTACCCGATAGTGGCGCGTGAGCCGCATTGGCTACTGTAAAGAATTGGCGATTTGTTTTTTGCTGAACCGCGAAGTGATACAAAGCTGTATTCAGCGGAGTCGCTGGATCGTTTGTTCCTTGGAAATAGTAAATAGGAATATCTTTTGAAACTTGGAATTTAGCGGCATCGTATGGATTTGAATATTCAATACCCTCACAGACATTTTTCCCCGTTTTTACAAGACGACCATTTTCAAGACTACGCCCGTAATACCAATCTCCCCATATTTCTCCGCAACCAATCATGCGGAAAAGCAAATTAGGAAACTGAGCATCCTTTAGTTTAGAAAACAAAACCGGCAAGTAGGGTTGCTCTTTTGGTGTAATTTTTTTTGCGAAATAGAGTTCAAGCAGACGCAAATGGAAAAACAAGTAGTTTCCGCTAACGGGCGCCTCAGGAACATCACCGATAATCATATCACTTGAAATTAACGACGCCCACTGAGATTTGCTAAATGCAGATTCATTTTTTCCCGCTTGGAAATATGTTTTCCAACGAGGTGGTAATTGCTTAAATGTAGTGTCCCACTCGTATTGAAAAAAATAAAAATACGAATCAAAGTTGTCATATTTTTTACCAACAGCACCTTCTAAGACTAATGCCATAGGCAATTCAAACTTTTCAGTTTCAATTTTTTTAGCCAACTGGGTAGCGACTATGGTTCCGTAAGAAGCACCATAAATGATATAGTTTTTTAGATCGATTGACTTTAACGCCAAGAAAATATCATTTACGACAAATTCCGTTTTTAAATATTTAGCCAGAACGCTGGATTCGATGGCGTAGTTGCAACCTTGGCTTCTTGGATCGATATAGATCTTGTTGTAATTCGCAGGCACGGCGCCAAGAGGCCACTGAGTCGGAGGAACAATCGAAGTTTGACCAGGTCCGCCTGGCAAAATAACTACTGTTGGAGATAAAGGATTAACAAGCTCATATTTAAAACGATAGTCAAACGTTGCCGATTTTGGCTTAGTCGGATCCCATGGAACTTTCACTGTTCGGATGGTTTTAATATCAAGACATGGATTTTGTTGGGCCAAAGACAAAACCGCAAAAAGGCACATAGATATAAATGTGAACACTTTATTCATAGAAACCTCGATGCTGAAAGTATTAGCATTTTTCAAAACGAGGACAAAGACAAATTCCATGGTTTGAAAGAATAACTAGAACGTATAAAAACCTTCGTTCAAATGTGCTTTCTAAGGGCATTTATACCCGACTTAAATCCAATACGTACGATACGTTCTAGGATTTTTGGGTTAAGGCTAAAGTGATCCACCATGAACATTTCATAGTTCTGAGGCAGAGGGGTTATATGGATATAGTCTGTTTCCGAGTTATGATTAAACCGCTGGTTAAATGTTTCCAGAAGTTTAACTCGATCTTCGTCGGGCAGATTATGGGTTTTAAAATAGCTATCGATAGTCTTATGAATGTGACGAAGGGTGTTTTGCCATTCGATATGCTTGTGGGTTTTTTGCTCCAGAACCTGGTAAAGGGCCTGGTTCAAAATCACCGGGATTCCATATTTGTGCAAACTTCCGATTTTGTCGGTGTAGTGATAGGGCTGCATTGAAAACGAGGAAATAACTAGATCGCATCCTTGATCGGCTGCAATGTGGGCTGATAAGGTTTCCCGAATTTCACCGTCGTAATAATAACGTTCCTCTCCTTTAAGATTGGGTAGGTTATAAGGCGAAAAAATAGGGGGTAATGAGGTGCTAGCGGCTACGGCCTCACTGATGGACGCATAGTTAACCTGTTTGGTTGATGGAGTTTGCAAATTCTCTTGGAAATTCCCGAAGATAACCTTCCTTGAATGGTTAAGCTGTGTAGCCACAATATATAACTCGGGGTCTAAAGATGCGAAATCATTCTCTATAAGGACGTATTGCCTTAGATACTTTTCTACGCCCTTAGTTGTAAATAGACCATTCACCTTAAATCCATTTTTAATTAACATTTCAAGACCCCCGGTTACCAGGGACCTACTCAAAAAAGTCTTAGGCATGTAGTTGAGTAGGCTAGCACTGTTAATATCAAAGATTTTTCGATAGGTTAGGGGTGTGAGTATCCTGAAGTCTTGGTTTGAGTACTCAGGACTGACGCCTAGGCCTAATTGGAAGGCCGTAATCAAAGATTCGACTGGATAGCCAGCCGCCAGGATGGTGGAAACAAAAGAACCGGCACTTGAGCCAACATAAAGCTGGATAGTCAGATCTGGCCGCTTCCTATTTTTAAGTAGTTTTTTAGATCCTCCGGCGAAATGGAATCCTTTTGCCTTTAAAGCTAAGCAAACACCAATATGGTAGGCCGCGGCCTTGATTCCGCCCCCGCTTAAAACTAGCCCAATTTTCTTTTTGTTCCGTATTCGAATATTCAAGTTAAGGTAGATTTAATCCCCTAGGAATAGAATAATCAATAGGTATTCAGGCCCTAGGTGTAGATTTCACCTAATATCCAAAGATTATTCACCCATGGTTTGACACCGGATAGTCGCTTGAATATGTTCAAATATAAGAATAGCCACATCACCAAACTGGCTACTCTTGTTAGGTAAATGGCCTAACCGCTAAATTGTCCCAAGGACAAACACAATGTTTTCCATTGGGCCAGGTTACAAGAGACAAGCAAACAAGATGAGAAATAACTTCGAGTTTTGTTTGCTTGTTTGAAATTTCCTGGAAATTGGGCAATAGACTTAAGACTTCGGAAGTTAGGAACTAGAATGGAAACTTGGCTACCTCTGACAGATTATTCTTCGAAATACAAAATCAGTGTATCTACACTGAGACGAAGAATTAAAGCTGATGATATCAAATATCATTTTCAAGACGGCAAGTATTACATTTTCGATGAACCAATTAAAAATACATTCAAGAGCGGCCCCTCCCTTAATTCTCTTGATGTAAACGACGTAGGGTCGGATTTGATTTTCGATGATGAAATTCTAAACGATTTTGATTCAGCAGCAGAGCCAGTTGAAACTGATCGAGTGTATTCAAACCGCCCACGCCCATCGGCTCCACAACCGGCAGCAGCTGTTTCCTCTGCGCAACACGCTTACAACCCTGACTTTTTAGAGAACCTAAAAAAATCAGCGAACGCGAAGTTGCCGCAAGTTAAAATGCAGCAAGGAATGTTAAGCCAACAGCAGCAAGTGGTACGCCCGCAAGCAGCGATCAACATAGATGAAGAATATTACTTCCGAAAAGATAAACCAGCGCCTGTTCCGCAGATGCAAGAAGCCGCGATGGCAACAGAATTTGAAAATCCAACTCTACGCGAATTTCATGATAAGATTTCAAGAATTGGTACTAACGAGCCGGTATTAACGGCGGCCAATAAATTGTTGAATGAATTAAAAAAGGCCTACACGCAGATCCTTCAAGAAAAAGAAGAGCAAATGATGATCTTGAAAGAAGAAGTATCTGACCTAAAAACTCTGGTAAAAGTACTAGAATCAGAAAACGAAAGACTGAAGCAAAGCTGGTAATCGATTTGCTTTATAGTTCGTTATGGAAGTTAAACGAACTATATTCACTTTAGCTTACGTTTTAACTCTTTTGTCTGCCAATTTTGTTTATGCTGACCAAACATTAGACGAACGGTCTTGCACCGATGTCGATGTTTCGGACCAATTGGGGCCAGTCAGAAATCAGGGTAATATCGGCTGGTGTTATGCGAACGTAGCTGCTGACTTACTAACATTCCGCGATCAAGATGAGCTTCAGGGAAAACAAGCATCGGCGGGTTACGTGGCTATCACGTTTAATCAGTATACAAAATTTAAAGCGAATGAAGATGCAGGGCTTTAGTAGCCCTAAAGGAATCATACGACAAACAGAAGAGGGCTAAAAATATCAATAAGTTTACAGCTCTAGATGTTTATCGCGATTCGAAAAGCTATTTCAATTTACTAACGGACGATGAAATTATTTCGATCTTGAATAATTCGTCTGTTCGTACATTTCCTAGAAAATTAGCGGCGCGTTTATGCCGACCGTACATGATTCGCGTAAAACCCGATTTTAAAGTTAGATTCCAAGTCGGATTTTTAGAGGGATGGTTAGACGCCATTCCGGCATTTTTGAGATCAGGAAGAATGCTATCACCTAAACAGTTAGGAAAAAAAGATTTAATCAAAGAAGTTCACCAGGAGTTAGCCAAAGAAAACTTCGTGGCTCTTAGTTATTGGACACCCATATTCTACGTCCCAGGTACAGAACGCTACAACAAATCAGGACAACATGCTACTGGAATCGTTGGTCGTCGCTGGAACAAAACAGAACGTGTATGCGAATTAAAGTTAAGAAATTCATGGGGCGCAAGCTGTGCTTCGTATTTAAATCCAGAATTAAAAGCCAAAGAAAAGTGTGATCCTAAAACAGGCTATATTTGGATTCCAGATTTTATTTTCGAGCGCGAAATTACCGATGTGGCATATTACACAAAAAAATAGGACTCATTACTGAGTCCTATTAAGAAAATCGTACTAAGTGCTTAACTAACTATGCTGCGGCAGAAGACGACGTCTTAGCTTTTTTGCCAGTTTTGCCTTCTGTCTTTTTCGTTTTACCTTTAGCAGACTTATCTAGTGCTACGGTGAACACTTCGTCTAAGTTTTCAGCTACGATAAAGTTCATTTTATCTTTGAATACTTTTGGAATATCTGAAAGATCTTTTTGGTTTGCTAACGGAATCACAACAGTCGTGATGCCTTGGTTAAGCGCTGCCAAACATTTCTCTCTGATGCCACCGACTGGAAGTACTTTACCTTGTAGAGTTACTTCACCTGTCATCGCGATATCGTGACGTACGGGAGTGTCCGTCATCAAGCTTATTAAAGCTGTCGTCATCGTGATACCTGCTGAAGGACCATCTTTAGGGATAGCACCCGCGGGTAAATGCACGTGGATATCGTATCTTTCAAAGAAATCATCTGGAATTCCTAGTTCTTCCATGTGCGCTTTGCAATAAGACATCGCTGCATGCGCTGATTCCTTCATTACATCACCTAGCTGTCCAGTAAGAGCCAAGTGGCCTTTACCTTTCATTTTAAGTGCTTCGATTTGTAGAACTTCACCGCCAGCTTGAGTCCAAGCTAAACCTTGAACGATACCAACCTGTGAATCTTCTAATTTTTCTTCACGTAAGAATTTCGGTGCACCTAATAACTCAGGTACTGTCGTTGCATTCACTTCGTAGTGAGTGGCTTCACCCATAACAACCATTTTTGCAATCTTACGACATACTGAACCGATTTCGCGTTCTAAGTTACGAAGACCTGCTTCACGAGTGTAACCAGCAATTAGATACTTGATACCTTCATCAGTAAATGTAGCTTGATGAGCTTCAAGACCGTTATTTTCTAATTGTCGACGGATCAAATGCTTTTTTGTAATCAATAATTTATCGTTCTCTGTGTAACCAGGAATTTGGATGATTTCCATACGATCTCTTAAAGCTGCCGGAATGTTCTCAAGAACGTTCGCAGTTGCGATGAAGAGTGCGTTGCTCAAATCAAAGTCTACGTTTAAGTAGTTGTCTCTGAAAGTTGCATTTTGTTCTGGGTCTAACACTTCTAGCATTGCGGCTGAAGGGTCGCCTCTGAAATCACTTCCTAATTTATCGATCTCATCTAGGACGATAACTGGATTGTTTGTTTTTACTTGGCGTAAAGCCTGAACAATTTTACCTGGCATCGCACCTACGTATGTTCTACGGTGACCGCGAATTTCCGCTTCATCTTTCACACCGCCAAGAGCGATACGATGATATTCACGGTTCATTGCGCGAGCGATCGATTTACCAAGAGACGTTTTACCTACTCCTGGAGGTCCGGCAAAACACAAGATAGGACCTTTCATATTATTTTTAAGTTTACGTACCGCTAAGAATTCAAGTACGCGATCTTTTGCTTTTTGTAATTCATGATGATCTTCATCAAGAACTTCTTTTGATCTATTTAAATCAATAGAGTCATCAGATTTTTTAGCCCACGGAAGATCAACCATCCAGTCTAGGTAAGTACGAACCATCGTTGCTTCTGAAGCATCCGGGTGCATACGCTCTAAACGGTGAAGCTGTTTCAGAGCTTCAGTTAACACCGGCTTAGGCATTCCAACCGTATTGATTTTTTCACGAAGTTCTTCGATTTCTTCCGATTTCGAATCATTTTCGCCCAATTCATTTTTGATCGCTTTCATTTGATCTTTAAAGAACTGATCACGAGTTGATTTTGGAGTGTCGTCTTTGCCACCTTTAGCTTTGTTTTGTAATTGAAGAGCTTCAATTTCAGAATTTAAAAAGTCTAAGACTAAATTCATTCTTTCTTTTGCATCTGTCGTTTCAATTACTTTTTGAGCTTCAGTGACTTTGATACCAAGGTTAGCTGCGATTAAATCAGCACCTTTACCTGGATCTTGTAAATCGTCTAATACTAACAAGATGTCTGGTAATAATGTTTTACCTAAAGAGATAATTTTTTCGATACGCTCTTTAGCTTTTTGCATCAGAACTTCATTCTCTGTTGGAGACGTAGTTCTTAAGTCTTCAATTTTTTCTACTGCAACTTCGAAATTTGGAGACGTTTTTGCGTAATTCTTGATTCGACCTTTAGCCACACCTTGAATTAGGATTCTGATTTGACCATCAGGAACCTTTTTCATTCGCATAATCATTGCGATTGTTCCTACTGTATAAATCGAATCTGGATTTGGGTTTTCTTCATTTAGATCTTTTTGAGATACTAAGAAGATAAGTCTGTTTTTCGATAGAGCTTCCTCAACTGAACGAATTGACGATTCGCGCCCAACTACGAGCGGAATAATCATGTAAGGAAACACAACAAAATCACGGACCGGCAACATTGGAAGAGTTGGTGGTATATCGATAGTTTTATCGTCTTTGTAAGATCCACCGTTTCCGCTTCTATCATCAAAACTCATATCAGCACCCTTTATTTGTACGATTTTTCTTACACAAATATTCGGATTGAAAACTGTTAGGCTTTAAGAGTTTTTTGCTATCTAAGGACCTGATTTTAGCGGTTTTTAAAGAGAATTGCTGACGTAAAGTCTAGAAAAAAGGTTTGGAATGGCGACATCCCTGTCATAACCCCCCCCTTGTCCGTAAAGGAGGTTTTATATTTTGAATAAAGGTGGAACTACTGATGCTTAATACGGGTCTCTTCTTCGCGTTCTTCCATGCAAGAAATGCACAAAGGCGCCAAAGGCCTTGCTTGCAGGCGTTTCGGGCTGATGTTGTCACCGCAGCCTTCACACTCACCATACGTTCCTTGAGCAATTTTATTTAACGCTTTATCGATCTCTAGTAGAGCTTTCATAGAACGCTCATGTAAATGAATAGATAAATTGTTGCTCAAGTCGTTTGAAGCCACTTCGGCTTCATCAGATAGTTGAACGGATTCTTGCTGAGAACGTTTGAATTCGTCAGTTCTGTTTAGGATCTGACTTTTTTGAAATAGTAATGATTCTTTAATAGAAGGTAATAAATCTGATAAACTTACCTCAGTTATTAATGAAGAACTATTTTGTGATGTCGTATGTGTTGCCACGCTTGATTCACCTAGTTGGTTTTTACCGCCGATCTTTTGAGACTTGGCAGCTTTAGTCTTCCCCTTTTTTTCAACGATAACTGAACTTTTCATTTCTTCCCCTTGTCTGAAAAATACTATAGGCCGCTGAAACAAGGCTGAATAATACGGAGAAGAACAAGAGTGTCATCAAAAAAATGATATTGATTATTTATTCAACACAAACTTAACGCGATGGAATTAAACTATTACAGAGGTGTTAAGTTCGTGTCAGATTTTTTTATTTTCCTTATATCTGTGCAAAATGATTTTTATATCGTTCGCGAATTTCGGCACCTTCAATACTTAGTCTAGTCCATGGAATGCTGAGTAGGCGCTGTTCTTCAATTGGTTCTAAAGTTTCCTCGCACACACCGAAATGATTTTTTTCTATTCGCGCTAAAGCAAACTCTATTTCTGACAATTGGAAACGAAGTCGTTCTTGGTTGATTAGTAGATTATACTCTTCTAGTTGAGCAACCGATTGATCGATTTCATCACCAACATTTTTGTTATTTTCTTTAAAGCGCTCTGCTGACATTTTCATGCGATTCAACAAATCGTGTTTAGCAAGAACCAATTTTTTTCTGCACTCATCAATAATTTCTTTACTTACTAGTGTAGTTACCGCCGCTGCTAATGACATAAGCCCTCCTGGCTTTTTGAGTTTTTGGCCTACAATCAGGCCCTTCGGAGAGTTAGATACACAAGTGCTATTGGGCGGTTAAAAACTGGAATAATTACCTTTAAAAAAAACCTAAAAACCGCTTAAAGCGGTCCTTATAGGCTTATTCTTTGAATTTTACAGTTTCACCTTTGTGAACTGTAAGGGTAGTTAATGTGCGGAAGAGGTCTTTATTAGACGTGGTTGAAAGAGGACCAAAGCTGCCATCAAAGTTTTTTAATTTCAAAAGCTGCTTGCCTAAATCATCACGAGTGTACACGCCTTGAAGGACTAATTGGCGCAGAATTAAACCAGAATCATAAGCCGCAATTTCAAACTGGGCTGGGTATTCGTTGAAATAACTCATGTACTCGCGAACAAAGTCCGAATTCGACTGGCTAGGGCCTTCCGCAATAAAACTATCTGCAAAATAAACTGGGTAATTTAACTGTGCTAAACGTTTGGCAGAACCAGCCGTATTTAAGATATTTGTAGACAAGATTTTAGTGTCTTTCACGCGGGAATAGTTAAGGAACGCATTGATTTGTGAAATCACGCGGGCCTGATCGGGAATAAAAATCGCATCAAAATTCTGAATAGGTGAAAGCAAATCATCCGTATTCACATTTTCACGTGCATTTTTACCCTTTAAAGACTGTTTAAATGTTCGAAGTTTCTGTGTGTATTCATCTTTTCTGGCTTCAATATAATAGGTACCAACTAGACGCTGAACAACTGGCCTGAAGTCAGTTTCTTTTGGGTCATACGTTTGGGCCGCTACAACTTGTCCGCCCTGTGCGATCACTTCATCCCAAAACAAGTTAGCGTACTCGACGCCATAAGGATCGTTCGGATAAAGAATAGCGAATTCTGACATTTCCATTTCAGTCATCGCTGTTTTAACCAAGTGACGGACCTGCATTTCCGCAGTCAGCGCATTTCTTACGGCCGTTGGGTGAATATCATTTAAACCTTGTTTTTGAGATAGGTAAATAAACGGAACATTGTATTCCGACGCGATCGCGAGCTCGGTGCCTACTGTTTTCGCTAAGACGCCACCAACGATAGCAATGACGTTATCTTCTTTTACTAATTTCTCCACTCCTAGACGGGCCAAATCGGAGCGACCCTCGCTATCCACGATAGCTAAGCGAAACTTTGAAAACCCTTGATGAGTCCCTAGACCTAATTGAAGTCCACGCAGAACCTTCTGACCGACAGAGGCGCTTTTCCCGGATAGGGGAAGAACGACACCAATTGTCTGTGCTGAAACACGAACGGTCGCTTCCATATCTGAAATCACTCGTTGGGATGAAATAGCGATTTCACTTTCAGGTAGAAGTTCAACTACAGAACGGTAGTAACGTTTACTTTCGTCGATGTTGTTATTCGCTAGTTCGATTTCCGCTAATTTAAATAAAGCATAACCACGTAAATAACCAAAATCAGATGTGCGCGCAATCGAATGTAACTGATCTTTTGTTAAGCGTGCGTTCAAAATATCTATGGCTTTAGATTTATAATAATCAGCTTTTTTTACATCGGTATGGGATGTTGATAAACTAGCCGCTACCGAAAAGGCGTTTCCGTAAGAGCCCGCTTTTTCTAACTGAGAGAATTTAGTTTCATCCGCAAGAAAAGCATTGGCAGCATTGGAATCCGCTGGTGTTTCTGATTTAGTAGGAGCCGCTACCTGTTGCGGAGGGGTTTTACCCGGCACCTTTTTTACCGGTGCCACCGGAGCTGCCGGTCGACCTGATAACTCAGGTCGGTGAGTTACTACATTCGTTGCGCACCCTAATCCCAATAAAAAAGCCAAATTTATAAGAGCCAAACGTTTCATAGACTACAAGTATAAAGCAGAAAACCGAGGAAATGTACCTCCTACATTTCCGCCACAAGGTGCGTTGAAAAATGGAAGAGGTCTTTTGGTAGTGGCTAGGATTTACTGTATTTAGAAAGTTTCTGGACCTTTTCTTTATATTCTTTGATTAAAGGCGTTTCGGAGGCTGTCTGTGAAAGCTTGTTTAAAAGCTCTTTTTCTGCAGCAGAGACGTCTTGAGGTGTATCCACTAAGATTTTAATCAGCATATCGCCGCTACCGAAGCCACCCATTTTAGGTAAACCTTTTCCCTTTAATCGCAAGGCTTGTCCCGTGTGAGTTCCCGGAGGTATTTTGATCAAGACTCGTCCAGTTAATGTGGGGACTTCTATCGAAGTTCCCAGAATCGCATCGATATAGGAAACGGGAAGTTCTAAAACGATATCGTTTTCTTCACGTTTAAATAACGAGTGTTCCTGAATCTGTATAATCACATACAAATCACCCGCCTGGCCAGACGATGAGCCATCACCCTCGCCAGTGAGTTTTAATTTTTGATTTTCTTTCACGCCAGCTGGAACAGTGACGGCCAATTTCGCGTTTTCTTCCTTAGTGCCGTTGTTACGTAAGAATGAAATTACTTTTTCGCAACCCGCAGCGGCTTCTTCTAAAGAGATGCTTAGTGTGTAACGTAAATCCGCGCCTTTTTGAGGACGCTGTCGTCCAGCACGTGGGCCAGCGCCACCCCGAGAAGCGCCAAAAACTTCGCTAAAAACATCGCCGAAAATATCTTGGAAGGGATCACCGCCCGCATTTCCTGAATACGTACGACCGAAACCACCACCAGCCCCGGCTCCAAATGGGCCACCTGCGCCGCCCCCAAACGGGTTACCACCTTGGGTGTGACCAAACTTATCATACATATCGCGTTTTTTAGCATCGCCTAGAGTTTCGTAGGCCTCGGTGATTTCTTTAAATTTATCCTCGGCCTTTTTATCTCCAGGATTACGATCAGGATGATACTGAATCGCAAGTTTGCGATAGGCTTTTTTAATTTCGTCATCCGTAGCGCTGCGGGAAACCCCTAACAGCGCATAGTAATCTTGTTTAGCCATTTTTAAGCATCCATTTTTTGAGCCACAACGACTTGGCCGGTGCGGATCACTTTATCATGAAACTTATACGGTTTTTGAAATACGCGTGCAATGTAACCAGGAGGAACTTTGTCAGTAGCTTCTGCGCTTAATGCTTCGTGAATGCTAGGATCAAACGGTTGTCCTTCGCTTGGAACTTCAACGATCGCATGTTTGTTTAGTAGGTTTTTAATTTCAGTCGATGTCATTTCAATGCCTTTTACAAACGAACCGTAATTTTCCCCAGTCACTTTCATCGTAAGAGCACGTTCGAAATTATCTAAAATGGGAAGTAAATCTTTTACGAAACGTTCCGCGCCGTATTTTTGTAAATCAGAGCGTTCTTTAATGGCTTGGCGTTTGTAATTATCAAACTCAGCCCTCATATAAAGGAGGTCATTTTTATTTTTTTCCGCTTCGGCTTTGTATCTATTAACGATGGAATCAGCGCCCATTTCAGTAGCTGCACCATTAGCAGTTTCAGCTGAGTTTTCTGTTTTTTCACCCTTTGAAGAGTTTGTATCATTGTCAGATGTCAAAATAAGCTCCATTGAATGCGTTTAATTAAGATTTGGCCGTGCGAGACGGCTATAAAGATAATTAGGTGACGGTTACGTAAAAGTCAATTTTTCAAAGACCCAATTACTAATCAGCTTACCTTTAGAGCTTAGGGTGAATCCCAGCTCTGTTGGCTGGACCAGGCCGCGTTCCTTTAAGTTATCAAGTTCCTTGTGAACGCGAGTCAAAGAGGGCCCCGAGAATTTAGCTTCTAAATCAGATAAAACTAAACCCTTGGCCCGGCGTAAAGAAGTATGACAGAAATCAGTTAGAGACTGATTCTCTTTTAAGGTTTCAAAATATATACTGGCCAGTTGGGTTGGGGATTCTAGAGCTTTTAAGTCGCCAATTTCTTGTTGATAAATTTTAATATTATTGGGATTCCAGAAGCGATGCCCCCACGGTGCGCCCTCTGTTTGTTTCAAGTAGGAGTGACTACTTAAGCCAATGCCCCAATAGTTATGATCGCTCCAGTATAGATAATTGTGTTTAGATTCATACCCAGGGCGTGCATAGTTAGAAATTTCATAGCGGTTGTACCCATTTTCGCATAGAGTCTGTTCGATACGATCAAACATAATCATTTGATCATCCTCCAAAGGACGATTTTTTGATAACGGATGACCTTCGGGAACAGTCAGGTAATAGGGGCTAATATGAGGGGGCAGAATTTCTAGCGCCTGACCAAGGTCGTGATCCAATTCCCCTACAGTCTGATGAGGCATTCCAAAAAGCAAATCAAAATTGTAGTTTAAATTATATCGTTTCAATAACTTCAGGGACTCAATGGTATCAATGACCGAGTGCTCGCGATGAACCCGTTTCAAGTGAGTCGCGTTGAACGTCTGTGCGCCCACACTAAAGCGATTAAAACCTAATTTTAAATAATCATTTAGTTTGTCTTCATTAACGGTCCCGGGATTTAGCTCCATGGTCAGTTCCGCGTCTGGACTCAGTGGGTAGCCAGCTCTTGCTAAGGCTTCGATAACTTGTACAATATCTTTAATAGCAAACAAGCTAGGGGTGCCGCCGCCGAAGTAAAGAGTATCCACAGGTTGAGAGTCTTTACCACGAAGGAAGAAGGATTTTTTGAGTTCAATCTCGCGAATCATTAACTGCGTGTAATCTGCTGGAGGAAGGATCTTGGATTGCTCGTAGGTGGCGAAATCACAATATGTGCAACGCTGTATACAATAAGGAATGTGCACATAGATACCAAACGACATAGGAGTGTATTAGAGTATGTCTAAAAAATTTCAACTAAAAAATGGCTTAAAAGTTCTTCTTATCGAAAGTCACAAGTCCCCAGTGGTTTCCGTACAAATGTGGGTAAAAACCGGCAGTGCCGATGAGGTTAAAAAAGAAGAGGGCTTATCGCATTTTATTGAACATCTGGTGTTTAAAGGAACAGAGAAGTTTAAGGTGGGAGAGATAGCGGCCATAGTAGAAGGCTCAGGCGGAGAGCTTAATGCCTACACTTCATTTGACCAAACTGTTTTCTATGTAACGATTTCAAAAAAATTCGCCAACGTCGGGCTCGATGTTATCAGCCAAATGATGGGATTTCCTACGTTTGACTCAGCGGAAATCGACAACGAACGCGAAGTCGTAATCGAAGAAATTAAGCGTGGTGAAGATTCTCCCCAGAGACAAATCGGACAGCTACTTTTTTCAACGGCCTACAAAAAACATGCGTACAAAGTTCCGGTGATTGGTTATGCCGACAATATTCGCAAAGTGTCGACTAAGAAAATCAAAAGCTACTTTGAAAGCCGCTATGTTCCTAGAAATATGTTCTTGGTGGTTTCGGGTGATTTCAAATCGGTCGAAATGAAAAAAGAAGTGGAATCCTATTTTGGTAAATTTAAAGATTTCAAAGTTAAAAAAGTAAAACGCGTAAAAGAACCGGTACAAACCAAGCCTTCGATCACGATTAAAAAATCTGACTTCCAGGAAACACTTACATACGTAGCGTTCAAAGCGCCGAGCATTAAACACAAAGACATTCCGGGTTTGGACGTACTAAGTTTAATTCTTGGACAAGGTGACAGCTCGCGCTTAGTACACAAGCTAAGAATTGAAGAAGCAATTGTGAATGGAACGGGCGCGTTTACGTTTACTCCACAGGATGATGGTTTATTAGCCTTCTCTGGCAGTTTACAACCAGCAAATTTAGAACGGTATTTAGAAATTTTAGTAAACGAAATTGCGGATATTTATCACAATCCGCCCACTTTTGCGGAAATTCAAAAAGCCGTAACTAATATCGCAAGTGAACAAATCTACTCTGTAGAGACAGTCGATGGTTTGGCTCGCAAAGCTGGTTCGCAGGAATTCTTCATGGGAGATAGCGAGTATTATAAAAAATATTTAGCAGCCATCTATTCGGTGAAGCCAGGCGACCTCACCAAGTTAGCCAAAAAATATTTCGATCCCAAAAAACTAACGGTTGCAATTTTATCTCAGCGTCAAGAGGCTGATGTGAAAAAAGTCGTTAACCAGTTTGTGAAAAACTTAAAAGAAGCGTTGAAAGATAAAAAACGCTTGCACGCTAAAACAAAAGAGAAGCCGAAGAAAATTCAAACATTGAAATTCAAACACGATTTGGGTGTTAAATCGCCGGTAACGGAAAAGATCGCGCTTAATAAAGGCGTTACTTTATATTTACGTGAACAAAAAGAAACGCCTACGTGCAGTATTAAAATGGCGTTCTTGGGTGGAACGCGCATCGAAGATAAAAAACTTGAAGGCCTATCAGAACTGTATTCACGTGTATGGCCAGCGGGTTCAAAGAATTTTACAGAAAATGAAATAAACTTGAAATTAGATATGTTGGCTTCATCGATGAGTTGCTTCTCTGGTAGGAATACGGTCGGCGTTTCCAGCGAGTTTCTGTCTGCATTCCAAAAAGACATGCTTTCGATGATGATGGATACGGTTCAGGCACCGACTTTCGATGCAAAAATCATTGAACGGGAAAAACAAATTCAAAAAAACCAAATTCAATCGCAAAATGACAATCCATCGCAAGTTTGTGTTAAAGAATTTATGAAAATGATGTTTCCAAATCATCCCTATTCACGTGAAGTTCTGGGAACAAAAGAGTCATTGGATTTAATTACCCGAGAAACGATGCTTGATTATCACAAATCAATTTTCAGTCATAAGAATGTTGCAATCTGTGCGGTTGGGGATTTCAATCGCGAAAATTTAGTAGAAAATCTGAATCAGTTAATCACGCTCATGCCAGAAGGCAAGAAAATCGAAGGCACTGCGAATTTAAGCAAGGTAAGTCAGGATCAGTTTTCATTTAAAGAACTTAAAAAAGAGCAATCGCACATTATTGTGGGTTATCGTGGACTAAGCTTTAAAGACGAGGAACGCTACACACTGGATGTGATTCAATCTATCCTCGCTGGTCAAGGGGGTCGACTGTTTTTTGAATTGCGTGATAAAAACTCACTAGCTTATTCAGTGTCGCCTTTAAAAATGGCGGGAATTGAAACGGGATACTTCGGTGCGTATATCGGCTGTTCTCCGGAAAAATCTAAAAAGGCAATTCAAATGATCAAAGATGAATTCGCTAAACTATGTAATACTAAAGTGGGAACAGACGAACTAATGCGTTCACAGCGTTACCTAGCCGGAAGAAACGATATCGATTTACAAAGAAAAGGCAGCATCTGTAACAGTATTTTGTTTGATGTTGTGTACGGCTTAGATGCGGATGAAACGTTTAAATCTTCAAGCCGCTACTTTGAAGTGACGGCAGAGGATGTTCAGGCGTTAAGTCAGAAAATATTCTCGCAAAATTCAGTTATATCTGTAGTTGGGCCGAGCTTCTAATTAAGCTCGGCCTATTTTTTTTCAATATTGAACACTCTAGGCTCGGTTTCTGCCGAGCTTTCTATTTCGAAACTAATTCGAGTGATTTCCTGGCCGTGGCTTGTTAAAACGTGTACGCGCCATTCGCCCGGTTGATAGTTTGCCTTAAAGGCAAATCCGCGGAAACCCATTTTACGGCCGCCCACGACTTGGAGTGGAATTTTGTCAGCCGCCACCCAGTTACCTTTACTATTTTTCTGTGACCATTGAATAAAAATTTGATCTTGAAAGCGTGTCGGGGAATAAATTTGCGCGTAATAAAAAACTTTATCTCCAGGACGGGCGATAAAGTGTTGGTCGCCCGATTGCCAAAATCGCCACCATGGTCGTTCACTTGATAGTAAATAGTTCCCATCCTGCCGGTCGATGTTGTGGTAAATTCCATGCTCGACAACGCTTAAAGGTATCGGGGGAATCCAGCCCATTACGTAGAAAACCAAAAACAACCCTATGACAGAACCGGCCGGAGCCAAGACAATTTTCGTTAGCGAATAATGATCCGGGATTTTTTTGAACAAAAGACGGTACATTCCATAGAAAACACTTCCCGTAGCTGCAATCGCTAACAATAGCGGCGTCCAGCCGACAAAACCTAAAATTAAAGGGAACAAAATTGAAAAAAACGAAAACAAACACACACCAAACATTCCAGTTTTGATGCTAATGTTTGATTTTTTAACTCCAGGAAGTTCGTTTGCACATAAAACCAAAAGCATCATGCCTAAGAAAATTAAACTATTTAAAACAGATGCGCTTTTAATGTAAAACAATGAGTATAGGCTTAAAAGCGAACCAAGGAAGAAGTGTAGAACCAGTGTACGGTATTCCCAAACACGCGAAATGCTAGGTCCAGGTTTCCATTTGAACAATCTAAATAGAATTTCAAAATAGATAACAGAAAAGATTATACCCAGGTAAACAATCTGCTGAACGATAGAAAAAATATCATCGATGTCGGACATTGTTGCAATGTCGAAAAGAAAACCGGCAACGAAAACGATGACATCGAGTTTTGTTTCATTTTCTTCGTAATATTTTAGAAATTTATTTTTGTATTCGGTAATCATTTTATACATCCCGTTTTGAAAACTATTTAAACGAATCTCTAGAGCAAAGTCTAGTTGGTATTTTTCTTCAGCCTGCCGATACAAAATGGCTAAAAGGAGCCAACACCATGTCCAAAGATTCGATTAATTCATTATCAGAAGCTATTTCCAAACTAGAATCTATGTCCCAAACAAAGACCGAAAAAGTTCGCGAACATATCGAAAAGGACTACGAAGAAATCAAGTCGGCACTAGAAGACATGCGGCCTTATTTTGATGAACTTAAAAACAAAGTCGAAAGTGAAGCGAAGGCCACGAAAAAACAGGTGGAAGCAAAGGTAAAAGAAAGTCCATGGTTGACCATTGGAATCGTTGGTTTAATCGCGTTCTTATTAGGACTATTCTTGGGGCGAAAAGATAAATGATTCTAAATATTCTTTCTATTTTACTAAAACTTATAGAGGGTCATCGATTCATTACCGAGGCTAAGAAGAAAGGTATTTTGGCCTACCTTAAATTTTTGCAAATAGTTAGAACCAGTATTTTAGGTGCGATCTGTGTCGTATTCGCATTGCAATTATTTGTATTCGCATTTGTTGGTTTAATTTTATCAGGCCTCTATCTAGCACCTATCGAAAATGAAATTAAAGCGTGGATCATTTTTGGCCTGTGCGCCTTTATTGTAATATTTGTCGGGATAGTCCTAAGTTATTTATTTTCCGAGAAAACATGGCTTAAACACTCGGGCGTGAACAATTTAATTCCAAAATGAGAAATCTCAAGAAAACTTGAGCGTAGAATTGGCGGTCTAGACGTCGGTCCGCTTAAATTTTTATGTATACATTCCGACACATAAACAAGTGTTTGAAGACACAGGAGTAAAAATGAAAACCATTTTAGCGAGCGTATTAGTACTTTTGAGTTTTAATGTAATGGCGTCAGATCTGCCAGCGGATAAAAAGGCCGCATTGGATAAACAAATTGAAACAGTTAAAACGTGGGCCGCTGCCAAAACAGTCGTTGATGCTGTTAAGGCATCGAATGCGTCTCCCGAAGGCAAAGATATGACCCAAGATAAATGGGCCAAATTATCCGTTTTAGATCCGGCCATTCGTGGTTTTACAAAAAACGCAGCGGCGGAAGAGTTAAAGAAATCAAAAGGACCTGCGGTGACGGAAGCCTTTCTAAATAACTCCGCGGGAACTAAAGTTGCCTTTTTGGCAAAGACTTCAAATTGGTCCCATAAAGGTAAACCAAAACATGATGATCCAATGGCAGGTAAAAACTGGATTGGTAAAGTAGAAGTCGATGAGTCCTCTGGTAAATCACAAATTCAAGTAGCAGTGCCAGTATCTGATGGTGGTGCGGTAATTGGCAGCCTAGTTGTTGGTTTTAGCGTGGATGATTTAAAGTAAGCATTTAGAAAGTAGGATATTTTATGAACTTTAAAAGTGTTTCGGTTCAGATATCGATTATATTGCTAATCTCGGCATTAGCTGTAGTTTCAATTGGCTTTATCTCCGGTTACATTTCATCAAGTAGCTTGAGTAAAGTTATTGATGCAAGCGAAAACACGTCATCTGAATACGATGAAACTGTAAAGTTAGCTGATATCCTAGATGATAATCATCTTTCAATTGTTGCAATGATCGCACAAAAAGACATCGATAAGCTGGAAAAGCAAGTCGATGACTTTAACAAAAGTCGCACAAATCTTTTGGAGTCCCTGAAACAATGCGACCATTGCGACTCTGTTGTGGACAAGTACATAGAGTATAATAAAAAAATTGAAGTCGTCATGAACGAAAAAATTTTGGTAGGTAAATCGGCAGAGGCTACGGATTATTTTATTTCCGTACTGTCCCCAGAGTTTTCGCAAATCTCTAAGGAATTTTCTACAATTCAGACACAATTGCGTACAAATTTAACTAAGAGTTTAAACGAATCTAAAATTACTCAGGGCGAAGCAAAATTATTTTCAATTGTTGCTGGCGTGGTGGGAATTTTGTTATCGCTATCGGTAGGTGTTTACATAGCATTTAATATTAGAAAGAAACTACAAAGCGCGGTCAAAACAATGGAAGTTAGTAGTGGGTCACTAGTTACTTCATCGGGGACTTTGCGCGGATCTAGCGTTGAACTATCGAAAGCTTCAAACTCGGCGGCTTCTTCACTGGAAGAAACGGTTGTCACTCTTCATGAAATTTCAACACTGATTGATCGAAACGCGGAAGGCGCTCAACAAGGGGCAGAAATCGCTAATTCAAGCTATTCTATAGTTAACAATGGCCAAAAAGTAATTGGCGGTCTAATGGAATCGATTGGAAACATGAACGAGTCTTCAAAGAAAATAAATGAAATCATTGGGATGATCGAGGATATATCATTCCAAACAAACTTGCTTGCTTTAAATGCGGCCGTCGAAGCAGCGCGTGCGGGTGAACAAGGTAAAGGATTTGCTGTAGTGGCCGATGCTGTTCGTTCTTTGGCGGCCAAATCTTCAGTCGCAGCAAAAGAGATTTCAAGTCTGATATCAGAGTCTAGTCGTAATACCCAAGAAAGTTTAACTCGTGCCGATCAGGGGCGTCAGTTGTTCACGCAAATACTAGATTCCGTTCAGAAATTAAGTGTTATCACAAAAGAAATTGCGGATGGCAGCAAAGAACAAAGTCAGGGTGTACGTCAAATTTCTCAGACGTTAATTCATCTTGATACGGTTTCGCAAACTAATGCAAAAAATGCTATGGAGTTCACAGGTACTGCTGACCAACTTTCAGCGGATACTCAATCATTGACTTCATCAATGGTCGAACTTTCAAAACTTGCAGGCTAGGGGCGACTTTAGGTAGTCGCTCCCAGACCAGGTAAGTCTTGCCCGATTGACAGTAAAAAAAAATACCTTCAGCATATATCTCATATAGGAGATATATGAAATCACTAGTATTAAAAACAACTCTTTTAACGTTTGCATGTTCTGCTGCTTTTGCCGGGAAAATTAATCTCGATGCAAGAACAGAATTTGAATCATACAGCACTAACGACAAATTAGCGAAACCCGCATACTCGGTTTTCAAAATTAATCGTTTAAAGATAGATTTTCAAGGTTCACTTGGTGAACTAAACACATATCGTGTTCGTCTGGATCCTTTGAAATCAACTGAAGCAAATGCAGCACGTGCAGGTGTTTCAAACCACGTCGACTTTGCGTTCTTAACTCATAAATTAAATGATGAGTGGAATTTATCAATGGGTAAAATCATCACAGGTATGGGCGGCGCAGAAGCGATGAACAATCCAGGTGATATCTATTTACGCTCTACTGCGGGTGACGAAGTTGGTAAAATTTATTGGCCAGTGGGTATGCAAGCTCAAGGTGTATGGGGCGACCATAAATTAAACATCAACGTGGCCAACATCACAGAAGATGTTACCTCTGGTGGCAGCTTAAGCAGTACTAGCCAATTGGCTGGTTTAACTTACTTTGGTAAATTTGCTGAAGGAACAATCCTACCAAGCATCAGCTACCACACAGAAGACTTCAAAGACTCAGCGACGGTTAAACAAACTCGTAATTACGTTGCCGTGGGCGCGAAATTCTTAGTTTCTGACTTTGAAATCGAAGCTGATATGCTGAGCAACACAAGAAAGCCAGACCCACAAACAACAGGTAAAGCACTAGATACCACTTCTGCCGTAGCATTAGTTCGTTACAAAATGGAAACGGGTTCGGTTCACGTGAAATATGAAAGTTCTGCAGTTAATACATCGACAGGTGTAGATACTAAAACTAAATCTGATGTAACTGGACTATCGTTAGCTTACGAATTCAAGCCTATCAAAGACGACAACTGGAGATTCCATGTTGTTGGTACTCAAAAAGACACTAAGCCTGAAAACGGCGACACTCAAACTGAAAAGAAAGTTCTTGTTGGTATGAGAATTTTAGCTGATTTCCTTAAGTAATCATCTAGAACAAGGTTGTGTTTCATAACGAGACACAACCGTCTTTCTATAACTCAAACGTATACTATCCATCATAATTTCTATCTGATCTTGCCGTTATTTTTAGTTAATTTTATTCCGAAAAATTATTATACTTAAAGATAACAGGTTTATGAGCGCTGCTATTAAGCAAGAAATAAACATTCTAATTAGTTCTAGAGACTACTTCGGTCAAATGCTTGACGACGCCTTTAGCGCGCGAAAAATAAAAACAGAAAACCAGGTCAAAGGTTACCTCATTGAGGTTCTGGAGTTTTATTTAGATGCAAAAAATCTTTTCGAAAAAGAAAATGTAGACGAATCGGGCAAACGCAAACCGAACACGTTGGCCGAATTATATCTAACGGCTGCAAATGCAGAATCGCGACAAAAAATAGAATTGCTTAAAAAATTAGGTGATCGTTCCCTTTACATCAGTGGATTCTTTGGAGATTCATTACAAAGAAAAATTGTTGATATTGATTACTACGTAAATATGGGTGGTGCAGCGTACGGCACATTGTCTAAAGCGGTTGACAAAAAAGATCCTTTAAAAGATGTTTTTGAGACTATTTCTAAACGTTTCGTGGATTACGTAGAGGCTTTAACCTATATTAGTCAAAACACAATGGTGTCTAATAATCAGAGTCTTTTAAGACTGTATGATCGCTACCTTCAAACGGGGTCGACCTTAGCTAAAGAAAAGTTGATTGAAATGGGTATCGTAACAATACCGAACGACCCGAAAAACCCGCTAAAACAATAAAACTAGCATTCCGTCGAGTGAAATACCTCAGTGACACTCAAATATAACAGCACTATAATACTGATATGTTTGGCCTTGGAATGAGCGAAATAATTTTACTAGGAGTTCTTGCTTTGATCTTGATTGGTCCACAGCAATTACCCGAAGTAGCACGCACCTTAGGGCGATTTATCAACGATTTAAAACGCAGCGCTGAGGGATTAACGGAAGACATTAAACAACAAGCGCGTGTTGATTTAGATTTAGAAAGTTTGGATCCCCGTAAGCAACAAAAAGAACCGCCGCCGATCCCGATAATGAAAGATCCTCGGGTGAAGAATACCCCTCCGCCAGTAGATGACACCTCAAAACCGACTTCGGCTTCTGAGTTTAAAGTTGAGCCGCCCGATCAAACAACGTTTGCATTTAATCCGAATCCAAATACAGATGCGGCGGAAACTCCAGAACCGAATGTTGTTTCTACAGATACCACTCAATCTAATGGCGAGAAAAAAGACTAGATGGAAACAAATCAGAACGAAGAAACACTCGATCAGAATATGACGTTAACAGATCATCTGACAGAACTTCGAAAGCGTATTGTTTATAGCTTATATGCTCTCTTGGTATTTACCGCTGTTGCCTATGATTACAGTAAAGAGCTATTTGATTTTATTCGCAAACCAATTGAAAAATATCTGCCTGCGGGCGGTTTGGTTTATACCGCGCCAATGGATAAATTCGTCGCTCATTTTAAACTTGCGATAGTCGCCGGGATCATTGGATCGTGTCCGTTTTGGTTGTACCAACTTTGGAAATTTGTTGCCCCGGGATTATATAAAAACGAACGCAAGTACATGACGAGTTTTATTACGATCGGATCGTTTTTGTTTTTCTCTGGAGTTTGCTTTTCTTATTTCGTCGCTCTGCCAATGACGTTTGATTTTTTGTTTAGTTTTGGCGGCGATCAAGATAAGCCGATGATTACAATTGATCACTATATGGATTTTGTGAGTCAGTTTGCGTTAATGTTTGGAGTTTCATTCGAGCTTCCGTTAATTTTAACACTAATGGCAATGGCCGGATTAGTTTCGCAGAAATTTTTAATTGATAAAGGTCGTTACGCGATCATGATTTTAGCACTCATCGCAGCATTGATTACTCCGCCTGATGTGATGAGTATGACGATCATGTTAGTACCGATGATTGCTCTTTATTACATCGGCATTCTAATGGTGGGCTTCGTTCAAAAGAAGAAACCCAATCCAGAAGCAAAAGCCTAATTAAATAATTTTTCTCTTAAGAAAATGTACTGCATTGCTAAATATTCGGCGGCTTGATTTAAATCCGCAGTTCTGCCGTGACCACCTTCAGTGTTTTCAAAATAGCGATATGGTTTGCCCATCGATTTTAACTTAGCCGCCATCTTGCGAGCATGGCCTGGATGAACGCGGTCGTCTTCAGTTGATGTTGTGATGAAAATCTCGGGATATTTTTCCGTCGCTTTTACATTTTGGTAAGGAGAATATTTCAATAAATATTCTCTTTCAGAAGGCACATCCGGAGAGCCATATTCCGCCATCCAGCTGGCGCCCGCCAATAGCAAGTGGTAACGAGACATGTCTAATAGAGGAACTTCACACAGAACGGCATTAAATAAATCAGGTCTTTGAGTTAATGCGACTCCCATTAACAAACCGCCATTACTGCCGCCCATAATACCTAGGTTGTTAGGTGATGTAACTTTTGTCTTTATTAAATCTTCCGCAACGGCAAAGAAATCGTCGAATGCGCGCTGACGATTTAATTTAAGAGCCGATTGATGCCAGCTAGGTCCAAATTCGCCACCACCGCGAATGTTCGCCAGAACATAGGTTCCGCCATTTTCTAACCATGCTTTACCCATTACGCCCGAATAATAGGGCTGCATAGCGACTTCGAAACCACCGTACGCATACAGTAAAGTTGGGTTTTTTGAGTTATTAATGTGTTTTTTATTTCTAACTAAATAGTAGGGTACTTTAGTTCCATCTTTGCTATTAGCCCAGCGCTGTTCAACTTGGATACCAACGGAATTAAAAAATGCAGGTAGAGCGCGTAGTTTTGTTAATCGACTATTTTCATAGCTATACAAGGTAGTAGGTTGATTAAAGTTTGAATATGTCACCAAAATTTGGTCAGAGTTATCAGCAGCGGCCATCAAAGATGAGTTCCCAACGGTTGGCAGTTTCAAAGGTACCAGCTGATTTTTTTCATTTAATTCAAAAATATTTGGATTCACTTGATTGAGCGCTGTTAACCAGCGTTTGTTTTTAGAAAAACTAATGTTGCTGTAAATTTGGTTTGGCGTTGAAAGGAAAACTAGTTCGGGATCAGCGGTTAACGTCGGGCTACTCAGGATTTTTGCGATAGAAACTTTAACCAACGATCCAGACTTGAATGTTTGTTTTTCAGTCTTCAATTCGCTTTTAGTTAAATAGTAAATATCACCTTTAAAAATCCCGGCAATTTCTGCATCTTTCGGAATAGGTAGTTTCTTCACTGCGAAATCTGCAGTAACCAAATACGAAGTCGATTCGTAGAAATTAACCTGATCTGTGATCACTGTGTACGAGCTTTTGCCATCATGGATAGTTGAAGCCCATACGCCCATGTTTTTAACCGATGTTTCAAACACCATCTTGGCATCGGTGATAACTTGATTGCGTTTAAGAATTTTTGCAAAGCGGGGATAGCCAGACTCAGTAATCGATCCAGAACCGAAATCAGTACCGACGATCAGAGTGTCTTTATCAAACCAGGCCACAGACATTTTTGATTCTAGAAGTGTAAAGCCATCTTTAACAAAAGTTTTAGTGCTCAAGTCAAATTCACGCATAACTGTGGCGTCTTTACCTTTGCGGGATAAAAATACAAGCGCGCGTGTATGATCGCCTCTTAGGATCTCAGTACGTTTTAGCACCCAGCTTTCATTTTCGGATTTTCCTAAGACGTCCACATCAATCAAAACATCCCAAGCGGGGTGCTTTTTATTTAACTCAGATATTTTAGCGCGTCTCCATAATCCACGAGGATTTTTTTCATCAGTCCAATGATTGTAGAAGTAATCTTCAATGATAGTGACATTGGGAATTTTTTCTTTACTGGCTAAGATGCCTTTGATGCTTTCTTTCAGTAAATTGAATGCAGGATTTGCTTTTAAGTGTGAACTAGAAAGTTCGTTTTCGCTTCTAACCCATTTCATTGATTCCTCAGATCGAATGTCTTCAAGCTTGATGAATGGATCGGATGTTTCCGTCATTTTTTTCGAGTTCAAAGTAGAACAGGAAACAGAGAGCATAACTAGAACAGAACTTAGAACGGCCAAGGCTCTAAAAATCATAATTTCCTCTTGTTATAGGTTGTCTAACCGGGATTTTTCATAGATCCCAAA
>DDVI01000090.1 GCA_002345205.1 Bdellovibrionaceae bacterium UBA2316 | reverse complement strand
GCCAGTCAAGTGCATATGCAGGTTCTTTTTTATTTAAAAGATTTTCTCTCGAAGATGCCTTTCTTTGAATGGGGGCTTTGGTCTTTTGAAACCTCAGGCGCAGCATGGATGCTGTATTAAGCGAAGCGCCGCCTGTGAGGCCACGATGGCCGCGTTTCAAAAGACAAAAGCCCCCATTCAAAGAAAGGCCCTCTCCTCACCCCGATCCAAAATCTTTTAAATAAAAAAAGGGACCGCAAACGCGATCCCCTTCGAATTCTAGGTGCAGAAATTAAAAAAGCCTTGATTCCTCAAAGCTTTTTTAATTTAACATTTTATTATTTGTTCCGCTAAGGCGGCCCCGTCTCCGGGTGATCTGATAATTCTAATAACTCCAAGATCATATGTTGTTTGTCTGATTTATTTCTAAAATACGTGTGCATTCAGAGTCTCCTTTAAGTCATTTTTGTTTCATGATCTTTTTCTTTGAGACTCGTCAGATATCAGGTTTCCCTGGCATCCTAACTCCTTTCGTTAGTCAGGTTCTTTGCCTCGACCGACGCGCGTTGGTCGTGATAACCTTTCGGAGTATTTTGGCTGGACTTTAGGCTTATCGAGTATTTTCCTATTTTTTTTGAGATCGTATTTATCGCAGATGAATGCGGTAAAAAAAGAGGGCGTCTCTATTCGGGACGCCCTCTTAAGATAAAAATAATTTTACTGACTACTCACATATAATTGAGTCGATAACTTTTTGGTTACCTGAAGACACTGTGGCTGAGAAAACTAAGATACCGTTTGCCCCACTTATGCCTATACGAAGAGATTGAAACGGGCTTTGGTAAGCCGTTGTTTTTAATAATCCAGCCGCATCTACTGCCGGTTTACGGCCCATTACAGCGCAGATTCTTTCTGCGACTTGAGTTACAGCTTTATAATGAATAGGAGCGCCGATACCACGTGAATCCAATTCGATCCCGAAATGATCTTGCCCTAATTTTAATTTAGGGTGAATTAAACGAACTTCACCGTTTGGGGATGCAATCCCTTGGGCCGATAAAGAAAATGTTTCGTATTTTTCGCCATTCACAACTATAGATATTTTAACTGAATCGATGTACGCTTTAATATTGTGACCGTTGATAATTGGTTTAGCCTGCCCTACTGAGAACATAACAAGAGCGGCAATCATAGCCTTTGCAAATGACATAGAGTCTCCTTTAATAAATAGTGTTTGTCGTTACCCCCGAGTGGTCTGCAATTTCAAATCCTAACCCAAACTTAACGAGTAGCTTCTGGTAAAAATAGAACTGACTTAACTTTAGACACCACTGAAAAAACTTCTATTTTATTCTGTGAAAACGTTGACATATTTGCATCGTGAAAATGATAGTAAAGCATGAGTCGTTTTTTCCATCACTCTATCTACCCGTTATTTATTTTGTGTTTTGTCATACCTATCTTCATGTTGTACGACAAATTGAGTGTGACAGAATTACAGCAGCTGTCGCTACTTTTAATAGTTGGCAGTATGTTAACGGCGTTCGCGTTAGAAGTATTTTTGCCGTTCAATCGTCAGTTTAAAATGTTCACTAAACAATTCATATGGGACAGCTATTTTACGTTCATCCAACTGCCGGTAATTTCTATCATCATTGATATTCTTGGAAACTATTTAAAAACGGAGAAAGTGCCAACTCTTGGTTTTCTATGGCCGCACCACTGGAATGCCATTGCCCAAACATTTTCCATTTTAATCATCGCTGAACTTTTTTACTATGCGTATCACTATTTAGGACATAAATCAGATTTAGTCTGGTCGATTCATAAATATCATCACCAATATCCAACCGTGTATTGGAATAATTCGGCGACATTCAATGTGCTAGATATTTTCTTGAGTGCCTTCTTTTACTTTCTGCCTCTTTTACTATTTTCAGTTAGCCCACAGGTACAATACTTATTTATAACTTTAAGTGGGGTTACGGGGATTTTGATTCACGTAAATTTCCGACATAGCACCTTTCTTATTAACAAGGTACTTAACACGTCAGAATTACATCGCTGGCATCACCAATCAGAAAGTATGTACACTAATTTTGGAAAAGTCTTATGCATCTGGGATTGGGTTTTTAAAACACGATATGAAAAAGATAACGAAGAAATCTTGAAAGCTGCACATGCTCAAAATCAAAAATGAGGTTTCAGAAGCCATTTGTCTGTTAAATCTGCAACACCTAAATCTTGACGAGAAAAAGCGCCTTGATCTATTGGTGAACGAACTCAACTCGAGCAACCAATGGACTTTGTTTTTAGAACTCGTCAAACTCAATGCTTGTGACAGTTTGGTTTATTTAAACATACAGAAACATAACCTACCTGTTCCATCGGATATTCAATCTGAATTAAAAAAAACTTACGATAAAATCACAAAAGAAAATTCACTTAGAAATGCGGAAGCAAAGGAAATCTTCTCGATAATCTATCAAAAACATATTCCATTTATAATTTTAAAAGGACAAGCACTTGCTGATACGATGTATGGATCGCTTTACTATAAAAAAATGAATGATGTGGACTTCCTCGTCAAAAAATCATCACTAGACGAATTAGCCATGATATATTCCGACTTACAGTTACAATGCGCGGCTAGCCTTGGAGGCAGCAATTTCCGAAAACAAGAAAAGTTTTCGCACCACTGGCCGCCTTTTTTCACGCCCACGATGGATTGCGTTTTGGGTACACACTGGAACATTATCACGCCCCTTTCAAAAATAAAAATTTCCGAAACTGATCTTTGGAAAAATACGGTTCCACATTCCTATTTAGGATTACCCTGCTTGCGGTTAAATGATTTGTATTTTTTCTTCCATCTAGTCGTCCACTTAGCCTATTACAAAACAGGCTTAAAAGAACTTTGCGATCCTCTAAACTGGTATCGATCTAAACAGGGAAATATTCCGCAGGATACTTTTTTAAAACTCGTACACGCAACTAAAGCTTATGATCCGATTTACCGAAGTTTATCTCTGCTCAACCGAATTCAACCCAACTCTACGTTCCAAACATGGATAAACGAATTAAAACCTTTTACCGACCCTTTCATTGTAAAAGATACCGCGATTCGCTGCCGGGAGCTTTACTACTTGGTACGATCGCGAAGTACTCAAACGAGCCGTATCGAAAAGAACTACGCTCTATTTTCCCTGTCTGACATGTTCTACGAAAAATTCTATTTTTTAATGAAAATGTGGAAGCACTTTCTATGGCCAAAGAAACAAGACGTAATTTATATGCAAAGCTTGGACGACAATCCTAACCCATTTGCCTTAGGGTATGCGTATCTAAAAACATCGTATTTATTATCCCGAGTATTCGCGTTTGATCTGGGATGGAATCTGCATTTTCTTTTAATTGCTAAATACCACCTAGACCTGGCGAAATCACTTGGTTATTTTATCATTAGCATTCTAACTTTTGGCATTCTGATTCCGATTCCGAAAACATTAAATCAGAAAATTAAATCTTTAAACTTGCCCGTAGATTCTATTGAGCAAATTAAAACAAAGCTAGAGTGAGGCCCGGAATGATTTGGACTCGTGAAGAATCTAAAGAACGCTTTCCCGAAGCACTATCACCCTTAGGATGGAGTGTCTTGCAGTCGGCTCTAGATGTGAATTTAAAATCTATTCGTTCCGAATTTTATTTGAAAAAGTTGAACAAGGACTATATCGCGCGCTGGATTGATGGTTACCTTTATTCAGGTAAAGATTTTTTTAGACGGATTCCCTTATATAACTTTTCATTGCCAACATTAGCTGGACTTTTTTTAAAGATCTTTCTGCATGCGCTCTCTGCGCTCTTTGTTTTTCGCGGGCGCGAAACATTTAAAGTTCGTTGGGTCAAAAGAGTTTACCAAAAGGAATTAAAGCCCAAAATTCAAAAGACTATTTATGATTGGCAGAGCGAGCTTCCTAAACATTTGAAGAATTTTGATGATAACACTTTAGCAGGACTTTCCTGGTACGCCACTCAACCTGATTTTAATATTCTAATGGCCAAAATCGAAAACGATGGTTGCGCTTACAACCGTTTGGATTTCGCCATCTACTTTTATAAAAACCTTCTTAAAAGTCTCCTTGAGCTGCTGGCTCGTTGGAAGAATGAAACCATTTCCATTCCTTCATTGACGGCGCAAAGTCCATTTCAAATTAGTCATCATATTAGCCAGCTGATTGCAGAGGGCAGTTTGCTAGTTGACGAACAAAATACTTTAGCGTTCGTAACTCAAAAAATTGGTCACCTTTCATTGAGCTGGGATGTAGCCCAACCTACATTTTCAGAAAAATCAGATCTTATTAAAAAAATGATTTCAGAGCGACGCGAATCCCTTTTAGCATCGCGTGCGAATCAAACATTTTCTGACAATGAAATTGCCGCCCAGTTTATTCAGCTTGTCTCATGTGATGAGCAACACAGATTCTATGCATCCTACCAATTTCCAACGGTTCGAACCCTTCTATATAAAATAGCCGATGAATGGGTTCAGCGCAAAATTCTTCATGACCGAAATGAATTGTTCTTTCTGACTCTTGATGAAGTGATTTCAAAACACTCAGACGCAATAAAAGGAAACGCCTTAGATTCAGTCGCAATCCAAAGAATTATTAAAATGCGAAAGTCCTATCTTAAGCCGAATGCATCAGATGAGTTACCTGACAATGCTATTGAATTTCGCGAGTCTATTTTCTATACGTCAAAAGCATTAACCTCGACGGAACTATCGCTTGTTAAAGACGAACTATCTGGAATTGTTGCTAGTCCTGGCCAGGCGCGCGGCCCGGCCATTTGGGTGACTGATTATGAATCCTTAGAAAACTGTCCCCAAGATTGCGTTTTGCTGTGCCAAACCCCCTCACCGAATTTCCACAACGCGTTCGTTAAATCGCTCGCAATATTATCAGAAAGTGGTGGGCTATTAAGTCACGGCGCCATTATCGCCCGGGAATTGCAGATACCTTGCCTTCTGCAAGTAGTTAACTTGAAAACAATCAAGAATGGTGATTTGATTGAAGTGGATACTACAACTGGAATGATAAAGAGACTTTCGTGAATCAAATTGCCGAAATCGAGAAGATTACTAAATTAGTTGCGCTGTTCAAACGCGCATCCTATCAGCGCAATCAAATCTATGAATCTGACAGCGAAATTTTAGATTTGGGGTTGGAAAAGAATATTGCGATTACGTCTGACATTTTATGTGAAGAGCTTGAGTGGAAGCTGATTACAAATCCCTACATTATCGGCTGGATTAATGTCGTTTCAAGTCTTTCTGATTTGGCCGCTGTAGCTGCCGACCCATTAGGTATCTTAGTTGGTTTAAGTCTACCGGATTCGGTAGACCCTGTTTTTTTGTCTCAGTTCTGGCTCGGAACTCGTGATGCCCTTGAATTTCACGAAACGCATCTTTTAGGGGGCGACACTAACACGTCGTCAAATTTTCTAGTCTCTTGCACAGCCGTTGGTCAACGAGCTAAATCAATAGTACTGTCAAGGACGGGTGCTCGCGATGGTGACCTGCTATACATCACCGGGCCAGTCGGTATGGGCGTCGCTACCGGTTTCGCAAACTTCGTCATCAAAAATCACTCTCAAGAAATGGCGAGCCAAATCGAACAAAGTTTTAAACCCATCGCTCGACTGAAAGAAGCCCAAATCATTAGTCGTTATGCATCTGCCTGCATTGACACCAGCGACGGTCTTTTAGCTGCGGTTGATTTTTTGTGTGCAATCAATAACATGCAATCAGATTTGTCATTAAAGTCCTCTCACTTTCACCCTCTCAGTCAGAAAATTGCGGCTCAATTGAAAGTGCCTTTAATACTCTTTGCTAGTATTCACCTTGGTGATTTTGAATTATTGTTTTCTGTGCCACCTTCAAGCAAAGACGCATTTGAAGCTGAAATGAATACGAATGGTTTTTCTTTTATGCCCATAGGGAAAATCAATATTTCGTTAAATCAACTGCACATAAACAATCAGGCCATTGAACTAAATCCAATTCGCAATTTATTGGCCGACATCAAGAGTCCAGCATTTTACTTGCAGTCCCAACAAGCATGGGCACAGTCTTTATCTAAAGATTTAATCGTTTAAGCCAAGATCTTTTCCGACAATTCTTTCCAGGATTTTTCTTTATTCGACGAAAGAATGACTGTTTCGATGCCGACCAATCGAGCGGGACCGTCTTTATATTCACTATCCCCAACAAAAATACATCTTTCGGGATTCAAATTAAAAAGCTTCAGCGAGGTTTTATAATAGTTAATATGAGGCTTACAACCTATTGAGTTTTGCGAGTGAGTGAACCCAGAAAAATCTGCGATATCAAAGCCGCCCCATTCAAGACGTTTTTTTACATTAAACTCTGGCCACACCGGATTGGTCCAAACAAAAACTTTCTTTCCTTGAGCTTTAGCCTTCTTAACAAACTCAACCGCGCCAGGCACTGGTGTAAACAAACTTTGCCAAGCCATAAAATCGTTTCGATAATAGCCATCGAGCTCCCTGTGTATAATTTCTTTTGGCGTGTTAGATTCATAATGACACATTTCAACTAGGCGTTCGTAATTCACTTGGTCTGTGTCATTATTTAGCATCGAAGAAATAGATTTTGTAACAATAGAAACTGTGCGCAGATATCCGAAAATTTTTACAAACCTTTTAAAAAGCCCGATGGTGTTGTAAAGCAAAAATCTTTTTTTAGGAGACTCAACAAGAGTTCCATCCAAATCTAAGAGAATGTATTCGTATTTCTGATTGTAGGACACCATATTGTATGAAACGATAAATCATAATGAACCCAAGAGAAACAATTATTTTAGTTACCGGAGCGGACGGTTTTGTGGGGACTCACCTCTGTCGCGCGCTGGTCGAACACTATACGGTATACGCATTCATGCTACCGTCTCAAGTCGATGTGTTCAAAGAGAAATGGGGTTCCTTGGATTATAGCCACCTAAAAATTTTATCTGGCTACTTTACAGAGCTCAGTCAGTTAACGCAATCACTGCCACCGATTCAGTACGTTGTGCATTGTGCTGGAACAATGCTTGGGGCTAAATATGAAAGTTATTTAAGATCTAATTTAGAAATCACCCAAGAATTACTCGTTCAAGTGCCTAAAAATTTAAAGAAATTGATTTTTATTTCATCCCAAAGCGCTCTAGGACCAAGTGATTCAAAGTCTAACAAATTGAAATCGTCGGCAACGCCCCGGCCACTCTCATTTTACGGCGAAACTAAACTGCGCGCAGAAAAAGAGGTTTTAAAGTCTGGAGTCCCCTCACTTATTTTTAGACCGGCACCAATTCTTGGGCCAGAAGACAAAACGTTTCTTGAAATTTTTCAGACAGCGGATAAAGGGAAATTTCCAATACTTGGCCAGAAAAACAAAACGTTTCAATTTGTTTATGTGACAGATTTGGTGTCTGCTATCCAAACGGCCCTATTTTCAAATATCACGAATAAAGTTTATCATATTGCCTATCCCGAAATAGCCGACTGGGATCAAATGAAAACGGCAATGGAGGCTTTCTTGGGAAGACCGCTTAAGATATTATATATAAACTATACGATGACTCGTTTGTACTTAAAATTTTTCGACTGCATCGAGTTTCTCACAGGTAAAAAAACAAATAAAAATCTTAATAAAATAGATGAAATCATGGCTCCGTACTGGGTTTTTGATACATCTGAGTTCACATCCGATATGAACTTCAACTATTCGCATAATTTGAATGAAACGATATCGTCGACTTACCATTGGTATCAGCAAAATTCATGGACAAGGCCTCATAAAAAACTTACGCTTTAGGAATGGATAATACGACTACTTGGAACGACAATACATCAGATGCAGTTAACTTACTTACACTTGCAAGTCAGTTTAAAGGACAGATCGACGCCGACGTTGATTTTTTCGAAAGTTATTTTCGCCCCCTTTATAATGAAGGCAAATTACTTTATCATCGCGAAATTATTTCACCAGTTGATCGTCGCGTATTAGTTAAAGATCCAATGACTGGCAAAACCATCGATATGATCATGATGGGTTCTAACAATTATCTCGGATTCGCCAATGATCCCGAAGTTAAAGAAAAAGCCAAGGAAGCTATCGACAAACAAGGACTAGGCATGGGTGGCCCAATGCTTCTAAACGGCACGTCACAACTACACCGAACTGTTGAAGAACGCCTAGCTCACTTCAAAGGTAAAGAAGATTGTATTATTTTACCTTCTGGCTACATGACCAGCCTGACGTGGGTTACAACGCTTGTTTCAGACTCGGCTCTATTATTTTTTGATGAAATTTCTCATGCTTCCGTTGTTGATGGTATTAAGTTAGGCCGAAAGACAGCCTTTCGATTTAATCACAATGATCCTGATGATCTAGATAAAATGCTAAAAAAATACCGCGATAAAGACGCAAAACGAGATCTGTGGGTAACAACTCAGGGCGTGTATTCAATGAATGGCGAATTAGCGCCTGTAAAAGAAATCTCAGACGTCTGCCAGAAATACGATGCCAAATATGTAATAGATGATGCCCATGGAACCGGAGTAATGGGTAAAGGACGCGGAATGGCCGAAGAAGCCGGTATTACCGATCGTCTGCAATACGCCATGGGCACTTTTTCTAAGGCCTTTTCAATCACTGGCGGTTTCTTTGCTGCGGACAAGAATACAATTAATTTTTTAAGATTCTTCTCTCGTCCGTATTTCTTTACGGCGTCTTTGTCGCCGGTTTCGATGGCTGTAATTTTAGCTTGCTTAGACATTTTGGAGCGTTCAACGGAACGCGTGGACAAACTTCATGCGAATATTAAATTTTTCTATGACTGTTTAGATAAAGCCGGCATCAAATACACGCGCACCGGTAGCGCCATAATTCCAGTGTTCCCGCCAACTCCGGAAAGTTTCCGCGTACTTTCGCAAAAACTTCACGAGAACGGATTATTTGTAAATCCCATCGAACCTCCTGGTGTACCAAAAGGTGGCGAACGCTTTCGTGTATCTTTGATGGCAACGCATACTCAAAAAGATATTCAAGATGCTGTTGATATCTTGAAATCTACCTATGCGAGATACGCGTAATGAAGTGGGTTATCACAGGTCTTGATGGATCTGGCAAAGATACTCAAATTGAAAACATTGTTAACTATGGCAAACTAAAGAACAAAAAAGTTCTCGCTTATTCGATATGGGATAGCTTGAAATTATTTGTATCTATTCCGCAAATTGAAATGAAAAACACGCTGGATATCTTCTTGACCAAAATGAGTCCGGCGGCGCGATCATTATTCTTGCAATCGGTGCTTCTGCAAAGTGAAAAGCAAGTTGATTTCGATGCCTATGATTTAGTTATTTTTAATGCTGGTCTTCCGAAATACGCTGCGAGCGAGCATCTGCTGGGCAGCCCCCTATCGCTTTGGTTTTCTATTGAAACTCATTTCAAATACCCCGATAAAGTTATTTATCTTAAATGCTCGACAGATACGATCAAAACGCGAAAGCTTGAGCAATCATCTTACGAAAAGCTTTTTTGGGATAAATTAGATCCATATAAAAAAAATCTCGAGCATTATTTATCGCAACTTGAAAATGTTATTCAAGTCGATGGCGATTTGGACGCCACGAAAGTATTTGAGCAAATCCGAGTGAAGACTCAGTTATTTCCCGATGCCTGAAGTTTTTATCAATCAAGATTCATTTGGTCAAAATGCGCAGTTCAAATGGAACAAGGTAGCCGCCGATTTTCCCGCTTTAAAACCTGTTTTTTTACCGCCTTCAGAACTAACCCACCGAATGCGCAAACATATCCAATCCAACAATGATCTCTATATCGGTGGCGGAGACGGAACGTTACATCATGTAATCAATTCAGTCCTGCAAGGCGAGTCTGATTTTCAACGTGTTCGCTTAGGCATTTTAGGTCTTGGTAGTTCGTGTAGCTTTCTGAAGTCTGTTGCGACTGACCGTTCTCACAATATTCCGATCCTTGCCGATTCCTCTATTGCTACACGCCTTGACCTAGGAAAGGTTTTTTTCAAAACCGCGGATGGACGACAAGAAACCAAATTTTTTGCTGCTAATGGCTCTATTGGCTTTTTAGCTCTAGGGAACTTGCTTTTTAATCAACCGGGCGGGCTTACTCAAAAATTGAAAAGAGTATCTACGAATGCGGCCAATAATTATATTTTTGCAAAAAGCATATTTAAATATTCAGCATCTCCTATTTCTGTAAATGGCGGGGCTAAGAAAAAGTATTTAAATATCCAATTTCTAAAAGCCAAACACTACACGAATGACTATTTTTTTGAACGAAACAATTCACCTCAAAGTGGTTTATTAGATTTTCATTTATTCGAAGATCAGGGAGTGCTTCACACACTCGATGTTTTCTTAAAGCTTACAATGAAAAATGAGTACCCGTCCCCCACACATCTTGAATTCAAAGGAAAAACTATGACCTTATCTGCGGATCAAGAAATTCCTTTGGAGTTAGATGGCGAAATCTATTACGGCAAAGAATTTATTATTGAATGTGTACCGCAAAAACTAAACGTGATGACATCGGTCCTAGGGGCGTCGCTATGAAACTCAATCAACTAGGCGAATTTTCTAGTTTGAACCAACATTTGCAACAATTTAGGCGCAGTCCCTTGCAGTCCGAGTCACTTTTTCAAAGCGATGCCGAAGTTATACAAATATCACCAAACAACTATCTTGCATTCAGTTTAGACATCATAGGTGATGAACAAGCCTGGGGATTAATTACTAATCCTCGAAATTTAGGTCGTCATGCTTTGGAAACGGCGCTCAGTGATTTGGCAGCCGTGGGTGTATGGCCAAAAGGATTTCTACAGGGCCTGATTATTGGACAAAATCATGACCAAGCATTTATTGAAAACGTTTTGCATGGAGTGAACGATGTCGCAGAAAAATATGGCTTGTATTTATTTGGTGGGGACACCGCCTCTGGCCAGGTTTTCAGTTTACACTTAACCGTCCTTGGTCATTCTAAAACTAAACCCATTACGCGTTTTGGAATGAATGTTGGCGATAAAATTTATTCGACGGCCAAACCTGGAAAAGGGAACAGTCTGGTCGCTGAACGCTGGCTTAACAAAGGCCAGGAGCTTTCTAACGAAGTAGAATTTCTTGCGTTGGCTCGCTTAAAAGAAGCAGAACTTATCAAGGCGTATGCAACCAGCATGATTGATTCAAGCGATGGTTTTTTAAATTCTTTGGATTTACTCGTTCGCGTAAACAACAAAGGTATCTTTTGCGAATATCCACTAGATACCCTATTACACCCCTTAGCCCAACAGACCCGATCAAAATATTCTTTGTCAGCATGGACACTACTAGCTGGTGAGTGTGGAGACTACGAACTGATCTTTTCTGTTCCTAGTGACAACTCACTCGCGTTTGAAAACGAGTATCGCAAACAGTTTCATGATCTTGTTTTTATCGGTGAGGTCACGGCTCTTCCAGAGTTATGCCTTAGGACGACGTCGGACACCTATGTGGCCTATGATGCATCGATCGCAAGGAATTTGTACAGAGACCATTCAGCTGATCAGCCTGCTTATATGGATGCATTTTTAAAACTAGGTAAAGACTTGGGCTTTTAATTAGATGTTTTATCGTTTTTATTTACAAAATTTTTATCTAGCTGAGCTTTAATTAATTTAAAATACACAGAATCTGGCAGGATATTTAAAGACTGAGTGAGTAGTTTTAAATCCAGCGGAAATGAAATATCAGTTTCATTTTTTTTCATCTGATTAACGATATGATGAGCCGCCTTATCAACATTCCACATCTTGTCGGTTCTTACTTCAACTTCCCTTGCCATTGGCGTATCAACTAAGCCGGGGCGAATTTCAAAAAATTGAATTCCTTGATTGTACAGATCCAAACGCAGGCCTTCGAAAAATACGTGCTGAGCTGCTTTGGTAGAAAAATAGGCGGCCCCATTTGGCAAACTGCGGTTCACCATCAATGCGGACACCATACCGATCATTCCAGATTTTTGTTTCAATAGCTCAGGTAGCAGTATTTCTAAACAATTTAAGAAACCAAAAAAATTAGTATCCATAACAGAACGAACACTCTCTGCTTTGAAATTTTTAAAATCGGTAAATTGAGCTTTACCGACACTATAAATGAACCCGTCAATACGGGGCCATTTGTCCTTAAATACAGCCACTGCGTTGTTAATGTCGGCAAGATTTGTAACGTCCCCTTGGACATCAATAATATTTTTATTAGGATTGTTAAATACGCGGCGACTGAAAGTTCCGACTCTATTATCTTTAGACAAAGCGTGCGCTAACGCCTCGCCTATTCCACTTGAGGCTCCAAAAATAATAATAGTTTTGTCTTTCAATTCCATACCGTTTACAATCCTAACTATGTCTCTTAATCTTGCGCCTCCGGGCCCCAATAGTCTACCTTTTGTTGGAATTAACCCGCAGCTGTTCCATGATCCATTGGGAACTTTTCAGTCCATGCATACTAAGTATGGCGATTTTGTACGATTTCAAAAAGGGCGTTCCTTTCGATACGTTTGTTTTGATCCCGAAGCTATTCAGCACATTTTAATCGGGAATCACAAAAACTATGTAAAAAGCAAACGTTACGAAAAGTTGAAGACATTTTTAGGATCAGGATTAATTACTTCTGATGGCTATCAATGGCAACAAATGCGTAAAGCCGCGCAACCGGGATTTACACCGCCTGCAATAAAAGAGTATTTTCAAACAATAAAATCCGTTACCGCGGCGACAATACAGAAGATCACTCAGAATAAAGGAATGAATCCTCAAACGCAAATAATCGAAACAACTTTGTCGATTATTAGCCAAACCATGTTTCATTTAGATTTATCGTTGCAAACGGAAATACTTGCTCCGGCTTTTGAGTATTGCGCTTCGTTCATAAATCATCGAATGGAAGCTTTCATTGATTTGGATGATTACTATTTAACAGCGAAACGTAAAAAGTTTAATTCATATAAATCTACAATTGATAACGTGTTGCTTGATATTATTCGCAAACGAAGAAAAAACCTAGGCCACCACCATGACTACCTAGAAACGTTACTTCTTGAACAAGCAAAAAATCCTCAGGAAATTAGCGATGACGTAATCAAAGACCAATTAATTACATTTGTAATGGCTGGCCATGAAACTTCAGCACACATGGTAAGCTGGACACTTTTACTTTTATTAAAAAACCCGGGGAAACTAAAAGAGGCCACCGATTTCGCGCGATCAATTGATGTATCGGACTACAGCGATCTACAACAATTGGCTCCCATTGAAAATGCTGTAAAAGAATCAATGCGCCTGTGTCCTCCGGTTTGGATATTTTCGCGGGATTCGGTCGGATCAGATTCAATTTTGGGCTTCCCGATTGCGCCGGGTAGTACCGTTAATATTTGCCCCTATGTGACCCACCGTAGTGAAAAATACTGGGACCAACCATTAGAATTCAAACCTGAACGTTTTGAAAAAGAATATAATAGAAAAGCGTTCCTACCATTTTCAACTGGCCCGCGTGCGTGCATTGGAAGTCAACTTGCGCTTACGGAAGGAAAATGGATTATATACCAAGTACTGCGCAACTTTAATCTGCGCTGCGAACATATAGACCTTACCCCAAGCATTAGCGTCGTCTTAAAACCAAAAACCGCTCATTGGATTCACGCTCTAAAAGTTTAGCGACGTTTTTTTCTAATCGGTAATTTTAAGACTTTACCCATATCATCCCAATCACTAAAAATGCGATTCGCTGGTTGCCAACGATGTTCAGGCATTTTTATTATTTGGCATAAAGACAACTCAACAGGAAGCTCCAGCTGATTCCAATAACGACGATTTACATAAGCTAAGATTGCCCACTTTTCCCCACGTTCAAGAGCCTTCCATGGGACTTTCGTTGCTATAATAATATCTTGATCCAAGTCATAGGTCAGAAACCAACCGGTGATCGCCGATCGACATGATTTTGAAAATGTTTTCTGAAAAATAATATTTTCATTTTTTATGAACGACATTTGCCATCTTTGCACGTCCACTAAGTATTTAATTTCAACGGTAACCTGGCGTTTTTGAAAATCTTTTTGAGACTCAGCCAAACTCATGCTTTTTAACCTCATGAGTGAAGCGATTGGACCTTCATTAAAAATTGGGAAGTTTGTATTCATCATGCGCTCCTGTGTAGAACAGAAACGAAGCACGATCAATGCCATCAAGAAGCTTCTGGACCTTGGACCTGGCGGACTTCACCCACATTCGCATCTAGTAATACACGAGTGCCTTGAACCAAAATATCAGTAGCCCCTTTATAACTTGAAATGACTGGAATCAGTGCCTCGCGCGCCAAAATCGAAGAATGCCCTAACAAACTACCTTGCTCCAGTATCCATCCCTTAGCTTTAATCATGAACGGAATATACTGAGGGTCTACAAAACGCGTCACTACAATATGATTTTCGCAAATAGCGTGACAGTCTGATGGGGAATTGACAACGATCACCTGTCCTTCCACAACGCCTGGAGATAAACAAACAAGATCTTTGCCTAATGTATTTTGAGGTGAATTTAGAATTTTGTCCAATTGGTCGGTGTCAACAGTTCCTGGTAGCTTTATTTTCGACAGACAATCCGTCGCCTGTTTACGGGCCCAAGCCGCAGTGAATAGATCATTCAGCCTAGCCGGTTCTTTTTCTTCGAGGGCCAATTTCAACTCTTCTAGTGATAAGTGGAATACGACGTTATCCCACGCGCGCTCTTCTTGGATCCTTAGGACAACACGACGAAATAAGGCAATCCAGTCAAAACATAAACGCTTTGAGGCTTCTCTTAAAATAAAAATTTCAGAATAACTCTGTCCCAATTTCAAATAGATATTTTTAAAAAATGAAGCACTAGTTCGCAACTGTTCTTTGATTTCAAACTGACGTTTTGTTTTTTCAATTTGCTGTTGCTGAAAGACAGTCTCAAAATTTTCTTTAGTCTTTAAGCCCTTCACCATATTTTCTAATTCAGAATCAACTTCATAAAATCTAGCTGCCGAAATCTCCCAATCCTTGTGACTGCGGCTCCCATGATTTTCAATAAACTCTTGTTTCGAAATTTTATCATGACTCAATTTCCACAAATCTAAGTGAAATTGAATGAGGGACATTTCTTTAAAACATGGGTCCCAAACATTAATGTCATGAGGCAGCCTAAGCCAGCGATGAAAAATTTTCAGAAGAATTTGAATACCCGCAAAACAAAAATCAGTTGCAATATGAAACGAAAAAAAATTCTGACTTGTTTCGATCAGCTCTTTAATTCCCTGAAGTAAGTCTGTCTTTTTTTCATTTTCAACAATCTGTTTTGCGCTCAGTAGTTTTAAAGTTTGCCATTCTTCATTCGCGTGAGTCGCGAATCGTTTCGTTTTAAAAATTATTTTCACCAATTGATACGCTACTAACGGCCACAAAAAAACAATAGATGGCTTCACTGTTACTTTGATTTTTCCATTAGCTGAAATATTAATTGGCCAAAATGGAATAGACGCCTGGGTATATGCTGTCACATTTATATAAGGACGACCAAAAATACGTTCATAGGCAGGCGGTTCCGTCCCACGATGCAGAAAGGGAAATCCTAGACGTTTCATAGCTTGAGCGATAGAGTTTCCATTCTGAATGCTCGTCTCGAATAAACTAAAAGTAAGAGTCGTTGGGGCAACCAACGACTCTCCAATCATAGTATCAGTTAAAATGTATTTTTGATTCTGCATTTTACGCTTGAGCCTTTCAAGTTCAAGCGCAATAAGACTCTTTTGATCTTCGATCACTTTTGATTTTAGCGTACGTAGCCTAACAAGAAATCAGCCAAGATCGTACCACCACGACTTTCTGTGAAAACTCTCATATGATCATTAACTGCTAAGTCAGCGGTTCTCTTGCCCTGTTTTGGATCGTTAATTATCGTTTTTAATTCAGGGAACAAGTTTTGATAAATAGCAGAATCCCAACCAATTGCGCGTCCCCATGAATAATCACGGTATTTGAAACCATCGCGAGTTAAGTAGCGTGGCCCCTGATCGTCGAAAATAGTTGGTAACATATTTTTACTATCATGAGGCAGGCCATTTAAAATGAAATCTCTGAAATTGATTTCAATCGTTTTACCCGTGATTACGCTAGTTACTGTTTTTTGTTTACCGAATACTAAACCAATAGCATTCTCGAAACCTTTTTTAGTTTCTGGAATTCTGGCTTTAAAGAATGCGGGATCAATAAATGCGTTCGCAGAATCATTCGATTGCGTATACATTTCCCAAGCAAGTTTATTAAGAACCACGCTATTCGTTAAATGATCCATTGCTTCATTTACATATTTGTTCGCGTTTGGGTTTTTAACGAATGAATTTTTGAATTCATTATTCATCACGATGTCGATTCTGTCTTTACGCGTAGGCGACATTGGATCTTTTTTCAGTAGGCTAGCGATTTTTGCTTTGGCTACTTCAATGCCGTAAAGAGCCGCAACTTCTGATGCTAAACGCGCCGATCGTTCGATATTGTAAACCGCATTCATTTTAATTGAATAGAGTTGTCTTTCAAAACGCCCGCGAGCGGCAAGAATGTCTTGCTGTCTAACTACCGTGTAACGATCTAGATCCGCTTTGTTAACAACACCAAATGCTGATTTTCCATAGATAAGGCGATTGTCGATCACTAACGGTTCAGACGCTGGAACAGTTACAGAAGCGATGACGGCATTTGCCCACTGAGTTTCCGTTGCCACACGCGTGATCAGGAAGTTTTGAACTTCACTTTCATTTTTAAACTGAGGCATCGAAGCCGCTACATCAGCGCCATCAACTTTAGCTGCCGCGAATGGTTCGGTGATGTATACAAATCCCACTTCCCATTCAGAATCTGGGAAAAAAAGCTTCATATCAGCATACGCATCTTGAATCGAATCTACGACTGACTGTCTTAACGCTTGTGATGGAGCCACTACGGGAATCATGCGATAAACAATACTACGATAAACGTGCATGGGCGCCAGGTGGGCCATCACAAATTTATAATCGTTAGGTTTTTTCATGATATCAACTTTGGCACTCGTCAAAATCTTATGAAGTTTATTGGCTTCTTTATACAACTCGCCTTTAGGAAGTTTTTTCCCATTGTTGTCATAGCCAAGTTTATTGATAGAATCGCGCAGTTCTTTTAGTTCGGTACTCATATTACTGTCGTCATAATTTGCCGCCAATTTACGTACCGGCATATTCTTTACGTCTTCCGACATTTTAAGATAGGCTTCGTATGTGATTGCAGGAACTACGTTCCCCTCTTCTGGCACACCAACCATCGGTTCATATTTTTTTGGCCAACTATCTTTGGGAGCAGAGTTTGCCACCGCAAAAAAAGCCAACACAGCTACCAAACTAATAAGTTTGCTCATAATAATTTTCTCCTGTGACTTTATTGATTACATAACAATACGAACAATATTTTATAAAACGTTCAACATCAGAATTATTAACGCATTATATAAGAACCCCTTAATAAATGATGAGTTTATTAAGGGGTTCTTAGTTGATTGTCTCACAATATAAATTAGACTTCAATTCATGCCCACATCACCTAGCCGAATTGACGTACTTGTTTCCGCACTATCAGTCATCTCTAGAAAAATTTTACGTTGGCTGCACTACGTTTTATTGCTGATTCATCGACACTCGGTTCGACACCCAGTCCTTTGGGCAGGCTCAATAGTGGCCGTATTGATGATAATTTATTTTAACATCGGTAACCTAAAAGTCGAACTGTCGGCTGACGACATGGACGCAAAAGGTTTACCCAGCGCCGAGACGTATCAGTATCTAAAAGATAACTTCAAGGAAAAGCCAAGTGTAACCATACTCGCCCGTAGTAAATCAAACGAGTGGTCGGAACGACAACTCTGCGATCTTCGCACGTATATAAACTTTAATTTAGCCAATACTTTGTCAGTTGAATCCTTGAGTTCAAGCTTTAGTATTCGAGAAGCTAAGTTTGAAGACAAGATATTGTACTATCCCCGCTATATTCAGCTCGATTGTCAAAACTCGACCGAAAAAATTATATCTCTAGAACGATTAAAATCGTCTGCCTGGGGAAAAATCTTTGTCGGCCGATCAAATGATATTGTTATTAATATTTCTTTTGAGGAATCGAAAAATTTTAAATACGGCAACTTTGACCCCAAGTCTTTGGATGAAATCAAAAAACAATTAGAGGAAAGGTTCGGGCAGCATACCGATTTCTCTTACATTGGAAATGCAGAATATATCTCTGAGGTGTTGTATGGTATGGATACGACTCAATGGATTAATTTCGCGTTCTGCCTAATGATTTTAGTTTTATGTCGTCTCTCCTTTGGAACTTGGCTATCGGGAATTATATATTGCACTAACTTGATTCTGGGCTATTCGCTGCTTATGTCCTTCAAAGCAATGGTTGGCTCGACCTCCGACGCTTTATCAGATAGTTTATTTATGATCCTCGGTGTAGCGACGTTAGAAGATTTCATTTTTGTCTCAACTCTGATGTTAAAGAATAAATTTCGCACGGCCCATCGCCGACTTATACTACCTAGCGCGATGACGTCCTTAACCACAATGATTGGCTTTGCCTCGCTTATGGTTTCAGACTTGGCCTCGATTGAAAAATTGGGTCTTTGGGCCGCGATCGGTGCCGGTATGGAGTGGATTATATTGTTCTGTTTCACCCCGGCTATTTATTCACTTTTTAAGTTCAAAGGGTCTTGGGTAAACCCTGAAAAGGCGATGGGAATAAAGTGGGCCAATAAAATTCAGATTAACAATCTCTCATTTAAGAAAAGCAAATATTTACTTTCTGTTTACATTTTAGCAATTGTGGGTGCTTTTTTTATTAATACCAATGAACATTTCTATTCCATATTTTCACCGGACAAACACATTAGAAAAACAATAAATTATATTTCTGAAACACGCGGCTGGCAGTCTTCGACTAGTGTTGTTTTCGATAGCGGTGTTGATGATAACCAGGTTCGAGAGGCAATCAAAAAAATCTCTGAATATAAATTTGTCAAACACATCGAAAGCGGATTACTAGCTCTTGATGAATTAAATACCACTATTCCTGAAAACGTAAAACCACTTGTAAAAATCGAATGGGAAAATGATCCTACTTACGAACGTTATGAAGATAAAAAAGGTCGTAGGCGAATCCTAGTTTACATCGACAGTTTGGACGTTAGTGGCGTAAATTCAAGCATTACCGGACTTAGACAGTTTTGTACGGAAAATCGATGTCAGGTTGCCTCAGGTTTGGTTAAACATTTAGACTTGTTGTCTCTAGTCCCAAAAACGCTGTATGAAAGTTTTTTTCTAAGCATCTGGCACGTCGGCCTTATTATCGCTTGGATTTGCTTAGCCGTAAATGCACAGAAACAAATTATACCCGTCATTTTGTCCTCCTTCTGGGGGCCGGCGTTGATGTTTTTTGTCGTGATCGCGCTGCAAATGCCATTGAATTTTCTAATTAGTATTTTCGCAAGTATTCTGGTCGGGCTGGCCGGAGACAATGCAATAAATTTCTTACTCGTAAATAGAAACAAGGGCATTTCTAGCGGGCTGGACGAGCTTGCGGGTGGCGCGACCATTTGCTTAGCGATCATGTCCTTATCGTCGTTGCTTTTCCTGTTTTCGTATTTCCACCCACCCAAAGAGTTTGGACTGCTAATGTTTTTTGGGTTAATCGCTACGCTAATTGGTGACGTTTGGCTATTGAGGTCATTTGAAAACAAAAAATCCTAAACTGAAATATTCTTTTTTAAACGAAGATCCAAACTGCGAACTAAAAATAGTTCCACCGAATGCAAAGACCATAACTTGTATTGCCGGAAGTGGATTTCGCCTGCTTCCATTTCTGTCGCTTTCTCAAATAAAAACCATCTACATAGTGGATCAGTCCAAAGCTCAATTAGACAATACACGAAAAATATTGGATCTACTAAATGAGCCCGACTATGAAAGCTTCGTCCAACAGCTGAATCCGACTTCAGCTAAAAGTTTCCTGTACAGTGGGCAACATGAACAAAGTTGTATTTTACGTGCTCGTTTATTAAGTCTGTTTTTTTTCGGACAATTTAAACCTGATGTGGATCTAACCCAAACTCTTCGTTGGCCCCTGTTTGTAAAAACTTACGCTCACTTTTTGAAAGTTCTAAAAAAAGATAGCTCTTTAGACATCAACTACGCCAGTTATCTGACAGCTTCTTTTAAGAAACTTATATCAACCCCTTATCGTCAAAATTTTTTTTGGCAGCAGTTTCTATACGGACATGCAAAAACGATGGATGCATTTACAGCGCTCGTTCCTGAAAAAAACTGGGTAGCGGCCAAAAACAATGTGGGAAAAATTGACATTCACTACGTCGAACACGACATTGTCGACTTCTTAGCTACTAAGACGAATGAAATAGATTTTATTTCTTTTTCTAATGTCATAAACTATTTAAGCGATACCAAAAAGTCCTTGCTTGTGACGACACTTGAAAAAAGTCTTCGGATTAGCGGTCAGATTTTTCTTAGATCCTATATTGACCCGATACTTTTAAAATCATCTCGTTTAGTTGAAGTTCGCACTAAAATAGAGGCCTTGGAAACAGAAATGACCGGTTCCTACGTAATGAAGGTTTATGAAAAAATCTAAATTCTATAACTTAGCCAAAAACGAAGTCGAATCACTCCAGAATCAACGAGACGCCATTGCCGAATGGCTATTTACCCATACGCTTGGAAAAGTTGTAAACTCTATCATTTCACGTCCATTATTTAGTATACTTGCATCCCATTATTTAAAATCTTCGTGGAGTTTAAAAAAAATTGAATCGTTCAAGTATGAATTCGGCATAGACGATACTGATTTTGAAAACGTGGAATATCAATCTCTGAATGACTACTTTATAAGAAAATTTAAACCACACGCGCGATCATTTTCACGTAATGAATGGGAATTATCATCTCCCGCTGAAGGCTACTACTTAGTTTCCTCAAACGCTCATTTACCAGTTAAAGGCGTCACCACAACTCCTAATGAATTGCTTGATTGCCTGCCAGGATTTGAAATTAGGCAATCCGTCGTGATACGACTATCCCCCAAAGAATATCATCGACTGCATTTTCCTTTTTCTGGAGTTATTAAATCTATCGCGCCTATATCTGGCCGTCTCTACTCTATCAATCCCGTTACCTTAAAATATGATCAAAATCTGTTTATCAAAAACAAGAGAATCGTTTTAGAATTGGTTTTTGATAATGGAGTCCGTGCTTACTGTATTTTAATTGGCGCAACATACATCGGCTCTATCCAGCTTTCTGTCAAAGCGGGAGACCGTTTTTTAAAGGGCGACGAATTCGGCTATTTTGAGTTTGGTGGCTCTACGGCCGTACTCTTAATTGATACCAAACTAAATTTTGAAGAAAAAATTCTAAGCTACTCGGAGCAAGGCATTGAAACCTTTGCCAAACTCGGACAAACGATCGCGATAAAATACAAATAATTATTTTACGAGTTCAAACAACAACACATCGCCGATCTGTTGTTCGATCGATATTTTAAATCCCGATTCCCGCACCCAGTTTCTAAACTTTTCCGTTGTGATCGTTTGCGTTTGATACCCCTCTTCAATCCACTGGTGAATTTTCTTTTGCCGCCAAGGGCTTGCCGGTAACAATAGGGCTGATCCTCGGACTTTTCCGTGTGGGGCCATAACCCGATGAATTTCTTTAAGTGCGAGAGGAACATCTGGAAATGAATTCAAACCTCCAAAGCAGGATATCAACGAGTATTGACCATCTTTAAATGGCATGTTCCCAACGTCGCCAAGAACGAACTCGGTCGGTGGTGACTTAAGATTCTTACGTGCTTTTTCTAACATGTCCGGGGAGATATCTAAGCAAACCAATGATTCTAGATTTTTATTTTTTCCCGGCTTCAGGGCGGCGGCCGTCAAACTGCCATCGCCAGTTGCGATATCAAGGACACTACTTTTTTGAGTTAATAAGTTTTTAAAGAATTTAATATGCTTAAGGATATTTCCGCGCCAGATAATGTAGTACGCGAGCAAAGCTAGAATCGGATAAAACTGCGCATACAAAGAATAGCGTTCTTTTGTTTTTTGATTTAGAACTTCATTTGTGCTCATGATTCCCTTCTTTTAAAAGCTTCGATTAACGGTAAATCCCCGTTGTTTGGCAAGCTGACGAATGTTCTGAACTTTATCTACTGAAATATCACCTAAAGAAAACGATCCTTCATAATTTGATAGACCAAGAATAACTGTTTCGGCCAGACACGCAAAACAATCTCCACTTAACAACGGTAACCACGAATGATTAATTGATTGCTTGTTTGGTAATTTTGCAAGGCCGGCAGAGATGTAGAGATAATCTTTAGAACTGCGTACCGCACGGGCCACATTTGATGGAACGGAAATATCAACAACAACGGCCCCTTTTTTTAGATGCTCTGGCTGAAGTAACTCTTGGACCGAGTTTGTACCGAGCACGACAATATCGCAATTTCTAAGGTCATTGAAATCGGCCGTTGGATGAATTTGCGAAAATGAAATACCGACCGTATTCAAAAGTTCATCAACTGCGTTTTGAAACCGTGGGCTAGTTTCGAATGATTCTTTATATACCAATGTCAGTTGACTACCGTGGGCACCCAGAGTTTGAGTTACAGCCCTACCAATATTTCCCGCAAACCCGACAATCCCGATATTTAAATCTTGAAACCGCAGTCCTCGGGCACTGACGTATGACTCGATGGCTTCGATCGCAAAACCGGCAGTTAGGCTGTTTCCCGTCGTAATTGCAAGGCCTTTTGAATCCAACAAAGTCCCATTACGAGTCACGATGCTTGTGAATTGGCCAAGACCTAAATAATCATTGTTGTCTGTTTTCAATTCATCAATAAACTCTTGAATCGTATCCACCATGATCGGTGAAGAGCGCTTGATATCGGCCTCAAAAAAATCAGATACTACTGTAAGACCGTATAGATTCAAACGAACTCTTCGCCCATCTGCAGATTCAATAATTTGCTGATGATAACGAAACGGCTTACTGAATTCGGCATACGCTTTAAAAAATTTTTTTAAACGATCCGCTTTTACATCTCGCAAACTAGGATCTAATCGCTGAGCATGATCCCAGTTAATGATATGTCCTAAGAAAGCAACGTCCTTAATATCAGGTTCTTTCAACAATGGCTTTTGCAAAAGCGGTGGACGATTAGGAATGATTTCATCTTTAGCAAAAATATGCGAGAATAGATTTCCCAAACTATAGGTTTCCAAAGTTTCCATTAGTTCAGAAAACGCTGATTTCAATTTCAGTATGGCTTCGGTCGTAACAAAGGCTGATGGTTCGATTCTAAGAGTCTCTGGAGAACTTAACGTCACACCCACTCGAATTTGATGACTATTAAGTAGATAGCTGGTCAGCAAATACGACGCGTGACCATTGACAGCTAACGAATACAGCAATGTCGGTACATTTTCATTTTCAAGCAAATTGAACTCGACACCTAGAAAGAATCCTTTACCTCGAACGTCTTTAATCCAGCGAGGATACTTTTGAGACAAACCCATGAAGAATGTTTTAATTTCATCTTCAAATTTGTGGGCTCGATCTTGAATATCTTTCTTGTGTAAGTTTAGATATTCTAATGTTTTTATCGCTAAAAGCGAAGAATAGTCATCTTCTGCAAATGTAGAGGAATGAATAACACCAAGCTCACGTACGTAAGCCTGACTGCGGCACACCATTGCTGAAATCTTGGCTAAACCACCGCCAAGACTTTTCCCAAGTAAAATCATATCCGGCTGCAGATCAATATCCGCGCACGCCAATAAACGCCCCGTACGAAACAAACCTGACTGGATTTCATCCGCAATCGTCGGCATGTTCATATCTTTTGCAAACTGAAATGCTTTTTTAAGTTTGTCTGCAGGAACTGGGCGAATACCACCTTCGCCCTGAATGGGTTCAAATATAAATCCAATAAACGGCGAAAATGAAAATTCTTTACCCTTAAATTCAATATGTTTAACAGTTTTACGTAGTGATGCTAAAACATAATCCCAATCATTATCAACATCTAAGAAAACGGTTTTGAATAAAACGTTAGAGTACATTTTTTTATAATAATCACTGCTTGAAGACAAAACAGCAGAGGCCGTTTTTCCATGATAGCTGCGACTCAACGACACTAAAACAGGAACGGTGGAATCAATCTCGCTCAAAAGTGCATGATAGGTTTGCACTTGAAACTCATCAAGTTCACTGGATTGGGCCAATGACAATAATTCTTTCTTCAAATGATCGCGTTTATGCTGCCACGTTAGCATCGCGTTCTTCAACGCTATTTCGGTCGCTTCCGTGCCCGTGCTTGCAAATGTCGTGATAAACGTATCTTGGGAATGGAGCTCACTTGAAACGAGCTCGTGAATTATTTGCCCTAACCGCGCGGTTTCGGACCGTAACGACGCCTGGGCTTGAATAACTCGTTTGTTTTTAAAAAATAATCCCACTTCATCTAATAAAAACTGAGGGTTGTGCCCCAGAATGGACGATCCATAGCCGCCTAAAAAATCAAAAACAGATATCGCTTTGCCTGCCGATAGATAAGTCATCGTGTCACCTTCAGCATTTTGAAAGTTTTTATCTAGACGCAAAATACGTAGCAGCTGTCCGAGCTGAGGTTTAACATAGTGCTGATATTGATCCGTTAGATTTTCAGACATCATTTAAAATTAAGATACGTCCCGAGCTTCCATCAAGCTCTATCTGCATTCCCGTTTTCAATTTTTCCGTTGCGTCGGGAATATTAAGTACGGCCGGTATTGAATATTCACGGGCAATTAGGGCCGCGTGCGACAAGAGTCCACCCGTCTCTGTAATAACTCCAGCCGACAATCCAAAAAGTGGGGTCCACCCTGGATCCGTATAAGGAACCACCATGATTTCACCTTTGAGTAACGATTCAGAATCATGAATTGATTTTAAAACACGAACTTGGCCACGGACTTGGCCCGGTGAACACGCTAAACCCGTTAAAACCGTTTCAGATAAAAGGGATGACGACTTTTTTTGAGCGTTTGCCTTTAATCCGACTTCGTTAGGGTTTTTAAACTGCTCGAATCCCAATGCGTATGATTTTGTGTAGGCGGCCTTGGCTTGGATTAGTTTTCGACGTGGCGGATTTTCAATGTAGGCAAACGCATCTTCAATTGTTAAATAAAAGAACATATCGTCGACTTGATATTTGGAATTTAAAAATAGCAACCACTGGCGAAGGAAGTAATACATACGAGTCGATCGATCACGCACTTCCTCCCGTAACCACAGGAATTTTTTTAATCGTTCAAGACGCCTATAAAATTTTGAACGTGTTAACAATCTGGCGATAGCGTTCGCTTTAAAGAAATTTTCGATTTTAGCCAGACTCGGATTTTCATACCCAACCGCTGCTGATCGAATAGGATTCAATAGCGTAGATTTCAAAGTCGAATAGAAAAATGATTTATCTTCCGCCCAACGAGGCACGCGTAAGTCAAGTTCCTTAGTGCTATGGTGATAAAAGGTCTCAAAAAAATCAGTGATCTTTTGTGATACGATTTTGTTCAGGCTTAATATCATAAGATGCCGCTGATCTGAAGTTAGATTTGGCTTATCCAAAATATCAAGAGCCTGAGTCTGCAAGGCAGGGTCCTTTTGGATCAGTAGCGCAATATCTTGCAATGATTTTAATGGACTGAGTACCGATAAGTTATCCATACTTTTAATGAGTTCAGTATAGTGAACATCTGAGATTTTTTTTTGCAGGCCCGTTAGCGTTTCAAGAAAAAACATTTTAGCATTCGAAGCATTGTAGATCGTGGTAAAGTAATCACACTCCAATTGAAAGTGCTGATTATATAGTTCTTTAGAGAGCTGGAGAAAATTTTCATCAGTAAGAGAGGCCCAGTGAGTTGCTTGCCATTTCTTTTCAATTTGTGCAAAGGTATCAATCCAGTTCTGGGCAATCGCTTCTTGTTTAGAAAAACCCGAATTTATTTTAAGCAGTACAGGGATCGCTTTAATAATCTTGCCCAAACTCCAACCAGATTCACGGCCTCGGCCTTCATACACTTTAGGAATAGATAGATCTTGATCAAACGTATCCTCACGAAATCCTGGCAACTGTAACTGTACCTGCTTAACTAGCTCAACATTCCAATACGGTTTTCCATAAAGCACTTGATACCAATTCAATTGGTCTTTGGAAAACTTTCCTAGTAAACCTAAATGGTGAAAGTAACCTTCCATCGAAAACTTAAACACATTGCCGTACAACGACCACATGATGGGTGATACCACCGCGGACGAAACGCCGCCATCACGGAAATCAGCCGTCGTCCACACCGAATCAAATCCTGCGTAATTGAAAAATGTAATTGGACGGGATTGCAAAAAATAGATAACGCCGGACTTTACGGTAAACTCTATATCCTGAGGAGCACGAAATGCGGTTTGCACCGACTTTACTTGAACCAATAGATCTTTAAAAAATAACTCACGTGCGACTTGGTCCAAAAAGACATTTTGCTCTTTCCGCTCTTTTAAAACCTTAAAATCTGTTTCTAATACCTGTATTTCATAAAAATCTGGATTCACTTGCCCCGAAACAAGTTTCTCGCCGCTACCTTTGACTAACTCTAGAATAATATGATCTTCATGGCCATTTTGTGGACTCATGGTAAATACAACACCTGAAAAATCACCTTCGATATATTCTTGGATAATCACGGACATTTCTAAGCTCGCAGGATCGATCTCTTTCTGCTTACAGTAGGCTCGTACGCGATCACTTTCAACTGCATCCCAACATTTCAAAACGGACTCTACGATATTGTTTTTTTCACGCACATCTAAATAGGTTGAAAATAAACCGGCAAACGATGCCTGTGTTGAATCTTCTTTATTGCCGGATGATCTAACAGCATAGGACTTTGATGCATCTATTTTAATTTGCTCGTCTATCCATTTAGAAACCACATCGGCACGATTTGATTTTTGTCGAAATTGTCTGTACAGGTCACCGCCGATAACAGAGAACGCCGGCACTTTAAAACCATGGGAGGATAACTTCTGTAGTGATTCAGCCTTGTTGCCGACTTTAGATGAAACCTGCATCCGTCGATTCTTCCACGATTGCAGTCGTTTTCCTAGATTTTTTACCGTGATGTCGATGGCTATGACAGATCGAGTTGTTTAGTTTTAAGAACACTCAAATTTTTTTATAAACTTGATTTGGCGCTAAGAAAACACAGGGAACCGCGGGGGTTCGGTACCGTTTTCCGTTACATTCTTTGAGGGACTGGGATTCCTAGTAGCGCAAGGCCTCGTTCTAGTACCATTCCTGTTGCTTTCGCAAGATGTATTCTAGCTTCCTTTAAGTCTTCCGTGGGTGCCTGTGCGATTGGGCATTCGTGATAGAAATAGTTGAAGCGTTTTGCTAGGTCGTACAAGTAACCGCACAATGTACTTGGTTTGTAGTTTTCCGCCGATAGGTATACGTAGTGATGGAAGTAGGACAGGAACTGCACTAAATCTCGTTCTGGTTTTTCTGCTAGCGTTTCCCAGTTGATTTGTTCGCTTTGTATTTCTTTTAATCCAATTTTTTGGATTAAACTGTTGATCCTCGCAAAAGAATACTGAATGAATGGGCCACTTTCGCCATCTAACTTTAACCATTCTTGCATTTCGAAAACGATTTTCTTGCCTGGATCTTGTTTTAGCATTCCGTACTTGATCGCGCCTTGCGCGATTTTGGTCGCTGTTTCCTTGATTTCAGAATCCGGCCATTCACCTTTGTAGCGAGTTAAATAATCAACCGTAATTTTGGCTTCCATTTGCTTCACTAATTCTGACAATGGAACAATGTTGCCCTTACGCGAACTCATGGCTCCATCTGGTAATTCTACGAAGTTGTACTGCAAGTGATAACAATTTTTCGCCTGTTCGAAACCGATTCGTTCTAACACTTTGAACACTTGCTGGAAATGCAAAGCTTGGCGCAAATCCACTACGTAAATTGATTTTTCAATTTGATAATCCGTGAACTTACGACGAGCTAATTCTAAATCTTTGCTGGCATACAGACCTGTGCCGTCTGACTTTAGTAACATACAGAAGCCCAGATTTTCCGCCGTAAAATCCATACCGATCGCACCTTGCGATTGGATCAGTTTACCTTGCTTATACAAATCCTGAACTAATGCCACCGAGGCACTGTCGACATCAGACTCCCAATACCACATATCAAATGTAACACCGGCCCAAGCGTAAACACTTTTCATCAAAGCAATCGACCACTCGCGCGTTTCTTTCCAGAGATCATAGAATTCGCCGCTCTTATGTTCTAACTGCTTTAGGATTTCAGTTAATTGGCCGCGATTGACGTCTTCTTGAGGCGTACCTTTTTCGGCTTCCAGTTTGTTGTTGGCCGTTGAGTACATGCGACCAAGCCATTCACCTTTACCCGTCGTCGGCACCGCTTCCTTATTGTGATATTTCATGTACCACAAACATTTGGCGACGTGAGTACCTACGTCGCCGGGAAAAGTGGACGATAAAATATCTTGGCCAGAAAATTTTAATAATTTAATTAATGAATCACCTAAGCATAGGTTGCGCATATGGCCCACATGCAACTCTTTATGCGTGTTAGGTTGCGAATATTCGATCATCGTCTTCGGTGACGACGCATACATTTTACGTTTGAAATAACTTTTATCCAAGATCGGATTAAGTACCCACTGAGCAAACGCTTTGTTTGAAAATTTGAAATTTAAATATGGCCCGGCGGCCTGCACAGAAAACAAATCGCTGCCAGGAAATTCTTTTACTAAAGCAGCCGCAATCATCGGGGGACCTTTTTTTAATGCTTTAGCGAACGTGAACAAACCAAATGCGAAATCGCCCATTTCTTTTTGAGGAGGTTCCGCCAATGTGTCGTAAATAGTTTTTTCGCTAATGTCTAAACCAGTTGCGGTTATGTCCCCGTTCTTTGCTAGGACTTGATGAATCCAAGACGATAGCTGTTTTTTTAATTCATCAAATAGAGCTTTTTCTGCGATTCTCAAAAAACACCTTCCATCTCCATAACCTTGAGCGCATTCGTGCTTGGGCATGGACCCATTTTCTTTTTATAATCAAAAATCATCTTCCCATTTTCGATCGTGTCGGCAAAGTGTTCGTTAACTAAATTCGAATACTCTTGATCCATCTGAGATAGTTCAAGATCATGCGTTGTCACTAATCCTATGCTGGGAGACTGCAATAAGGCTTTAATATACTTTTGAGCTCCGATCAAGCGCTCTCGACTATTTGTACCCCTAAAAATTTCGTCGATTAGGTAGATACTGGTATGGGAAACACACTCGTCACGAATCTCTTTTAGATTCTTTACTTCGGAATAAAACGTCGACAGGGACTCTTCTAATGAATCCACGCGTTTTAACGAAGTTAATACCTGAAATGGCGAAGATTCCAAGTGTGCGGCATGGACTCGGCAACCAATTCGCATCAGTACCAAGTTAATCCCTAAGGTTCGCAAGAACGTACTTTTACCTGACATATTAGAGCCAGTAATCAACAAGCACTTTCGGTTGTCCGCATCTAGAGCCACATCATTCGCTACTACGTATCGGGCGGGAATCAATGGATGACGTATACCACTGCCAATAAGTGCTGTTTGACCACTTTTGATCACTGGCCAAATTCCCTGTTCAATATTAACCGAGTATTCCGCCAATAACGCCAAGGCCTCAAATTCGACTAGGTCTTCTACCCAGCGTAAATATATTTTTTCAAGTTTGGTACGCAGTTTTTCCGCTCGCGCTGTCCAGTAAAAATCCCAAGGCAAAAATGCATGCACGATTCCGTACACAATGACATTTTGGCGCAGTCCCATGGCACCGATAATACGGTTAAGTTCGTGAATTGAATTTTCAAAAGACAAGCCGTTAGTTGAATCTAAGTACGAAGCTAGCATAGGAATTTTCTTCTTTTCAGCCAGTTCCGCGTAATGCTGAATCATTTTTTTTACTTTATGCAATCGATTCAGCTGAGCTTCAAAACCACTCACCCAAGATAATGTTTTAAATATTTTCACACGAATATTGGCTACTGGAAAAATAAAAAACAACCCAAACAGCAGCGCCGCAAACGCCGTATTACCCGAAAGCAGAAACAATCCATAGCAACCGATTAAGGCTGCATAGTATGCATAGATCGCATACAACCACGTTTGATTTTCCAAGAGTGATTCTTTGAGTAACGTGTAGGTTGAATTCACACTTGAAGTTTCGGGATTCAACGTTAGCAGCACCAACGATTTACGACGTGGCCCGGTAGTTAGCAATTGCACCTTGTTCTGTCGTTCTTGCATTTGCTGGCTGGTTAGGGGATTTCGGCGCATTAAATTAATCAACAATTGCAACGATTCCGCATTTCCCGTCGAATGAATCGCCTGCAATAGTCCTTGAGCCTTTACCAGATCTAGATCATCCCAATGCGCGGATTTATCTAAATTCATTTTCGCTAGCAATTGACCCCAACGATTAACTTCATCTGGAGTGTATTTAAAGTCAGTTTGATTTTGGAATGTACGACGCTCGTTCATTTTCTCGCGCTGTAAAAGGTAGGTTTTAAACTCTTTTATCCGTGCGGACTTATAAACTAAAACAACGAACGAAATTATAAACAATAAACTGCATGGATACAGAACAGCCATGCCCGAACTAAAAATAACGGGATAAAACCAGCAGATTAAAACAAGAGAGCCCACCACTAGGCGAGCTTTCGAGATAGATTCTAATTTATGATTTACGGAATTCAGTGCTGAAGATAAAAATTTAGATTTCACGATTAAGCTCTACAGCGTTTGTAAGAAGTGAATTAAATCTTTTTTATCAGAAGGCGAAAGAATCTCTTGGCCATCGACTAAGAAAATGTCTTCATCATGTCCCATATTACCCATTCCTTTTTTGCGAGTATCAAATTTCAGCTCAGGGTCTTTTTTCCAAGCCGATGGTGCTGCTGTTGGTTCAGGGTAGCCATTGCATTCAAAATCAAAATCTTTATTTTTATCCACAGCAGGTCCTTGATAAAATTCCTTTGTCCTTAAGTGAGCTGGCGTGAGCAATTCGCATAAGTTAGGAACTGAATTATTATGAAAATAAGGCCAACGTGCCCAAATACCAACCAATGGCGGTGGGACATAACCCTTTTGCGCTTTGATCACTATCCCATTGTTTTTAGAAATTTGTAATTCATTTAATTTTTCTAGAGATTTCATGCCCAGGTAGCGATACGGATCTGTACCCACGTCTTTTACTTGAGTTTGTTTTTTGTAATCAACTTGGTAGGTCTTAATTTGTTCCGTCACTGACGCTGCGGCAAATTCAGGTCGACTCCAATTTTTATGATACGTTCCGTGACAGCCGGCACAGTTATCAACGAACAGCTGCTCGCCCCGCTTTGCACTGTGAATATCAATTTGGTTTTCTGAAAAGAAATCAGTGATACGCGGAGCTTCGGTCGAAAAAACAGCTGACGTTAAATCACGTATTACGATTTCGTTTCGATCAATCCAAGAATTCAAATCCTTAAGATCAGTTCCGCGACCGATTTCATTCCATAAAATATTTGTAAGAATCGGATTACCACTCAGTACGCTACCATCACTTAGCCAACGATTTTTGTACTTCAAATTCCACCAAACAGCCGGTTTGCTGTCCGCTGGAATAGAATCTAGATAGTCTGGGCGTGGATACTTTTCATAGTTAGCATTCTTCGTCGCCCACGCATCTGGATTTCGTTTCTGTAAGCTCAATGCGACTTGCGCCAATGAGGTATCTAAACCCAACGCAATTGGGGATACGGCCCCTACAGAACGTAAATTTTTCTGAACATCCCGGTACAGCTTCATTTCGTTAGCCATACTAAATGTGTACATTTGAAACAGTGGTGCTGGCGCCACTTTTATGGCGCGAGTGGCACTTAAGAAAAATTCATTCGCGCGTGGAAAACGATTGGTTAAACCGAAAATAGTTTTACCAAAAAGCGAACTCGAATGACAAACAGTACAGCTCAATGTGAAGCCGGTGGCTCCGAAGCGATCCATCGTACCCATACCGAAGCGATGATTGATAATTTTGTCTTCAGGGACGTATACCTTGTAAATTCCTGTCGCATTTTTATCTGGGTAAGGATTCAGGCCCAACCACTTCATCAAATCGTCGAAGGATTTAAAAATATTTATTTTTTGAAATAGATCCTGAAGAATTTTAACTAAAGGATTTCTAAAATCATTATCTAAAATTTTTCGTATCGGTCGCAGCGGAGGTAAAATTCCAGTTACTTCGATTGGATAATACTGCGTGTGCCACTGCCCTTGTTCGCGCGATGTCTTAAACTCACTCGCATCCAGCGCATACGGATTTGGGCGCGGGTGCTCCAAACGGTATTGTGCTTGCCACTGAGGATCGAGCCCCTTGGACTCTACCTGAGCAGTCGCAGTTATAGTTACGGCGCATGCAATGAACGCCATTAGAAGACGACCTTGTCGGAAAAACTGAAAATCCATTTTCATATAGAAAAATTGCACCGCACGCCCAGGGCATTTGTCTAGCTTATTTGCATTCCTAGACCAATATCTGGTAGCTATTTTGATTCGATAATCTCTACAGAGCGGCCATCGGGATCTAAAATAATGGCCTTACGGCCTTCTTCGAAATCGGTGGGGTCTAAAATGCCGATGAATTTATTTGACACAAACTGTTGATATTTCTGGTCGATATTCTGAACTCGGAAGGACAACATGTAATGAGGTTGCGCATCTTGTTTTAGGTCTGGCTTTTCCAGAAAGGCAATTTCGAGTCCATTAGCCATGGTCCAATAACACTCTGTCCCCAAACTCACCTTCTTTGTTTTAAACGTCAGCCCGAGGCTTTCATAAAACCTAAGAACATCTTTTATCTGCGAAGTGGCAATAACTAGGGAGCGTAAACTAGCTGACATTCCCTGATTCCAAAGGGAAAGCGAATTTCTGTCAAACACTTTATTTTTGAGTAGATTCGGCGTCCTTTTTCCTGCTAATTTAAATCCCACAGTAGAGGCGCGTATGGAAAAAATTTTTCTAAAAGACTATCAAAAACCACATTTTCAAATTCTAGGTGTAAATCTTGAATTCGGCTTATTCGACACGTATGCAACAGTCGTACAGAAAAGCGATTACCAAATGGATGAACTCAAGCCATTTTTTCTAAACGGCCTAGATCAAGAAATTCTAGAACTTATTTTTTTGGAAAAGAACAATCCTGGAAAAACTTTAGAATTTAATGTTGAAAAGAAAAATGATGGCCTCGTTGTATCGCCGACTCAAAAAGAATTTACTCTAAAAATTAAAACTAAAATTAATCCGTATGCAAATAAATCGCTAGAAGGTTTGTATGCCTCTAAAGCGTTTTTAGTTACTCAATGCGAAGCCGAAGGGTTTCGTAAAATCACGTTCTTTCCTGATCGCCCCGATGTGATGACGATGTACACGGTATCCATCGAAGCGGATCAGAAAAAATTTCCGATTCTGTTATCGAACGGCAACCGCATAGAAAAGAAAACAATCAGCAACACTCGCCATCGTGTAACGTGGACAGACCCTTGGAAAAAACCGTGCTACCTGTTTGCTCTATTCGCAGGTGATGTGGACGTTTTAAAAGATAATTACACAACTCGGTCCGGGAAAAAAGTAAATCTGGAAATCTATGCTGAAAAAGGCAAAGCCCCTCGCTGTCAACACGCGATGGAATCATTAAAGCGTTCTATGAAATGGGATGAAGATAAATTTGATCGTGAATACGATCTGTCCGAATACATGATTGTCGCCATTGATGATTTCAATGCGGGCGCGATGGAAAACAAGGGCTTGAATATCTTCAATTCTAAATTGATTCTAGCTGACAGTCTAACGGCCACCGATTCTGATTTTTTTGATATCGAATCGGTAGTGGCTCACGAGTACTTCCACAACTGGACAGGCAATCGCATTACTTTGCGTAACTGGTTTCAGTTATCACTCAAAGAAGGTTTAACTGTTTTCCGAGATCAACAATTTTCAGCGGACATGACAGAAAAAGGTATTCAACGCATTCGCGATGTTGAAATGCTAAAAAATCGTCAATTCCCTGAGGACGCAGGTCCCAATGCCCACCCCGTACGTCCCGAATCGTGCTATTCCGTCGACAATTTCTTTACACCGACTATCTATGAAAAAGGTGCAGAAGTTATTCGAATGATGCAAAATATTTTGGGCAAAAAACAATTCAAGCTCGCCATGGATCGTTATTTCCAAAAATACGACGGGCACGCCATCACCACCGATGACTATCGCACGACGATCCTTGATGAGTCTGGTTACAACTCTGAATTATTTGTTAATTGGTATCAAAAACCAGGCACACCAAAAGTTTCAGTTACCGATGTGTGGGATGCAGACAAAAAAACATACTCTCTAAAGATGGAACAGATAGATGCGTTATTTGATATCCCCATCTTTATCGATTTATTTGACGGCACTGGGAAAAAATTAAATGTGTCCTCACCGCAGGTTCAAACGAATTCAGATGGACAGAAATTAATCCAACTCAAAACACCGACACTCGAAATAAAATGGGAAGAACTAAATTCACGCCCTATCGTATCGTTACTCAGAAATTTCTCGGCTCCTATTTTAGTGTCGTGGAATCGCCCCATGGATGATTATTATTTCTTGGCTCAAAACGACGACGATACATTCAATCGAAATGAGTCTCTTCAACTGTATTGGCTAAATTCGTTCAAGACGCTGTACACACACATTGTTTTAGAAAAGAAAAATGAGGCCACGGATGCTCTAAAACCATTGATTAACCTAATGCAGTCGATTTTAAATAACACGCAATTGGAAGAAAAGGTAAAAGCAAAACTTTTTGGTTTTCCATCCAATTCAGTGATTATGCAATTTATGGGTTTCCTAGATGCAGCTGGATTTCAGAAAACAGAAGCTGCGCTTAAAGCATACCTAGGCAAAGCACTGCACACTTCGCTCAAAGAACATATTGAAAAATTAAATACAGAACTGATTCGCTTAGAAAGCGTGTCTGATCACTATGATCAAAACATCGCCGCCAAACGTGAATTGAAAATGAATCTGGCAGATTTAATTGAATCCCACGAAACAACGATGTACCCATATGAAACTAAAAATTTTACCTCGGTACTATTTCATTTTGCGTCTGAACTAAAAGTTTTAAATGGCGAAGCTCGTAAACAATCCATCGTAAAATTTTATGAAACGTGGAAATCAGAACCTCTTGTAATTAACAAATGGTTACAAAGCATTGCAACCAGTGATCACCGCGAAACATTTGAAACGATCAAGTGGATATGTTCGCAAGGCTACTTCAATCCTGAAAATCCAAATCAGGTGTATTCCCTACTCAGAAATTTTGGAAACAACTTATTTTATTTCCACCAAAACAATGATCATTATGATTTCTTCTTAGGAAAACTGGCCGAAATTGATTCGTTCAATCCACAAGTAGCGGCACGATTAGCCACGACACTACAAATAGTAGGTAGTCTTCCAGAAGATAAAAAGAACTACCTTGGCAAACTCATCCAGCAGATGACGGCTTCGAACACGTTATCAAGAAATTCATTCGAAGTATTATCAAAGCTGGCTTAACGGAAACGTCGAACGACAAACCCTAAACGGCTGCGGATGACCGCAGACCGTTCTATCTCGAAGTTTGTTTCAACTGCGTGCAAACCAATGAACTGCGCTTATCCCCTTGATATACGTGTTGAATCAAATGGAATTCTGTTGGAATAGCCACATCACGAGCTACGCGCGCGTGAGAGATTTTCATTTCAAAACCCATGGCACCTTGTTGAGTTGGCAAAATACCTTGAAACATGTCGTGATTGAAGTAAGCCATTTTCTTTTCGGATGAGATGATTGGTGGATGTTGAAGTGTGATGGCAACGCCTTGAACTTCAATATCTACGCGTTCATTTAATGGATGAGCCGCATTGTTTAGATAGTATACGTTTTTAACACGTACTTGGCAGACTTGGCCACCGACTTGAATGCCGCTATAAACACCAACTTGCAAATGTGCCATGGCTGCGGAACCAACTAAGAATACTAGTAAAGTAAGTTTTTGAATCATAGATTCCCCTTTTAGTGAATTGATTTACAACTTCAGTAACGTGGGCGACTTCACTCGTCCAACAAAATTAGGAGAAAATTTTTAAATGAAAAGACGATGAAAGCGAATGTCTATTTTTTAGGCGTTTTACTATCCGGCGGCACCGGAAGTGTTGGGAGCTTTAAGCGACGATTGATTTCAGCCACTGTGTTACTGGTGGCTATATCTAACATACTATATCTGACTAAAACAAAGGCGTCACTGTCAGGCTCATCAAAAAACTCGACAAGCAAACGCTTATTTCCTTTTTTATTAATTCCCACTATTGGACTTTTATCTAATGATTTCTGAATTTTTTTAGAGTGATAAACATAGCGCACCTCTGAAATCTGGCTCCACATTTCTGGCAATTCTTTGTTCTGAGCCGCCTGCTTAAGATCGTTGATTAAAGTGCCTTGCATGGTGTTTGGATTAAGCGAACTTGAATCGGATTGCTTACTGCAAATCAAGCAAAAATCATTTTGGGTTACTGACAACCAAGTCAAAACTGCCGCCGCACCAATAAACACACCCGCAATCAGAACTCTTACCATTATCTCACTCCATTTTGAGTCGCTCGACTAGTATCATTGTCACACAAACGATAGTTATCATTCATATATTTACGTTGAGCATATAATTCCTCAATACTCATATTAAACTGGGTGACGTCACAGTTGTTGGCTTTAAATGCATTACTAATGGCCTGCGTTTCTGGAGGAATCAAATCTAAATTCCATATTTTTTTAATCTTAAGCCAATTAATCAAATACGCGCACGTGAAGGCACGATTTGGAGGCAAATAACTATAGGGAGTCGCGTCCCCTTTCTTCATATTCTCGGTTGATGATACGGCCATCAAATGTGTGCGATACCCTGTGTAGTTCGCGTATAGGCATTTTGTCCGCGCATCCCACTTGAAACCACCAGAAATATAAACATGCTTCAACGGAACAAAATGATCGATTTGAATCTGATTCGCGCCCTTGAATTGCGTGTTCGTATAGGGATCGTACCACGTTCCCGATTGCACATAACATCGGTTAGCCGGGTCCAAGACTACCGTCGACGATGAGTCCCGCACAAGCACTACTCCGCGTGTGTTTAAACAATTTCCCTGACGGCCATCAACAATCCAAGTACCAAATTGGCGTTCACGATCATAGGGCTGCTTAGGAACCGGGAGTTGTTGGGAAACTAAATTCCAAATTAACAAATTTATAGTTTGTCCCATCGAAGGGGCCACAGCACGTACAGCCGACGTAATAACCTCTGCTGGATTTTTAAAGCTGACGTACGCTAACGATTTATCTGCAAATTGATAGTAATAGCTGTATTTCAAATTATTTTCAGGAGCCGCTGCCCTAGTCGTAAAAGCTAGGGCTGATCCCGTCACCAACACTAACGCTATCACTGTCCGAAGATTCATCGCCCCTCCTTGGGAAATGCAGACTTCATTCTGTGGCAACCGACTGGGAACTTCAATACTTGCGCACAAAAGACCGCGAGCGTTATTGCTTTTTTGTTGCGTAATTTTAGTAAATCTTTTTTCTAAGACGTAATGCTTGAAATAAACAAAGAAACCCTTTTCCAAAATCTTGAGGATACGCTTGAGGATCTCTGGAGCCAGTTCCAACTCGGTGCTTTGAGCAAAGGGGATGTTGTGAGTTTATTTTTAATTTCACTTAATGAAATATTTCCAATTCCAAATTGGCTAGTATGGAGCCGTTCACGCGAGCATAGTTTTCAAAATATTGAAAGTTTTTTCTATCCCAAAAAACATCCGTCCTGGGAACGCCACCTTTTTTTCAAAAAAGTCCCGACAGAATCTTCACTGGGAGAAATCATGAACCAATCCCTTTTTAAAAAAGAAACCTTACGGTCAAGCCAGGGACTTGTTCATATATTTAATCAACCGCAAACTATACATGTTCTAGACTATGTTCCAACTCCTCGTGAGCTACTTAAAATGCAATCAGAAGGTATGAGATGCGTGACTTTACTGAGATCCAGAAACTGGTTCGAGCATACATTCGAACATCGCCGAAATTTACGAGATTTTATCATTCATGACTTAGAGCACATCTGGCAAATGTTCGAACATCCCGAGATGACAAGTCAACAGATCCAGTTCTCTAAAAAACTCTACGAAATGACAGAAAATGGGCAGTTTGACTTTTTAATTAACGATCCTCAGCACGTCGCAGAATTTAACTACATTATTTCTGACATGAATACTCATCCTGCCCACATGTATGCGACCCTAAAATCGCTCATATTGAGGCAAAAAATTCAGACTCAAGAAATCTTGACTCCCCTTATGTCTTTTATACCGGAGGATTATCTAGTTCTGTAGCTCTGCTTGCCGTTTGCCCCAGAAAGGAATACACTGCTCCCATGACGGCGACCGCTAAAAAAGACTCCTGTTTAACCTGTGATGCTAAACACACTAGCGCCCTGTGCTCATCGCCTGATGTTCTGCGCATAATTTATTCCATAAAAGTAAACTGCCACTACAAAGCCGGTCAGATGATTTTTCAGCAAGGCCAGGAACCTTTGGGTCTATTTGCCGTTCAGTCTGGATTAGTTAAACTTGAGGTAAACTCACACGATGGTCACGCCCATACTCTGCGTATTTTGGGCACGGGCGGCGTCGTTGGATACCGCTCCTTATTTGCCCGTGAGCCCTATAAGGCCAATGCCGTCGCGATGGAAGACACTTCTTTATGCTATATCCCTAAAACTGAATTATTTCAGGTATTTGTCGAACATCCAGAAGCGACTCTTAACTTCATGCAGTCGATTTGCAAAGACCTACGGTCCGCTGAAGAAAAGTGGGTGGACCAAATGGATAAAGAGGCCTCTGAACGCGTAGCTGAAGCCATCCTATTTTTACAAGATCACTTTCACGACCAAAAGTGGACTCGAAAAGAGATCGCACAATGGGCTGGAACGACTCCTGAAACGGTTATGCGTGCCCTTTCCCAATTTGAAAAAGATGGCCTTATAGAGCAGGCTGGACGTAGAATTATCATTCTAAATCGTGCCGGATTACACTCTAAAGCCGCCCAAATTTAAAATAAACTTCCGCAAACATGATGCCCATCATATTTAATTTCTCAAAAATCGACGAATCTAGTTCCATATGGAGTTATCTCAGTCGCTTCAAAAGTGTAAATACTGCCAACAGTCTAGTCGGAGTAAATCCGATTTTTGCTGTCAAGCATGCGAATTACTATTTCAAATCGACTATCAGTCTTGGATACCCAAATTAAATAATACTCAAAATTTAAAAAAACGCGAATACATGGATACGGAGGAGTTCAAATCCTTCTACAAAAATCCTAACAAAGAGTCTGAATTCACTTTTTATGTTGAGGGCCTACAATGCGCTTCCTGCATCCATTTACTAGAAAAAATTCCTGAATTTCGAAACGATATTACCACCGTTGATGTTAATTTCGGTTTATCAATTATAAAAGTAAACGTAACTCCTGATTTCAAAATTAGTCAGTTTTTAGAACTCTTGGAAGAGCTTGGCTATAAGGGCGCCCCTCTCTCTGAAAATGAAAACCTCGCCGATAAGTATAAAGCAGAGAATCGCACTAACCTAAAACGAATTGCGGTCGCGGGCGCCTGCGCGGGCAATATCATGTTATTCGTAGTTCCTGTTTATGGCGGTTTAACTGGTTCCTACGCGACGGCTTTTAATTGCATCAGTTTTGCTTTGTTTTTACCTATCCTATTCTATTCGGCGATTCCATTTTACACGGGCGCATGGAACAGTTTACGTTACCGCGTAATCAATGTCGATTTGCCTATCGTAATTGCGCTTTGGACCGGGTTTATTTTCTCGACAGTAAATTTGGTTTTAGGCAAATCTGAAATCTATTATGATTCAACGGCGAGTTTTTTATTCCTAATTCTCTCTACTCGGTTCTTGGTTAAACGTATTCAACAAAAAACTCTAAGCGATTCTTCGCTAATGAGTTTTATTCCCGTTCAAAACGTAGAAGAAAAGACTGAACACGGTGTTGTATCTAAGCTGTCTTTAAATATAAAAGTAGGCGATACTCTTGTCATTCATCCAAACCAAATCATCCCGGCGGATGGAACGCTACTTTCTATTTCCGCGGATGTTGATATTTCGTTATTGAACGGCGAATCACTACCCCACACACTCGGTATCGGAATGAATGTTCATGCAGGAACCCGCTGCTTAAACAAATCGTTTTTAATGAAGGTTGAAAAAGTCTCTCTTGATACTGAAATAGGCAAAATTGTTTCGACCCTGGAAAATGATTCGCTAAAAAAAACTCCGTTCGTTACGTTCTCTGAAAATATCGCTCAATGGTTAATTGCTATTGTGTTTTCACTTTCCGTAATTGCGTTCTTTGTCATTGGAGCCTTTATCAACTATGATGAAGCTCTTAATCGTGCACTCGCATTAATCGTGATTGCTTGCCCGTGCGCATTGGCTTTCGGCACACCTCTGACGTATGCTTTATCACTTCGAAAAGCGCGCGATTTAGGAATCTTAATAAAAAATGGAAATGTTTTTGAAAAAGTAGTGCAAATCAAAACTATCTTTTTTGATAAAACAGGCACTTTAACGTCGGGTCAATTATCAATCGTATCTAACTTCCCGGCTGTAATTGAAGACGAATGGAAATCTGTTATCTTAGGACTAGAGAGTAAGTCCATCCACCCACTTGCTTTTGGTTTTCGCAGAGCCTGGTCGGATACAGTACCTGCTGAAATATTGGACCAAGAAGAAATTATTGGTAAAGGTGTTCGCGGAAATTTTAATGGAAGTGAATACAGCTTGGAATCTAGCCAGTCCCGCGGTGAAAGCGGTTACATGTGCGTGAAGCTAAAAAAAGACGCTGCAACACTAGCTTACTTCTACTTTGCTGATGAATTGCACCCGGACACTAAAAATATAATCAAGCATCTGGCTAGCAAGAATTTTGAAATAGGAATAATTTCTGGAGATAAATATAGTATCGTCGAAAAAATTGCAGATGATATCAAGATCAACAAAGATTTAGTATTCTCCGAAAGCACACCACAAAAAAAATTAGAAATCGTTAAAGACTTTCCATTTGTGTGCATGATTGGTGATGGCGCAAATGATTCCTTGGCGCTTAGTCAAGCACACGTAGGAATTTCAGTTAAAGGATCTGTTTCATTGAGCCACAATTCAAGCGACGTTTGTTTTACGCGACCAGGATTGCAATCTTTGGTCGATTTAATCAATATTTCTAGACGGTCTCAGCAAATTTTAAAATCAAACTTAATATTTGCTTTGTTCTATAATTTTGTTGGCGGCACCTTGGCATTACTAGGCCTTGTAAACCCGTTAGTAGCGGCGGTTCTTATGCCTATTAGTAGTTTACTTATAGTTTTAAACACCTATCGAGGGCTAAAATGAATATCATTTTATTTATGATACCGTTAGCTCTGATTTTTGCTGGCAGCTTTGTAGCCGCCTTTTTGTGGGCCTCGTCAAAGGGACAATTTGATGACCTAGAAACACCTGCCCTAAGAATTTTAATAGATGATAAAAATAATAAATTAAAAAATGATGAATCCAATGAAGGGAGCAAACGTGGAGTCACTTAAAAACAACAACTTGGTAAAGGTCGTCTACGATGACAAAATCGTAAAGGCATTTTTACTTGCAACAATGGTATTCGCAGGAATCGCATTCCTGGTCGGAGTTCTGGTTGCATTTCAATTATCCTACTGGCCTTTAAATCTGAATATGGAATGGTTTACTTTTGGTCGAATGCGGCCGTTGCATACCAACGCGGCCATTTTTGCATTTGCTGGCAATGCTATCTTTGCGGGTATTTACTATTCGACTCAACGATTATGTAAAACGCGAATGTTTAGCGATACATTGAGCTGGCTTCACTTTTGGGGATGGCAAGCCATCATCTTGTCGGCGGCAATTACGCTGCCATTAGGTTATTCGCAAAGTAAAGAATATGCTGAACTTGAATGGCCAATCGATATTGCGATTGCGGTGTTCTGGGTTATTTTTGGCGTCAACTTTTTTGGAACGTTATGGCGCAGACGAGAAAAACACATTTACGTAGCTCTATGGTTTTACATCTCTACGATCATTACAGTGGCGATGCTTCACATTGTAAACTCAATTGAATATCCAGTTAGTTTTTTGAAGTCTTACCCAGTTTGGTCGGGAGTCCAAGATGCGATGATTCAGTGGTGGTATGGACATAATGCGGTTGCATTTTTCCTAACCACTCCATTCCTGGGTTTGATGTACTACTTTATTCCAAAAGCAGTGAATCGTCCGGTGTATTCATATCGTTTATCGATCGTTCACTTTTGGGCTTTGATTTTTATTTATATCTGGGCTGGTCCGCATCACTTGCTGTACACGGCACTTCCTGATTGGGCACAAACGTTCGGTATGGTATTCTCTGTAATGTTATGGGCGCCAAGCTGGGGCGGAATGATCAATGGTCTTCTGACTCTAAGAGGCGTATGGCACTTATTAAGAACCGACCCGATCATAAAGTTCTTTGTAACTGCGATTACATTCTATGGTATGTCGACGTTTGAAGGTCCTCTTTTATCAATTAAATCAGTCAGTCACTTGGCCCACTACACAGACTGGATTATCGGTCACGTGCACGGGGGAACATTGGGTTGGAATGGTTTCATGGTATTTGGAATGACGTATTTCTTAATTCCAAAATTATGGAGAACAGAAATGTACTCTAAATCCATGATGGTGAGTCACTTTTGGATAGGATTTACAGGTCTCATTCTTTATTACGTGTCAATGACCGCAGCGGGAATTACTCAAGGCCTAATGTGGAGAGCCATGGATGGTAATGGAAACCTATTATATCCAGACTTCGTAGAAACAGTTTTAAAAATTGTTCCTTTGTATTGGGTACGCGCCATCGGTGGAACCTTGTACTTAGTTGGTTTCTTTATAATGTGCTACAACGTTTATAAAACAATTCAAATGGCACCGGCACAACAATCCGATACAGAAGTGTTAGTTGCCGCTACTGAAAAAGATTCTCACTCCGCACCAGAACAAGGTCATAGACGATTAGAAGGTTTAGTTCCGACATTTTCGGTTTTAGCTTTCTTAGCGGTTTTCGTAGGTTCAGTTTTAGAAATCTATCCAGCGCTAAATTTAAAACAATATATTAAAGACGAAATTCCAGTAGCGCCTTATACACCACTGGAACTCGCAGGTCGTGATATCTATATTAAAGAAGGCTGTTATACATGCCATTCCCAAATGATTCGGCAAGTTGCTGATGATGTTTTACGATTTGGTAAACCTTCAACTATTTCAGAATCTATGTATGACCGCCCCTTCCAATGGGGTTCCAAACGAACAGGACCTGACTTAGCACGCGTAGGTAAAAAATATCCAAATTTATGGCATTACAAACATATGATTGATCCACGCTCGGTGACTCCGAAATCAATTATGCCCAATTATCCTTGGCTAGCTGATAAAACGATTGATTTTGTTTCGATCCGTAAAAAAGTTTCCGTGATGAATGTGTTGGGTGTTCCATATGACGAAAAAACTATTGCTCAAGCGGACGTAGTCGCTGAAAACGAAGCAAAGGTAATCGCCAAAGATCTTGCGGATCAAGGGATTACTCAGCCTGGTCTAGAAAGAAAAGAAATCGTAGCATTAATTGCGTACATGCAAGCTCTTGGACAAAAAGAGAAAAAGAAAGGAGACGACAATGGCAAAGATGTGGCTGGCTCACTTTAATGACGTCCCGCTAACTTTAGCGGCTTTCATTATTTTTATGTGTACCTTCGGAATGACGTTGTTGTGGACATTTAGAAAAAACTCTAAACCGTACTACGATAAAATTTCTGAACTTCCTTTAAAAGACGGAGATAGTTTATGAGTAACGAAATGGACAGAGATACAGGTCACGATTACGATGGCATAAAAGAATATGACAATCCACTTCCGGGTTGGTGGTTGATGACCTTCTACGCGACGATTATTTTCGCGTTCTTGTACACCATCCACTATGAATCAGGTTCTGGTAACACTCTGAAAAAAGATTTGGAAATTGCGCTTTCACAAATCGAAACCATTAAGGCCACCGCTGGTCCCGCGCCTTTAGATAGTGAAGATAAATTACTTGAAAAAGCTAAAGATCCTCAGCTATTGGCCGTAGGTGCCGAGCAATTTCAGTCAAAATGCGCATCTTGCCATGGTGTAGAATTACAAGGTTTAATTGGCCCAAATTTAACGGACAAATTCTGGATACATGGCAAAGGTAGCATCACTGATATCGTAGCAACAGTGCGCACTGGAATTCCGGAAAAAGGTATGCCACCATGGGAAGGTATATTGAAAAATGAAGAGGTTATTGCCGTGTCGTCGTTTATCCATTCGAAACTCGGTAGCAATCCCCCGAATCCAAAAGAACCCCAAGGAGCTAAAGTAGAATAGTTTATGGAACACGATAACGATCAACAACACTCAAGCGCTAATTTAGGTTTAGATCCAAACCGACTTTCAATGCTAGGAACGGACGGAACACGTTTTCGTATCATTCCTGCGGAAATTAAAGGTTTTTGGAAAAAACGAAGAGAAGTCGTTTATGGGTTTTTGATCGTTCTATTTTTGATTTTACCTTGGACCAAAATCAACGGTGTCCAAACTATTCTGCTCGATATTCCTAATCGTAAATTTGCATTGTTTGGAATTAAATTTTGGGCTCATGATGCGCCGATGATATTTCTATTATTGGCGCTTTTCGTCTTTGGACTGACCTTGGTTACATCTGTTTGGGGACGCGTTTGGTGTGGCTGGGCCTGTCCACAAACAGTTTTTATAGATTTTATTTACCGACGTATTGAACGATGGATTGAAGGAAACTACATCGAACGACGTCGTCGCGATAAAGCCGAATTAAGTCTCGAAAAAGTTTTGCGCTTAAGTTTAAAATGGTTCTTGTTTTTCCTAGTCTCCTCTGCGATTGCTCATTCATTTGCTGCCTATTTTGTAGGGTCAGAACCGTTGGTAAGTTGGGTGTATTCTGGCGATATCTCTACACATCAAACCACATTCTGGATTGTTCTATTCATTACGGCCGTTCTTCTTTTTGACTTTGGTTGGTTCCGTGAACAATTTTGTATTATCATGTGTCCGTATGGCCGCTTTCAAAGCGTGTTGATGGACCAGCGATCCCTTGCCGTACTTTACGATGAAAAACGTGGTGAACCTCGAAAAGGTGCTCTTCCTTTAGATAAACCACGCGGCGACTGCGTTTCGTGTAGCCGCTGTGTTCAAGTCTGCCCAACCGGTATTGATATTCGTAAAGGTTTGCAAATGGAATGTATTGCATGCACGGCCTGCATTGATGCGTGTGACGATATCATGAGAAAGGTTAACAAACCCGAAGGGCTAATTAAATATTCAACGGTGTCGGGCAAAAAAAATCAGTTCTACAAAGGTCGCCAGCTGATATACACCGTGCTGACAGCGTCGTCATTTATTGTTCTTCTTTATCTAGTTTCGACTAGAAAATCTGTCGATGTAGCTATCTTAAGGGCTAAAGAAACACCTTATCAATTGATTGATACCGCAGATGGCAAACGCATTTTGAATCACTTTAAATTGCATTCTAAAAATCAAAGTATCCATGATTTAAAACAACAGATTGTACTACCGCCTGATTTAAACTTAGAAATTAAAACGCAAAGTAATCCATATATTGTCAAAGCCGGAGAAAGCACTACAACTCATTTCTTCATATTATTTGACTCGAAAATCCTGGAAGCGAGTGGATCTAAAAAAATTAATCTGACAATTAAAACAGTTTCTGAAGTTACTGAGGAATCTATACTGACCCAGGAAATTTCATTAATTGGTCCAAATCCCGTGAAAGATGGCTTATGAATACGCTTCATATGCCATGGGACAATTTAGGTTTACCGTTTATTTCACTTCTAATTTTAAGTACTAGTTTTTTTGGCAGCTGGCATTGCGCCGGGATGTGTTCTCCACTAGCAAGTATCGCAGCCCAAAAAAAACAATTAGCTCACTATCAATTGGGTCGAATTTTAAGCTATACCGCCCTAGGCGTGATCGCTGGTTGGCTCGGTCAATTCTTTCTTTTATCTGAATACCACTGGCTTCAGACAGCCAGTATATTATTGCTTTCCCTGTTGTTGATTGGATTAGGTGTATACAGTTGGATGGACTATGAGAAACGTTCCAAATTGAAATTCAATTCAGTGATGAAATATCTTTTTATGTTTCAACGTCGTTTTCAACTGTCGTCTGGGTTTTCGATTGGTTTGTTTACAGGACTATTCCCCTGCGGGTGGTTATATACATTCCTAATTGCCGCAGCGACAACTAAGAGCCCACTTAGCGGCGGTATCGTAATGCTCTTATTCTGCTTGGGCAGCGTTCCGGCTTTGAGTGCTATTTCAATAGTGGTTAAAAAAAATATGTCGGTCGCCCCCGTGAACAAGCGTCGACTCAGTGGCGCGATACTGATCTTGGCCGGACTGTACTCGTTGGCATCCCATTACTTTTTTGGCTTCCATATCGTAGATTCGCTTTTTGGACTATAGTCTGAATTAAGTTTCCCCTAGAGTATTCGAAACGAATACATGAAGTTTGAAAAACTACCCCTGTTTATTGGCTTAGTCGTAAGTTCTCTTTTAGCTTTCTTTTCGCATATTTACTATATTCATCGGAACTCCCCTGATGCGACAAAATCACAAAATCCTTTACTGGTTAGTTTTGAAACTTTAGATAGTCGCTATAACGACGTGAAATATCAAATTCGCGGACCAACACCGTCACAAGCCCCCGTCGCATTGATCGCAATCGATGATGATTCTGTACGTGAAATTGGTCGCTGGCCTTGGACGCGTGAATTATTCGCGCAAATGACTGAAAAAGTCTTAACTCAGTACGGTGCTGCGAGTTTAGCTTATGACGTTATCTTTTCTGAACCAGAACGCGAAAACCCAAAGGCCGATGAAAATTTTGCCGCCGTGATTGAAAAACATTCGGGTAAAGTGATCTTGGGAACCTTTAGTGAAAATGAAGTTCGCTCGGTAAATACCTATCAAGATTACTGTATAAATGAAGCCTTCAAGGTGAATCAAGGCGATCAAATTGTTAAGCTTAACGCGACTTTGATTATCGATGACGAATCAGATAACTTCGACGACTTAGATTGGTCTCCGTTCTTTACAACGGTTTTTGGAGTGATTTCAAAAGATGTCACCAACGTAAAGCTAAAAAAATATAATAAATCCAATGTTGAAGACCTTCATCAATTTCAGCGAAATGCACTTAAATTAGAAATCACAAAAAAGACTTTTGAATATTGCCAAGAGTGGCTAACTCCAAATGACTTCACTTTAAACAACAAGGAAAATGAAGACGCCTTTGCCAAAATATATACGGCGATCTTTAAAACTCACAAAGACAAAATCAAACCGTCGGCAGTTTCCGGGGCAACAACACGCGCTTCGAAAAGTCTACACCCCACTTTGGCGGCAGCCGCAAATTCCTCGGGCGATGACTGGAAAGCATTACTCAATCGTTTCGTGCAACAAACAGTACTAAATCCAATTCCTCAATTTGGCGAATGGACACCAAACGTTCCGGCGGTACAAGAAAAAGCAATGTACACGGCCAGTTTCGTAGCCGATCAGGATATTGATGGTTATGTACGTCGCTACCCTATGTTTTTCCGCTCGGGAAATCGCTTGGGTCTGAGCTTTATCCCTTCATTAGCCTTGCAGTCGTTTCTAGTGGCTAAAGGCTATAGAGCTGATGTAAAGTTACAAAAACATCCCTCCTCAAATACAAAAGTCAGTTTAGAGGAAAAACAAATTACCTCATTCCAGATTATGGATTCCGATGACAAAAAAGTAATGGATATCCCCGTAGACTCATCCGGCCGTATATTAATTAAATACTATGGCAAGCAAATGACTCTCCCTTACGTTCCTGCTGCTGAGATATTTTCGGAAAGTGAAGAAATGTTTTATTATATTCGACAAACTAATCCGACTACCAAACAACCCGAAATCAAAAAAACATTCACCACTAAAAAAGAATTTTTTAAAGGTCGTTCCGTTATTGTGGGTGCCACCGCTATTGGAATTTACGACTTACGAACAACACCGCTAGAAGCCAACTATCCAGGACCTGAAATTCACTTAACGTTGCTTGCTAATTTGTACGAACGCGCGCTTCTCAAATACTGGCCCGAAGAGAGCCGCTATTTTCCTTGGATCATTTTTGCTTTCGGTCTAGTGATCAGCCTAATCTGGTCGCAACTCGGCGCCGTCAGTTCCTTTGTTTCCCTCTTTGTGACGATTCCACTTATTTTTGCGGTTGATATGTTTGTCTTTCAAAAGATGGGACTCATATTCTCGGGCTTTTTATTGCTGATCATTCTATCATTCATTTCTAACTTTACGATTACATTCTATAAGTACTTCACCGAAGAACTTAAAAAGAAACAGCTTAAATCCACATTTTCGAAATACGTATCCCCAGCTGTTGTGGATGAAATCTTAAAATCAGATGAAAATTTGAAACTGGGTGGTCGTCGTCAACGCATGAGCGTTTTTTTCTCGGACGTTCGTGGCTTTACCACGATTTCTGAAAAACTAGCCCCTGAAGAACTTTCACGTGTGCTAAATCTTTATTTAACGCCGATGACAGACATTGTATTTAAAAACAAAGGCACTTTAGATAAATACATTGGCGACGCCATCATGGCCTTCTTTGGCGCACCGATCACGGATGCGAATCACGCAGAACAAGCGTGCCGTACAGCTTTACAAAGCTTAGTGAAATTAAAAGAACTTCAGCAAATGTTTAAGGAACAAAATCTTCCCTACATTGATATTGGTATCGGCATCAACACGGGCGAAATGAGTGTGGGTAACATGGGAAGCAACATTGTTCAGAACTACACCGTAATGGGTGATTCGGTGAACTTAGCGTCTCGTTTAGAAGGGACGACTAAAGAATACGGCGTTAGAATCATCATCAATGAAACGACAAATGAAGATGTAAAAGGTAAATTCATTACACGCGAAATCGATCGCGTAAAAGTCAAGGGTAAAAATCTACCCGTCGCTATTTTTGAATTAATGGCCGAAGCAAAAACGCCAAACGCCGACGCCTTGACGTTCTTACCCGACTTTCGCAAAGGGTATGAGTTTTATCTAGTGAAGGATTTCCAAAACGCGATTGCTGAATTTGAAAAAGTTTTGAAAATCAATGCCGAGGATCCCGTTTCCAGAATTTACATAAAACGATGCCAAGAGTTCTTGGAAGATCCACCACCCCCGGATTGGGATGGCGTTTACGTTATGAAAACTAAGTAGCTAGTTTTGTATAGACAGCCTCAATATTTTTGCGGCTGTCGGTTGCGCATAGATGGTGTTCACAACCATTTGTTTCTACTAAAATGAGCGCATGGTTTTTTCTGTAGATCGTCATAGTAAGATATTTATGCTCTTCAATTTTAAACTTCTTCACATTCTCTAACTTAATTCGCTTGCTCTCATCTGTCGACGACTCGAAAAATAGGATCACACCTTCTTTACGACGAACTTCAATCCGACGACGACCCAAAAAGCGTTTCACATATTTCAGCAAAAACGGTGCAATCACCAATGACGTAACTGCCAATATGGCTCGACCGAATAAACCGCCATTTATCTTGTCATTTTCAAAAACTAGAATACCTATCGGGTAAAAAAACATGAGCGCTAAAAGAGCCACAAGTTGAAGCTGACTCGAGGCAGTTTCTTGCAGAATAAAGGAATCACCCGTCTTAATACATTCCAAACGAGCCCCCACACCGGCGTGTCCCAAGAATGGGGTATTTACATTTAAATTTCGTTCACTGAGTTGGACAGAAATAGACTATTCCCGGTTTTCAAAGGCCAGATTGATCTTGTCGGCCGTTTCTTTGAAAAAATCTTTCTCACGTAGACTAATTTTCGTGAATTTTTTAGTCGTATTATATTCATCCAAATGTTTATTGATCCTAAAAAGTGGCCCTGCTGCTCGATGAGTCATAATAAGGCCCACCCCATAACTAAATCCAGTTATCAACAGACTGCTCAGCAGCAAAACAACTAACTGATCTCTTGATAGATTTTCAATTAAAGTCAACGTGTCATCTGTAATCATACCTTTTGCGCCTTCCGCAAAGGTAGTCAGGCGATAGAACACAAAAAGATTACTTACCACATATAAAAACAAATTGAGAACGATTCCCAAGGTAATAAAGTTCAAAAATCTGACTTGAAAATGGGGTTCTATCAAATATTTTTTACGAAAATTAGACACACGTACCTCGCTGCATGGTCTGAATACTTTAAAGCACCGATATTACCGACGAAATGTTTAAATATATATCGCTTCTTGAACTAGACTTGTATCCAGACAGTAGTCCAGCTAGATTTATTCTATATGGAAAGTAGTTTATTCCATTTTTCTACAAATGATAACCATACGGAACAACGCTGGAAGGATTATAAGCATCTTTCCCTGCCTTCGTATTTAAGTCAGCCACGGCCTGATGGACTGGTGCCCTTCTATGGTTTTCCTATTTTCTCAGAACTCACCGAAGAACAGAAACAAAAACTGTACGTAGCCTTTACTCAGTTTAACGCTGAAGTCGTTATCATGCTAGAACTTGTTTTGTATGAAGGTCTTAAGGAGTTTCAATCAAGCAATAATGATCAAGTCGTTGTCAATGCTGTCAAGAAAATCAGATGGGAAGAAAAACTGCACACAAAAGGTTTTCTTAGGTTTTTGAAAAAGGAAACCCCCTTGTTTCCAAAGACAAGTTTCATGCTTAGAAATAACACGTGGTTGAAAAATTCATTCTTAACTCTGGTAAAAACAATTCCACTCAGCGTAGCCTTACCAGCAGCCAAAGTGGAAGCCTTCAGTGTTTATTATGGAAAATGCCTACGTTCATCATACAAAGAGAATAATTTGTGGGTGGAAGTAAACTATCTTCATCTGATTGATGAATCCCATCATGTCAGTTTTGAATTTGATTTGTTCAAACATATTACGTCGGCTGCGAACGGGTTTCAGAAATTGAAAATCATTATTGGCAATTTTCTTTTCATTCTGTTGTTGCAGATTACGTTTCTGATTGGCTGTCACAGAATGATTAAATATGCTCTGCCTCACCTCCCACGCAAAAAGCATATAAAAACAGTGTTACAACTAGGAAAGTGGATCCTGTATGGATTTGAACCTTATACCCAAACTCGTGAATTGATTCGAAATCAATTCGCGAAAAGAGATTTTTTTGCCAGATCTCTTTTTCAATTCATGCACAAGTGATTTAGAATGGAAACGACTGATTATCAAAACCTAGTTTTGCGAACATCGGATTTAAAGCCTAGCTTAACTCGAGGTATTCGTGTCTTGGCTCATGTATCAGCGTGGACAGCGCTAGCTACCTACTTATCGTTTTCGGAAAATATTTGGATGTGGCTCTGCGGTCAGTTTTTATATGGGTTGGTCGAATTGCAATGGTTTGTGCTTCTACATGATTTTGGTCACAATCACTTTTTTAAAAGCAGTCGTTTGAATTGGGTATTTGGATACATCAGCTCTGTATTCTGTCTGGTTCCTTATGCGCCTTGGAAATTCATTCATTCCCAGCATCACACGTGGACGGGTTGGCATGATTTAGATCCCACTCAAGAATCGACACTGCCTAAGCAATCGAAGCCCGCAACTAATAAAATAGCGAATGTCTGCTGGTTATTAGGTATCCCGGCCCTGACACTGGCCTTTTCATTTAAGAATTTCTGGAATTTGCCTCGATTGTTTAGATTGTTCCCGGACCTAGCTAAACGAACACATTTTATTTTTAGTATTCTTCTTCTGGTTATAGTATTCACCGCCCAGGTCTATTTCGTTCCTGGCTTTCTAGCCGCGTGGTCACTGGGATATGGCTTCTTTCTATTTTTATCAGACCCACTACTGATCAGTCAGCATGTTCATATTCCACAAAAGATCAGCAACGGCAGCAGCGTGATCCCATTTAGCGTCAAAGAACAAGATCAGTATACGCGTACTTTAGTTTTCCCGGTTTGGGTTTCTAAATATATTTTGCTTGGTTTTGATAAGCATACGCTTCATCACATTATTCCCCGTCTTCCATGTTATCATCTGAATTCCGTAGACTACACATTCCCAGGTTCTATTTCCTGGCACAAATGGCTAGTGATCGCTAAACGAACACCGGCAGAGAAACTTCTATTTTCCAATAATAATAAAACAGGACTCAACATATGAAAACTTTTGCAAAACGCATGTATGTTTTTTTTACCGAACTAGATCCACGCGTTCCCGTGGCTGCCATTCTGTTTACGTATCTTGTTTTGGGACTAACTGTTTTAGGCTTTAATCGCAGCCCTGCACAGGCCATCGTAACCACGATCACTTGTTGTACGCTAGAAGTTATTCTGACTTATATTTTCAAAAAAAAATGGATATTTCCGCTGAGTGCAATGATTACCAGCTTCTCACTTTCGTTCCTACTAAACTATAGTCACGATTTTTTACTTGTTTTCATTCCGATCTTCTTTGCTATCGGTTCTAAATACATTTTACAATTTAATGGAAAGCACTTTTTCAATCCAGCTATGATGGGCGTAGCATTGTCTCTATTATTTGCGGAAGATTTAGTAACCGCCTCACCGGCCTATCAATGGAACGGTATCGCAACGATGTCGATCTTTATCATTGCACTAGGTTTGATCTTTGTTATCCCCAAAGTAAGTCGAACATGGTTGGTTCTTAGCTTCCTATTCTTTTTCTCGATTCAAACGGCTTTACGCGCCTTCATCATGAAACATCACCTACCGTTTGAAACTCTATTTCTGGGTACATTGTCATCACCAGCGTTCTTTATCTTTACATTCTTTATGATCACGGACCCCGCGTCCTCACCTAAAACCAAAAAAGATCAACTCATAGTCGGTTTCAGCTTAGCGACGGTGGATTTACTGTTGCACCTGTACCAAAGCTACTACACTTTTTTCTATGCAGCTTTGATCGTAGCGGGTGTACGTTTTGCTTGGTTCCATTACAAACAAGCAAAACAAAAAGGATACTTCGAATATTTCATTAAGGATATGATCGCGAGTCGTTATTACTTGCAACCGGCTGCAATGATATTTATTGCCGTTGCCTGGATCGGACTTTACTCGCAGTGGTGGCGCGTCGATCGTGGTCAATCAGAATTTAATTGGACATTAGAAAAAATTCCGGCGCAACACTCGGGACTAAATGTCGCCAGCAGAGGTGACATTTTGGACCGCGTTGATCCTCGCGTTCAGCATATAGCAAAATGGATTTTGAGCGAGGCGGACTCTGCCTCTGTCGGTGATGTAAATAATGATGGCCTACCGGATCTTTTTCTATCTCAAACCCTAAAAGACGCTGATAAAAAATACATGTTGTACATCAATAAAGGCGATTTCCATTTTGAAGAATTCCCAATTCCTGAAGTGAACGCTATCCGACATAATCCCGAGCAACTAGGTATTGTAGCGAACGCTGTGTTTGTAGATTATGACAACGATAATGATCAGGATTTGTTCTTAACGGTTGGTTTTGGAAAAAGTATTCTACTTAAAAATGAACTTAGTGAGACAAAGACTCTAAAGTTTAAAGATGTCACAGTCAGTGCAGGAATCACAGAGCAAACACAATCGATCTCGGCCAGCTTTGGTGACTTCAACAAAGACGGTCTCTTAGATTTACTCGTACTTAATGTTTGGCCAAATAACTTTCCAGACTACCCGAAAGCTCAGCATTTAAATATTTTTAATTTACCTAAACCAGAGTATGAGGGCGATATCCGTATGTTTAACTTCATGCATGATAGCTGGCATCAGTCTAACAATGGCGGTGAAAATCAAATCTATTTTCAAAACCCCGATCACACCTTCACTTTAATGGACGCAAAAAAGATGGGTTTACCGGAAACCCGCTGGTCCTTGGCCGTTGGAATCGCCGATTTAAATCAAGACAGCTGGCCTGATTTTTATATCGCAAATGATTTCGGTCCTGATGATGTTTACCTAAATCGCAATGGCAAGTTTTTCGAAAACGTCAAAGGTACAATCTTTGGTTCAATTGGAAAAGATACCTACAAAGGCATGAATGTATCCATTGCTGATTTTGATCGCGATTTAAATTTTGGCGTTTATATTTCAAATGTTCACCATGCCTTCCAGGCCGAAGGCAGTTTGCTTTGGAAAGTCATCGTTAAGCCCGATAAGTTTTATCCAGAGTTTATCGAGGTAGCGTCTAAACGAGGTGTACTAAATGAACAGCGTTTTGGTTGGGGCGCAAGCGCTACTGATTTTGATAACGATGGTTGGGTTGATATAGCTCAAGCAAACGGTATGGTTGACGACCAATTCGATAAGAAATTCGACACATGTAAAGACTACTGGTACGTCAATGAAAAGGTGGCTCGCTCGGCTCCGTATATTCACAAATATGCTAACAACTGGGGTGACCTGCGTGGGTATTGTATTTACGGAAAAGAACGCATTCGACTGTATAAAAATCGAGGCGTCGCTAGTTACCCACAATTTAAAGATATCGCAACCGAAGTCGGCGTGTCGGACCTAAACAGTGCACGGGGCATTGTCTCATTTGATTTAAACAATGATGGACGTCGCGATATTTTGGTCACACATCCGTTCTTGGCTCCAACCCTATATAAAAATACACTAAAAAATCAGTCGGTTCGTGCCCCTCATTGGATTGGTTTCGATATTGAAAGTCTTTCGGCAGAATGTAATCGCGAAGCCATCGGGTCACTGGCGACTTTGCAGGTTACAAAAAATGATGATTCTCAGTTTCAAATAATGCAAGAAAAACAAGTCGTCAGTGGATTTGCATCCCAATCGGATAAGCGTCTTCATTTTGGATTAGGCAACGACATTAAAACCTTAAGCGTAAAAATTAACTGGTGCGGTAAGAAATCCGTGATTTATGATAATCTGGAACTAGATAAGTATCACACTATCGTTTATGATAAAGAACAAATGGCACACAATGCAAGCAAGTGATTTCAAAAAAACTCAAGGTGATCTAATAAATCATTGGTATATAATTGCACTCGAAAGCGAAATTCCCACAGATAAACCTGTTCAACGATGGGTTATGGGAATCCCTTATGTACTATTTAGAAACTCAGGGAATACCATTTCAGTTTTTGAAGACCGTTGCCCTCATCGAGGCGCCATGCTGTCAGAAGGAAAATGCATTAACGGCAAAATCAAATGCCCGTATCATGGCTGGGAGTTCAATGGCGACGCTGAGTTAACGTCAATCCCTTCCGAAGGAAATGACTTTAAAACTCGTGATTGGAAGGCCAACCAAGTCTATTCTTATCAAAAAGATAACTGCGTATGGATTTGGTGTGGCTCTGATAAACCAGAAATAGAAATCCCACCTTGGAGCTTTCCAAAGATCGATGATGGCCGTGCTTCTAAATATTTTATGATTACTGATTTTGAAAACCAAGTGGGCCCACTCGTACAAAACTTTATGGACGTCCCGCACACTGTTTTTGTTCACTCTAAATGGTTCCGCGAACGATCATTAATTAAAGTTCCCGCGACTGTCGATGTTGGCGATGGGAGAGTCAAAGTAACCTACTTGCAACCAAATGATTCTATCGGTTTTATGGAAGCAATTGTAAACCCGAAGAAACAACCTATGGTCCATACCGATGAATTTATTTTTCCTAACCTTACACGTGTCGATTATCAATTCGGTGATTACTATTTTATAATAAACTCTCAGTGCACCCCAATATCAGAGTTTAAAACACGAGTCTTTACATGGATTGCTTATTACGTAGGTCTTCCTACAAAACCCATGACTTCGTTCATGAAATTTTACACTCGTCGAGTGATTGAACAAGATGTGGAAATCATGAAAAACCACGTGCAACATCTTAAAAACTTCGAATCAAACACTTACTATTCAACAGGTGCAGACGAGCATCATTTAGCGATAGACAGGATGCTCCAAACGGGAATGAAAAGTCGATCTGAAATACTAAAAATAAAATATCAGAAAGAACGCGAGTTTTGGATTTAAAAGATTTTATAGAATCACATCCTCAAATAGCAGAGTACGATGAATCCGACTCATCAATGCACAAAAGCATCTTAAAACTAATCTCAAAACCAATGAAACTGTTAGGACTATCGCTAGCCTATGAACGTAGCCCCAGCTTTAACGCCCTTTTGCGTGCGCAGGGCATAGCTTTTAAGACCATAATTTCAAGGCGCAACGGCATATTGACCGGACTATTTTCAATCTCCTCGTCTCCACGATATCTACAGGGAGCACGCGTTCAAGCTGCGTATTTAGGCGATTTTCGCATAGAAAACGATTTAAAAATAGCGGCGTTTTGGCGCAAGCAGTATGGGCAAATTTTAAACTTATTCAGTCAAGAGCCAAGCTTAAACCAACCGAAGATTTTTATTACCGCCATTCTTAAAGATAATAAACTCGCTCAAAAAACATTGGTTGATAATCCCCGCGGCCAAGGGGAATTTAAGTATCACTTTCTAAGATCGGTGGACATGATTAATATTCTTTCTGGTCCGATCTTGCGTAGTGGTTCAACAGATACTGGTTATGTCGTCCGCTTCGCCAAGATTAGCGAAGAGCAAAAATTGCTCGACTTCATCGACCAATGCGAAAAAGAAAAGTGCCTAGGTTTTAATTTTAAAGACAGAAGTGGCGAGCTTTGGCAGCAGAGACTACAGCACTTCCCACAATTTTCGATTTCCCGATTCCTAATTGTTGAAACTACGAACGGTGACTGGATTGCCGTCACACTGCCGGCTTCGCCAGACAGCGTGAAGCGCATGACTTTGCAGATCATTGCGTGGCCAATTAAAACTTTTTTCGCAGCACTTAATATATTTGGCTTTAACTTACCACGTGAAGGCGAATCCCTTAAAACGCTCTATTTAACTCATTTTAACATTCGGACTGGCGCAAATACAAAGCTCGTGACGGTCGCCCTACTTCACTTTCTGCACACGCATGACGTTGCCAAAAACTACCACATGATTTCATTTGCAAATTGGTGGAACCACTCTTGGAAAGAATACTTGACCTACTCAGCATCGATAAATCTGTATGAAGTTACCAGCACTAACCACACACCACAATTGGCCGGCAAACAGGATTTGACTAAGATCCCCTTGGGCTTCGAAATGGTATTAGTATGATCCACGATATCCTGAATTTAGTTTTTAATAAAAAACGACTTCAATTTATAGCCGATTCACACTCTTTAGAACGGACTCAAAAGCAACGACTAGAATCTATTTTTAAGACGTTAAAAACTGTGCCTCACTATACACACTTGAAATCGGCACAAGATATTTTGAATCTCTCGATTACGACTTATTCTGACTATGAGCAATTGATCGAAAAACAAATAGCAACTGGTCAGCCCATCCTCGCAAAGAATGTAGCGCGCTATGAATACACCAGCGGTTCAACGAAAAGCCAGAAGAAAATTCCGTACACTAAAACTTTTTTGAATGAAATTAATGAAGCCTCTAGCGTCTGGATGTCTGACCTATATCACAAGTATCCAGGCATCAAATCTGGCCCTCACTATTGGACATTGTCGTGGAGTCCCGATCAGGATACGGACGATTCCGAGCTATTTCCGTTTATACAAAGATTCTTTCTGCAAAAAGTTTTAGTCCTAAATCAGAAAATCAAATCAACGCCAACATTAGAATCGTCGTGGTTTGCGACGTTAGTAAACCTAGTCGCTTGCAGGAAGCTAGCTCTGATTTCCATCTGGAGTCCGACACTGCTGATGCGGATTAAACGCGACATTCAGGACCTGGCACCTAAAATCTGGCAGACGTTGAGTGAGGGGCGCTGGGTGGCTTATTCTGGGGAATTGATTGGCTTGTTGCCGGTTCCTGGGTTTGATGGGAAGATTGGGTTGAATGATTTGGTGGAATTTAATGTTAAAGCGATATGGCCTAAGTTGACATTAATTAGCGCGTGGGATTCAGCTACGAGTCGCTTTTATTATGACGAGCTTAAATCACACTTTCCTGATTTGAATTTCCAAGGGAAGGGCTTGTGGGCAACTGAAGGCGTTATCACCATTCCGTTCAATGATCAGAAAGTGTTAGCGTTCAAATCCCACTATTATGAATTTAAATGCGTGAACACCGGTAAATTGGTTGCGAGTTGGCAACTTGAAAAAGATCAGATTGTCGAGCCTATATTGACATCATCTAACGGTCTTGTCCGTTATCTCATTGAAGATCGTATTCAAGTTTCAGGATTTTACAATTCGGTTCCCTGCTTCGAATTCCTTGGCCGCAACGGAACGTCTGATTTTGTAGGCGAAAAACTGACCGATATGGATTTCCAAAGAATCCAAAAAGAAATGCTTAAAAAATTTCCTATAAAAACAGTTCTTTTTCTGGCCGTCAGTGCAGAGGTCCCCTTTTACCAGTGCATCTGTCAGATGAACGATAGCAGTCAGTTTCACCCTACTTATATTCAATTTTTTATTGAAAATATATTATTAACTAACTTTAATTACAAAGTTGCGCGTGACTTGCATCAGCTACGCGAAGTTCAAATCAGCTTCACAAAAGATATGACAAAATGTTTAGACGTCTTAGCTGCCTCGTACGCAGCTCAAGGACAATTCAAAGTGTTATCACTTTATCGCATTAGCGCGGAAACATTGTCCCTGCTTAACAAAGTGGATTAAACGAACTATTTTCTAACGTAACTACCAGAAAATGAATAGATAAACCCAAGCACTACTTTATTGTATTTATAAGCCTCAACAGTAGAATTATTCATTAAGTAAGACAGAGTTAACGAAATATTGTTCTTTTTATTTATGTCCTGAGACGCTCCCAAAGTAACTCCGTAGATAGTATCTTTGCGACCGGAAGTACTTTTCGAATAGTTTTGATCCGCATAATCTACGCGGGCACTGCCTCGATACTTGGCCGACCAAGGGAACGAATATGTGCTCGACAGCAAAAGTTTCGAATACGAATAATTTTTCCCATCTGCAGTGTTAGAAACGTAACCAACATCTGCTAGGAATGACTTACCCCCGGTTGGATTCAATAGCTTAACCCAGTTGTAATTCAAGGACATACGTTTGGCGGACTGATTGTCGTCTTCACTTGAAACCTCTAATGAGGATTTATCGACTGCGTAATCAAACTTAACAATATGAAATTTATCATTGCCCTGATCCCACTGCGTATCCAGTCCCAAACCCGATGACGTCATAATTAATTTTCGCGAACCACCATCGTCGCTCATGTTTAACATCGACATATAAGGAGTCACGTTCGAGTTAAATGATCGCGAAAAAGCCGAATGCGAGTAATTGATTGGTAAACGAATTCCATATTGCAATGGATCGGCAGACTGAATTGTCGAATCACTCTTGAAATTCTTATCGACGCTGTACATATCAGAAATCGATAATTCAGCCGCATACTTTGATTTCATAGTACGAAAATAATAGTACGCTAGCGAAGCCCCATACAGCAGACGATAAGCATCCGCATTGGTCGCGATATTTTGCGTTGAAATATTTAAAACGTTTCCGTCATATTGTAGACCCGTATACAGGTTATAACGGAAAATTTCTTTTTGTGATTCTAAAAACGACTCAATGCGATCGATCTCTTCAAGTTTAGCTTCGGCCTGCTTATCGAGCTTGGGGTCCTTTGAGTTATCAAGCACAAATTGATAGCGCTCTTTCGCCTTCGGATACAATGCTTTTTGAAATTCAATTGTACCGGCATAGTAGGCGGCTGGAGGACTCAGCTCCACATGCTTGTCTTCTTGAATATCACTAAAATTTTCGAGTGCTTTATCCAATTCATTTAACCTTAAATGATTTAGCCCAACATAATAGCGATGTTCGACTGGATCTTGATTACCCTCTTCGGCCATCGATAAAACCGATAGGGACTTGTTGTAATTACCAACTTTGTATAGAGCCACACCATATTTATAAAGGAAGGCATCGTTTTCAGGATCTAATTCATAGGCTTTTTGAAAGTTAGCTGCTGCCGCCGGAAACTTACCCGCGCGATATTCTTTTTCCGCTTTGGCCGCAAAGTTTCTAGCATCGGCTTTAGCTTTAAGTTTGGCCTCTTCATTCTGTGCTTGCTGCTGTCTTAACAACTCTTCACGTTTAATCGCTTCTTGCGCTTCAAAGCTGAGGCGGGACTGTTCTTGAATACGATCATTCAATCGAACGATAGTTTCCTTTTTACCCTGCAACTGTTCTGCGTTCATGCTTTTTGATGATTTCACTTCTTGTAGCTTCTTTTTTAAATCTTCGCCGGCTTTATTCAAGAACTGCACTGAGTAGGCTTGCCATTCTTTTTCAGTATTAAATAACACAACAGATAATGCTTTCTCTGCCGTGTTCGTATTAGGTAAGACAAATGCGAAAAGTTTATTACCGGTCTTTGTTTGAAATTCAAGCTGCTGACTTGGGTATTTATCCATATTCATCTGAATGCGGAAGTAACCGGTTAACACGCTTTTATCTTGTGCGGTTGGCGTCAACTCAACCGAAGCTCTGCGCTTAGTTTGCACTTCAGTGACAGAAATAAACTGACTCGTATTCGCCGATTTATTCTGAGTTTGAAACTCGATATATATCGGTTGATTTTCCATTAATGTGATTTGTTGGCCGAGCGCTAGCGCCAGCGACGCTGAAAAAAACAGTGATAAGAATTTTTTCATCATAGATAATAGTGTAAACTATTATCTTGTCGGGACAATAATAACTTTAGATTTAAGCCTTTGTGTTTGGTCTATCTGCACAGGGGGAACTGGTGGCCCAGGCGGTGGTTTAACAATGCTCGATGGCCCTTGAGATCCCAGCAGAGGCGGCGGCGGACTATCTGGACTTCTTGGAACATTTTTATCACTGGCCGCTTTATCATTTCCGTCGACCATCGACTCGGGTTTTGCGTCAGACGCTGGACTACGTCCTTGGTCTTTAGGCTCTTCATTCTTTGCCGTTGAACCTTTACTAGCGCTGTCTAAATCTTTCTTATCCAATTTCTTGGGAGCTTCTGGTGCAGACTGCCCTTGACTCAAAGACGATGTCTCACCCTTTTTCACCATTACGGGTGGTGCATTTGATCCCGGCACAGAGAAAGAAACGGCTCCTTTGAATGTAACAATTTCCGTTTTACGAGACACTTTATCAAAGGATGTTAAAAACTGCGTACCGCGAACTCCGGCTACTGCCGTTGGCGTTTTGATTAAGTACTGACTTTTCTCACCATCGTATTTTTGCTCAACATTACTGCGAAGCTTACCCTCGGACAGTTCGATTTCGACGTTCTTCACACCGGTGGTAGAATCGTTTTCATATTTGTTGATTGTAAATTTCGTGCTTGGAGACACATTCAGAACGTTACGATCGGACATAACAATTTTTCCACGCCCGTCTGCATCCGTTGAAATAGTATCACCGGAATAAACTTTCGATGACACCTTTGCCTTAAATTTGCCTGTTTTTTTCGATTCAACTTCGACGTTGCCTTTAACAACCATGAAAATTCCATGGAGTTCTTCGGCATATGTTTTAGATTGAGACGCTATTAAAAATAGAACAATAAATACGTGCTTCATGCGTTTATTGTAGCATCGACTGAATAAAAATCTCTATGAAATAGAGAACGCTGGCCCTAAACCAAGTAGTCTAGTTACGGACAGTAGTAAGCTGTACCAGACACAGCCGTCTCATATCCAGATGCTGTTTCCATAACTAAATAATTCGCACCCTTATAAGCGGCTTCTTTTTTCATATCTTCAATGGCTCCCTCAAGGTCGGGTTTAACGCTAATCGTTTTGCCCTGGACTCTGCCTAAGTTTTTGCACTCTGGATCCTTTGGAGTTTCGCGACTGATCTTGATACTTTCTGAAGACGGAACAATTGGAGTTGAGTTACACGAAAGTAAAGTGCCTACAGAAACGATTAGAGCGATTTGGATTAGTTTTTTCATAAAGGTAGGGTTTCAAAATCTAATTTCCCTGTCAAATTTAAATTTGCTTTATACAAAAAAACAGGTAGAAGCTTAGAGTTACATGCGTATAAAATTACTATTTATTGTTGCCTTTTCGCTGCTGACGGCGTGCACGTCGGACCACGAATTAGGAAGTGTTAAAAATCCTATCAAACTGTTTCTAATTCCTGGACAAGACCCCGGAGTTCTGGAAGACAACGGCAACAAAGTCGCTAAATTCCTACAGGAAAAATCAAACCTCCATTTTGAAGTGAAAGTTCCGCCTAGCTATATTGCGGTCGTTGAAGCTTTTGGCTCCAACAGGGCCGACATAGCCGTGATGAACACATTCGGCTATATTTTAGCCCACGAAAAATACGGAGTCGAAGCTCACTTGATGGGCGTCCACTTTGGACAAAAAAGTTATCAAGGTCAAATCATTGCAAAAAAAGGTAAGTTCAAAAAAATCGAAGAACTCGACGGCAAAAAATTCGCCTACGTCGACCCTGCTTCAACGTCTGGATTCTTGCTGCCGACTGAGTTGTTCAAAAAGAAAAATATTAAACCAAAAGAGTTTATTTTTGGTGGTAAGCACGACACAGTAGTAGCTATGGTTTATCAGGGTCAAGTGGACGCTGGTGCGACTTTCCATACCCCTGTTCAAGAAGGCAAACCACAAGATGCACGTAAATTGGTGCTGACCCAGTTCCCAAATGTGTTTGAAAAAATCGAAGTTCTTGCCCTAACTGATCCTATTCCCAATGATCCTATCGTTTTCCGAAAAGATTTACCTTTGCCTCTAAAAATAAAAGTCAAAGAAGCTTTGGTTGACTACTTAAAATCAAAAGAGGGCCAAGATACATTTATGAAGCTGTATAATATGAATGGCGTTATAGCCGTTACAGATGAACACTACGACGAAGTCAGAAAGGCGCTGCAACGCTTAGGTAAAACAGCGCAAGAATTTATTAGAAAGTAGTTAACTTATAAAATGTTTAACGAAGGACCATTCGTTCACATACGATGAACTTTCCAGTCGATCCATCTGATACCAATTTAGCTTCATGTAAAATCACTTTATATGTTTGCGTTTGTTGATCTAAAAACAAACTCGCCGTAATTTTCTTTTGCTCACCGTTCTTATTCGCAACTATTTTCGAGCCAAATAGATCACCGCTGCTATAGTTCTGCATCGAAAACGATTCGGCTCGCGCAGCTACCCATTTTTTGTTTACGACCTTTAGCAAACTAAACGTCACGTGATGACGGGGTGAAAACAGATCTTGCTCTGTCGACGTCACAACCAGTGAACACACACCGCCGATATTAGGACCAACGCCAATTCGACCAACCATCGTACGACCGCTATTTAATGCTATCGTATCCGCCATGGCGGTAATGGCTGTCGCTGCTACTAACAATCCACTTAAAATAAAACGCTTCATATATAACCTCACAGACATTCCGATTCCTAAGTGTATATAGGCACAATCGGTGCCAGATTATCTCGAAATGAGACGGGGCTCATCCCCCCATCCTGTGAGAGACACACGACAGCTGTCTCGTTTTAAGACAGCCCCGGACCCCCGGGATTTTTCGTATCAAAATG
>DDVI01000037.1 GCA_002345205.1 Bdellovibrionaceae bacterium UBA2316 | reverse complement strand
ACTATTTAGGAACTCTTTTTGAAAGAGGGTTCTTTGGAGGATGCAAATGACTTCATTTAAAACATTAGATCTGGCTATCGAGTTTTATGATCAGATTCTGGAAATCAAAGTCACTGGGAACTTAAAAGATCAACTTCATCGGGCGGCCTCGTCAATTTCATTGAATCTGTCAGAAGGTAATGCAAAGGGATCCGCTAATGAAAAACGGCATTTCTTTCAGACTTCCTATGCCTCTTTAAGAGAATGCCAAACTATATTGAAATTGCTTAAAGAAACTGAATCGAAGGCTTTTAAAACTTCTGATCAGCTTGGCGCTTACTTATATCGGCTTGTAAATTCTGATATCAAAGCATCGCCGAATTGGCGTCGATCGCATTCAGATATCTGATATCAGGATATCGGATATCTTGATATCTGTATGATTAAATGGTGGAGACGAAGACACGATTGTCGAACCCACGCGTCCGCAGAAGACCAAAAAGTAGGCTCTCTCAAAATCCTATCCACCGTGAACAAGAATTTTTCGGTAGGTTAATAAATGCGCGACCAAGGCAGGTAAAACAAAAAGAGGTCCCACTAGACAATATGGAAAATAAGAGACGAGCCTGAGAGGATTTGAAAGCTCCCATGCGAACGGAAGAGGCGACGACATCACAACGACCCGAATAACATTTAAAAGAAGTAAAAATCCAATCGAGTTAACTATCAGTGCTGCCGATTTGCTTCTTGAAACAAACGGAATTGAAATTACAGATAGTACTCCCGTCGCGATATCCCAGTTTTGACCTGACCATGTCATGGTCTCGGGAATTGTTCCTATGGTCGACCAATGGTGCAAGATTATCTCTAAAGGCAATCGAAAACCTTGGAACCCAATGAGGGCAGCCAAGGTTAAAAACTTTGTTGCTTCCCCGCCACTCTTGCTAAAACTGAAAATCATTCCGAATAAAAAAATGAGGGCGAATAAGAGAGGTCCTATGGGGAAAAAGTTGCGCACAATAATCCCAGAACCGGCGACAATCGAGAATAGCGATATAATGATAACATAAATTACCGACCATTTCTTCCAGTTGCCGGCAAGGGCAATGGTTCTGAAACAAACAAATGCCATTCCCAATGAAAGCAAACAGAAAAGGGCAACTGATGTGTTATCTGCATGTTGAAATTCCACGATCGAGATATTAATTTTGAATCTAAAAACTGTCAATTACTGGTCACAGAGAATGGCATCAAGGTCTTTTATGAATTGGAAGAGCAATCGAATTTGAATGATTCTGAACGTCAGAAAAAGAAGCCATCGGACTCAAAGTCCGATGGCATTTCAATTTTCACCAAAAGTCTTTTCAGCCAACCCCTTGGATTTCTTGTGTCCAATGGTTCGCCTGTTGTTACGGTTGGTGGAGGTATTTTTTCGCCTCTAACCTCTTGATTTTACTCACACTGGGCCTCGTTGGGCTTCATATAAATATTAAATCCTGAAAAGGCCAGTGGGTGAAATATCACATTTTTGCGAAGAAATGTTAAGTTTGGCCATTTTAATTTTCTTACCTACAAGGCTGCTCTGGGTAAGATGGACAAAAGTGACATTTTTTAAAGAAAATGTCACTTTCCGCCAGTATTAGTTTCTGTTAGTCCCCACATTTCTAAAGCATCCACCTCCAAGGGAATCGGAACTAACTTTGACTCTCTATTCGAAATCTTAGCCTGACCGCTTTGTAGCAGGCTCAGAAGTTTCTCTTGGGCGGATTTCAACCGAGCCTCGACTTGTCCTAAAGCTTTGCTAGTTAGTCGACCAAGAGAGTTATAGAACGAAATATCCTCATGCGGAACTCTTGAGGCAATAAAGGGAGCAATCCCATAGTCGTTCCCAAGCCTGCAAGCTCCGACAGTTCCTGATTTGAGAAAATCGTCAGAGTGGGCAATATGTTTGTTTCGGTAGTTCATTACTAAGTTATGGAACATTCTCTCAGTAATTTCCCTTTCATTGGCTGATTCCGTCACTCCATTGGTCAAGTTGGTATTATCAAAGAAATCAGGACTGAGGGTATAGCTGAAGGAGCTATTAAAACATCTGCTATAAGATACAATTGCACAAACAGTCATAGATTGAATAACGACTGGGCTGACTGGAGTGGGCTGACTTAGCAGCCTAATAATTTCAACCAATGTATTGGTGGTGGCCTCTAAGTCCTGCTTCGTTATGAGAAGTCTTAAGATTTGTTTTTTGATCTCCTCTACCTGTCTATCACCATCAATTTCAAAAAAAATGACCTGACTCTCCATTTTAATCACCCCTTTTCACCCTTGGCTAAAAATGACATTTTTATTGAAAAATGTCAAAATATGCCGATAATAGAGCTATGACACCAGCTCAAGAAGCAAAACTCAAAAAACTTGGCCCTTTTACCCTTGAACAAGCGAAAGCGATCGGCATTAGTCATCAAGAACTATCAAGGCTTGTAAAAGAAGAAAAGATCCACAGAATGGAGAGAGGCATCTACCTGCATCCAAATGCCAAGGCTCCTAGAGAAATTGATTTTCAAATTGCCTGCACTAAGTTCGGACCGGATTCAGTGGTCGGTGGGCTGACAGCTCTTTCTTATTATAACCTTGCCAATCAAGTTCCTCAGCAAACATGGATTCTTGTGTCGCCAGAACAACGAACAAGTAGCAAGGGTTATCGCCTGATTCGCACAAAGACTCCTCTGAATGTTGGAGTTATTCAAGGCAATGGCTTTCGAATCGTATCCATTGAAAGAGCTATCGCAGAGGGTTTTAAGCTTGCCAGTAAAATCGGAGAAAGAACCGCCATCAAAGCAGCTCGAATAGCCATTCAACAAAAGCAGACAACACTTAAAAAAATCGGGGTTATGGCAAAAGAGCTAGGTCTAGATGCTTATCTCACCAAGTACTTTGAGGCCATCATAGGAGCTATCGAAGGATGACCACTAAAGCTAAGGGCGAATCTATTCGCCAAAAACTCACTACAATATCCAAGAATCTAGAGGCTAAATACAGAGATGTTGAAACGGTCTTTTTGATTGAAAGACTTGTCGCAAGGCTTATTGCCGATAAAAAGCTCGCTGACCGGCTTGTATTTAAAGGCGGTTTTGTGGGCCTGAAGGTTTATGAGTCTCCTCGCTACACAGTGGACTTAGATGCACTACTTGTAAAATCAAATATCGATCAGACACTTGAACAAGTGAAGAAACAGGCCGAGCATGATCTTGATGATGGAGTTTGGTTTCGCTTTGAAACCCAAGTCGATCTTGCAACTCAAGGTGAATATGGCGGCATTCGACATGTGTATCGTGCGGGAATTGGCGAAGTCCTTAAAAATATCAAAAAAGCTCAAATTATCAATTTTGACCTTGGCATCGGTGATCCAATAACTCCTGGCCCCCAAAAGGTAGAAGTGAATACCTTGATAGGGCAAGAATCTATGAGTTGGTCGGTTTATCCAATTGAAACTATCTGTGCGGAAAAGCTCCATGCCCTCATATCTCATGGGGATCAAAATTCGCGGTCTAAAGATGTTCATGATTTGGCGGTTTTTCTTCCTAAAGCTGATCCGAAGACATTGAAGAAAGCGATTAAAAATTGCTTCGAGTTCAGAGAGACGGAAGTTCCAAATAGTTTCTTTGATGAAGTTAAAAAGCTCAATACAAGTCGACTTCAAAAAGGATGGTTAAGTGCAGTGGCTTCGGTACCTTCTGCTAGGTCATTCGAAGAAGCCTTCAAGGTACTTGCAAAAGAGTTGAAAGAAATTGAAGGTCGCTGGTAGTCAATTATGAAAGCCCAAGCCACTCCTAGCCTCATTCTTGAGAGATATGAACAGACAGATACTCACAGGCTTCAAGAGGCCGAGAAGTGGCTTTTTAGAATATCTGATCGATTTGATATCAATAGAGATAAGTATATCAGGCTTGAAGTTTTATTCCGGCAGCTATTTATACATCCTAAAATGAATACCGCTTTTGGTTATCAATTTGATGAACCAATAAACTTTAGCTCGAATCATGCTGATTTACGAAAGTCCATCGACAGTTATCTGGCAAGGGTGGAATCAAAGAAGAACTATGGATTTCATAAGCTAGACTTGGAAAAGAAAGAGAAAATCAAGAGTGCCGAAGTAAAAATAAAAAAAGACCTTCAAGCCATTGAACAAATAGCAGAGTTCACTAAGAAGGTTTTGGCCAGATCAGACTCCAACGATTCGAGCTAATCCTGCTTGCGTGAGTTTGTTTTCAATATGCTTTTGATTGTAGAACTCTCTTGCTTCTCTCAGTGAGTTTTTCATTCACCCTCCTGCCAAAAGTGTAAACCAAACTTTACATTCTAGCAAAATCGATCACCCTATCGGTAAGGGCGAGTAACCGGACTTGTGAAATTTGAAAGGCATATCCCTCTCTGTCTGGAAATGAAGACAAAATCAGTCGAGGTTTCAATGTATTGCAGGATCATCATTGATAAGCGATACCTGAATTTTAAGTCATTCCTGGGATATTCTTAAATAGGGTATGGCGGGGGGATTCAAGGGGGACGACCACTAAAAAAAGCCACTTTTAAAACAAGATGTTAGGGGGGGCCCTCGAGAGATCGGAAGAGGGTGGTGTAGGGGA
>DDVI01000099.1 GCA_002345205.1 Bdellovibrionaceae bacterium UBA2316 | reverse complement strand
CAGAAAACCCGGAATACCCATTTTAGCGATGCGTTCGCAGGTTTTATCAATTGATTCAAAATGCTTTAAATCTGTCGCTGGATCAAGGCCTTGTTTTGTTAATTTACGCATTAAATGCTGATTCCAACTGTGGATGATAGCGAGCGGATTGTTAATTTCATGTGCGATTCCCGACGACATTTCGCCTAATGTAGATAGTTTGGCTGATTCGGCCAAGTGGGCTTGAAGTCGTTGTCGATCGTTTTCTAATTTTCTAATTTCAGTAATATCATTAAAGCTGCTCACTACGTGAGAAGGAGTCTTGGCTCCATTTAAAAATAAAGGAATTGAATTTACTTTGAACCACTTCGTAAGAGTTTGATCAAACTCAATACCAACTATCACATTAAGTTTTGCGCTCCCCGTTTTTAAACAAGCTATCGATGGTCGTTGATCCAGAGGCAGCGGGCTTCCGTCTTCAGAGAGAAATTTCCAGTGGGTCGGTAAGCTGCGTTTTTCTAAAAGAGCCTCAGACGTTACTCCAAACATGTCTAGAGTAGCTGGATTGAAATCCAGAATCACTCCGTGAGCGTCATGTAATATGGTACCTTCAGATATGTTATCTAGTGTCGTTTTCTTAATTTCTAATCGTCTTTGAATTGCATCTGATTTTATTAATTCCGATTTTAATTGTAGAAGTCGGCTAACCTGGTTCGACAGTGCACTAAGGGCGTTACGTTGCTCTGAAGTCAGGGTGCGCGGTTTCGAATCAATCACGCACACCGTCCCGATTGGAAAGCCATTGGGTGAAATAAGTGGAGCTCCGGCATAGAATCGTACATTGGGATCCTTTGTCACAAAAGGGTTCTCAGAAAACCGTTCGTCTTTTGTTGCATCCGGGACGATAAATAGATCGTCTTGTAAAATAGCATGAGAGCAAAACGCAATATCTCTTGGGGTTTCATTGTCATTAAGGCCAATCTTTGCCTTGAACCATTGGCGTTCGTTGTCTACTAGAGAAATCAAAGCAATAGGTGTTTCGCAGATTTGCGACGCGATTAAAATAATATCGTCAAAATCTTTTTCTGGAAGGGTGTCCAGGATATTTAGCATTCTTAGCGATTCAAGTCGCCGTTCTTCATGGGGGTGTTTTTTAGCTGCTGTCACTCTCTAGTCTATCGGTATGCAAACCTAAACGATAGACTAGGCTCTGGTCTAATTATAGAAACTCACACACATTCTGTTCGCCCGTGTAGGAGTATTGAGCGAGTTTTTGCTGACTAAAACGCGTGTTAGGAGTCTATTCCATTTATCTTTGGCCTCGTTCAGGTCAAAATCTTTTGCAGCCTGTTTTATAAAAATAAGATTCAGGTCCGGATCTAAATTAAAATCGACCTCGATATCTTTAACTTTGGGTTTTGCTTTTACGCCGTTCAAATGATCCCTAATGTAGTCGTTTAACTCGGAATCATTTGCGCCTGATTTCATGTATTTAACTAAACCTTTATGAAGTAATTCGTAATCGCCATTTGCGAGCATAAGAATTAAATCAAGAGAATCTGAATCATAACGAGTTCCATACTCGAAACGTAGTTTCAATTCCTCTAATGTTTCTTCCCCGTCCCAATACTTGGGATTCACTTTAGAACCTTCGTAAATGGAAGGGCGTCCCTCATCAAGTAGATAGTCGCCTCCGTAAAGGAGCTTGCTAGTTTTTAAATACTGATTCGCGGAAAGAGTTTTCTCTTTATATAAACTCGTTTTTTACCAGATTTGAAAAGCGAATAAATACGAGCGCCGCTTGTTCCTGCGATAATGTCATTGATGACTCGCTTTTTTCGTTCCGGTCGAATGCCCGCCGTATCGGTAAACTTCAACCACTCGGCCACGGCGCCAGATTTCGCTAGCATAGATCCGATCAGCTTGTGACTTGGAAGGCTATTAAAGTACTCGGCTGTTGCCATTGCTAACAGTTCAACGCCAATACGGTGATACAAGTAACTGAATTCGTCTCCTCGTTTTGTTATTGCTAGTTTTACCTTGCGAGGCTGATTCTTGACAACTTCATCTTGGCCATTTCGAGTGATAGTGGCTTCGCCAGTTGTTCTGTCTTTCTCTGTTAGTACAACCACGTGGGCGGCGGATTGCCACAGCTGGCGCTCTCCAGTGAGTGAAACGATCTTTTGCACGGTCGTTCCGTAATTTCTAACCGCGGCTGCTGGCCAATCTTGACTGATTACATTCCAAGCCATCGTCCAGGCCGCAAATACGCGTCCATTGTTTATTTCAAGTGCCTTCGTCATTAGAATGTGAGGCTCAATAGAATGATCTGGCTGACTTTGAATCCAGTCAGTTAAAGCTTTTTCTTTTTCGTTTCGAGTTTCAGCTGATTCAGAGGGATAGATATAGGTACCGTCTTCCAGAGCCATCGTTAAGTTAGTAATGGGATCCGGCAGTAGGCTGCGACCCAATGTTGTAAGCCGATGGGAGATAGGTTGGTTTTTTGTTTCTTCGAGTGTTTTTCTGGCTTGGGTTCTGGCTGTTTCAAGTGTGTAAACGCCTTTTTGATTCGAGAACTCAAGAATATCATTTAAATCGACAACAATTGGGATATCTCTATGAGTGCGACGGAAGTATTCCACAAGAGTGTCGGCGTATGGTTTTCCTGTCCATATGCGCGTAGGTTCGAATTCTTTTACCGACTGCGATTCTGGAGGCTTCGTTTGAGCGTTAGCAATAAATATAATAACGCAAGCTAAAAGAGTGATTTTTAAAGTCATGTGCTCTCCATAAGAGGCGATATGATGAACCTAAATGGAAACTGCAAAAAAGACAGCACCCTACTGGACGCGAATAATATGTATTCACGTTAGGAGTGCCATTTTTTATATGTAGGGTGTATTATTTAATGACAGTTGCGTGGATTAACTGAATCAAATTTCTAGTTCAAAATCAGATCGTAATTTTTCTTTAGAGATCATCATGCGTCGATTATCTGATGTATCTTTTAAATAGAAAAAATTATGACTTTCTTGGACGACTTCATACATCGATGTCGATTGTTTTTTCTTCACTTTCATTCCAGCGCGAACTTCGTTGTATGATTGCTCAAGGTTTTTAAGCGCGTTCGAACGGAAATAAGCGAGGATTAGAAGAACAAATACAAATGACAATCCAACAGAAAATGCCGCTACGGCATTGATCTTTTGTTGGATCAAAAAGCTAAAGCTCATGGGCGCAGATATGCTGCAGAAAAAGATTAAACCAGACAGAATATTGGTCTTTAATTTTTCTCGCTTATATTTATTTTTATAATTTTTTTTAAAATTCTTAGTTTGCACTATCGTTTCTACTGACATTTTAAAAATCCTCCTGATTTTTAAAATAAGGGCCTAGAATCAGTGTACGAGAAGTGAGCTAAGAAAATAAAGAAAAATATTTTTTTATTTTCGTTAGTCTATTTCAATGTAGGAATTACTTTTAAAGTAATCACTTCATTGGACCTGCGTATCTTTAAAGCCACTTCCCTATTGGGTTCTGCGGCTTGCAGGCTAAATACATAATCATGAATAGAATCAATAGCCTTGCCGTTGAATTCGACAATAATGTCTTTCGCCAGAATGCCGCCTTTTTCTGCCGGCGAGTTTTTCGACACGCCGGATATGCGTACACCCTTCACTCCTTCTTGGCTATAGTCTGGTATTGTTCCTAAATAAATTCTAAAACTACGTTCTGTGCCTTGAGCACGCACGCCGCCTTCCACTTTTTCGTACGACAACTGAGCGGATTCAGTGATCGAAATTTCCTGGATAAACTGCTGAACGACTTGAGTAATTTTCAGCAGTCCAGGATAATTGATTTTCTCTGCCGTGTCGCGAGGCGTATGGTAATCAGAATGAACTCCAGTGAAAAAACTAATAGATGGAATTTCAGCTAAGTAAAATGATATGGCATCTGTCGGCAAATAAGGATCGGTTTGTAGTGAAAGAGGCATTTGCGTGCGTAAGCTGACGTGTTCTGCTAAACGCCCCCATTGACTTGCGGAGCCTGCGCCCTGGACCTGAAGCTTATCTTTTAAGCGGCCAACCATGTCTAGGTTTAGAGATCCAACAAAGGCGTCTTTGAGTTTAACTTTGTTTTCAGATTCAAAGTCTTCGATAAACGCCTTACTGCCCAGAACACCCATTTCTTCAGCGCTCCAGAGAGCAAAGTAAAGGTTGTGCTTTAATTTCTTCTTGTTTTGAGGTTGCGAATAGAAATGTGCTAATTCTAAAACAGCAGATACGCCCGAAGCGTTATCATCAGCGCCAAAATGAATAGGTGTGATATCCTCGCTCGTTGCCAATGAGTTGCCTACATCGCCTTTTCCTAGGTGATCCATGTGAGCGCCTATAATCAACGACTTTGTTGCTGGATTTTGAGATTTAACAAACCCGATAATCTGCTTAGCTACTTTTTTCTGAAGATCGAAGTCGATGTTGGCTGAAAGTTTGATATTTTTATTTTCGATCTTTTCAATGTACTCATTTTTATCTAACGTTATTTTCATCGTGGCGTATTGCTCATCAGTTAGATTCATTAGTTCTAAAAATGCTTTAAGTGATATTTCTAAAGCTGGTAATCCAGTTGGTGCCCCGTCAAAACGCATAGGTGTAACTTTATCTTTATTGATTAAGTTTGGGCTATCAATCGCGATCACGCCGTAGGCACCCATATTTTTTGCTACTGTGATTTTATGAGCTAGACTTGAGAATGGAATCAGATGATCACGCAATTCTTTTGAAACTTGAGTTGGGTAATCTTTAAATAAAATAACCCATTTGTCTTTTACATCTGCTTTTTCGTAATCATTTACGGCCGGTAGTTTGTCGGTCGCTGAGGCTTTCAAACCATAGCCCACAAAAATAAAGGGCTTACCTTCAAAGCTTCCGCTTTGGCTTAAAGAAATAGGTCTAAATTCACGATTCAGTTCAAATGATTTCTGATTGGCCATGAATTCATTTTTTTGCTTAAGCTCAATGCCTGTAACAATATCAAAATGATGGATGAAGCCATCTAACCGTTTGGCTTTAGCGGATACTAGTCCCCATTTCTTGTAGGCGGCGGAAATGTCTTTGGTGAGTTCTGTTTCTTCAGCGCTACCAGGAAGTCGTCCTGCCATTTTCTTTGAAGCCAGATAAGGTAGTGTTTTTTTAAGATCATTGACGTCAAGGTCCTTAGAGAGCTTTGCATAGGCTAAAGTGAATTTTGCGTCCGGAGCCATATCTGATAATTGTAAAGCACTTAACGCTTTTTCATGATCCCAGTCAGCAAGGTAGATTTGGCTTTCGCCTTTTTCGTTTCGATGAGTCCACGAAATTTTTTTTCCATCAGGTGAAAATGTCGCTAGACCGTCAAAACCATCGTCATTGGTTACACGGATTGGCTTTTGTTTTCCGTCTGTATCGACCATGAATAATTCAAAATTAGAATATCCCAGAATGCTGGTTGCGAAAATCACGTATTTACCAGATGGGTGAAAGAACGGAGCCCACGACATGGCGCCTAAGCGTGTGATTTGTTTCTGGTCGGTGCCATCAACGTTCATTGTATAGATTTCAGCGGTGGCGCCGGTTTTATCAAATCGTCTCCATGTGATTTTTTTTCCATCAGCGCTGAAGAAAGGGCCGCCATCATAACCAATATTATCCGTTAGGCGACGTACCCCTGTGCCATCCGCTTTCATGATATAGATTTCCATTTGGCTTGAAGGATCTTTTTCGAAAAGTTTCTTATCTTCTGGATTGAGTGCCGTAGTATAGCCTGTGCGATTGCTTGCAAATGCAATCCATTGTCCGTCTGGTGAATACGAACCTTCGGCATCGTAACCTAATTCTTTTGTTAAGCGTCTAATGTTTTTGCCATCGAGTGTGGATTCGAAAATTTCATACTGTTCGTCATAAGACCAAGAGTACTTGCCTTTAACTGGATTTTTTCGTGATTCGAATTCTTCTTTTTGTTTCTTTTCCCATTCTGGGTCTAAATGGGTTGATGACCACATGGCCTTCTTTAAATTGGGGTGAATCCACCCACATGTAGTTTTACCCTGGCCAGGAGAGAGGCGATCTACTTTTCCTGATTTTAAATCCAAGATGTACATTTGGTAAAAAGGATTGTTCGGGTGACGTTCTGATTGTAGAATCATTTTGGTGCCGTCGGCGCTAAAATAGCCTTCGCCTGATTTAGGTCCCTCGAACGTGATTTGCCGCTGGTTGGCGTAAAACTCGACCCCTGGGTCACGAACCCTGTCTTTTGCTTCAGTACCCGTTGGGTTTGGGGCTAATTGAGAACTAATTGGAAGTAAAGTGATAGATAAAATAAAAAATAGAAAATTCAATTTGTGTCTTTGAGATGTTTTTGTTTTCATAGAGAAGACTAAATCAAAACCTGTCTGAAAGGTCAATGGAATGGTGGAAATACTTAAAGCAGTTATTATAGTGTGTGTTGCATTTAGTCTTATAAATTGCACTCATAAAGCCAAGCCCGGCAAATCAAAATCGGCAGAATTTGATCCGTCAGCAATTCCCGTTGATCCCGATATTTACAAAAAGGTTACTTTTGTGGATAACTCCAAAACTCAGGCGCCGTATCTGGCTATGAATGTTGATTTTTCATCGCTGGGTGATGTGCGAAAAGGTATTGAGGCTAAAGAGAAAATCACGCTTCAACACCGAGGTGAGGCTCATATTACTGTAATATCGCCCCCAGAATATGATCAGTTAAAATCGGTTCTTACCATGGAATTGATTAACGAAGTCGCACTTCTTAATCGCATTCAGGAAACTCCGTTCGAGATCGTATGTTTAGGTCGAGGGCGACTGCAGGCTGATAATAAAAATTTGTCTACTTATTTTATCGTTCTCGATGCGCCCGGGTTAACTTCATTGCGGCATACGTTAGCAACTTTGTATAAGACTAACGGCGGTCAGCCGAATGAATTTAAGCCAGATGAATACTTTCCTCATATTACAATTGGATTTAATGAGCGGGATTTGCATATTCAGGATGGTGTCGTTAAAGATAAATCAAGTTGCTTTAGTCAGATGCAGCTCAAAGCCCAGTAGTACCTAACGATTTCCTAGTATTTTATTAAAAAATGGTTAAAATGATGACAACTGACACATGGGTGACTAATGACCGCGTTAAATGACTTTTTGATTCGCCTTTTTGATACGAAAGAAACGAGTGCTGATTTTTCGTCTTCTGTTAAAACTATCATCTGGGAATGTCATACATTGTTTCCTAATTATAGAGTCAAGTTTTGGTCGATTAATCCAAGAAAGAATGAAATCAAAATATATAGTGTTAAGGATAAGCAGTTAATTACTAAAGAGTTTCCCTTGTCACAGTTTAAGTTTGAAGAGCGTTTGCGTTCAAAAGCGAAACCCTTTTATGCCTATAAGACGACTAAACATATACGCATATTAATTCCGCTGTTTATTGACGATGCCCTATCGGGCTGTTTAGCAGTATCAGCTAGTATGCGGCAAACCCCAGCGCAATGGAACGTGCGAATGCCTTATTTTTTTATTGCAGCAAAACGTCTGATGAAGGCTTTTGAGATTAGTTTGAAAAATACGGCTATTGATACGCTCATGGAATTAAATCAAAATCTTGAAGATAAAGTAACACAAATTGATTTGTCTTTAGAGCGCGAAAAGCGTGCCCATCTGCAAGCTGGTAAAATGGCAACATTGGGTGAAGTCGCGGTTGGCATCGCTCATGAAATTAATAATCCTCTTACGATTATTGTTTCGCGGTTAGATAATTTAGAAAAAAATCTTTCGAAAAAGAATATGCTTTTGCCTGAGATCGAGGATTCCATCAATAAAGTGAATCAAACGGTTGAAAGAATTGTGAAAATCATCAACGGATTAAGATATTTCGCATATAGCGGTGAGGAAAAGAAAAAGCCTGTTAATTTAACAAAAGTAATTTCAGATTCGCTTGAACTCTGCCAGGAGCGCTTGAAGAAAAACGACATTGAATTAAAAATTATTCGCCCGGAATTTGATGTCGAGATTTCTGCTTTTGATACGCAAATGATTCAGGTCTTGCTTAATTTGATTATTAATTCTTTAGATGCCATTAAAAATTTAAACGATAAGTGGATAGAATTGGAATATCGAGTAGATGATGATTTATTGAGTATAATTGTTCGCGATTCGGGGCATGGATTAGATAGTGAAATCGTAAGTAAAATCATGAATCCGTTTTTTACTACGAAAGAGCGCGGACAAGGCACAGGTCTTGGGTTAAGTCTTTCGAAATCAATCATTGAAAATCATGAGGGTCGTCTGTTTTACAACCCCGATTCGACCAATACTGAATTTGTCATTGAACTGCCCTATATGCGTACGTTCACCGGGGCTGCCAAGTAATGAAGCTAACGTGTAAATATCTTGCTAGTTGCCGTGGTTGCCCCTTGGGGCACTTGGATATTGAAGATCAAAGGAATCAAAAGAAAAACAAACTCACCGAAAGTTTGAAGAATAATTTACCTGCCGCGATGATCAAAAATACCGTTTATGATTTTGTATTCCCGGTATTTGATCGTTATCGTACGCGTTGTGATTTTATATATTCCGAAGGTAAACTCGGCTGGATAGATCAAGATAAAAAATTTCTACCGATTGAAGATTGCCCACTTCATGTTTCTAAGTTATCCGAATTAGCTTCCTTGATTACCAAACTGCCTTGGCCAGTCAAGCGTGGATCCATGCGATTGCGAGTGAGTCCAGCCGGTGGTTTAGGTCTATGGCTAGACTTGGCCAACTTAGATATAAAGGAAATCTTAACTAACTCAGCAATTTTAAGCGAGTTACTGGATAAGGAAGTGATTGTTGAAATGGGCCAGAAAGGTAAACGTGTAGTGCGTTCTGGGAATACCTTTAAGTTAACGGACCCAACCCCCTACCCTTGGTTTAAAACCGAGGTTGCTGGCCATCCTGTTGATTTAAACTCGTTAATTAGTTCGTTCACCCAAACAAGTCCTGAGCTAAATCTAAAGATGATTCAGCATCTTAAATCATTTTTGGTTGATCAGAAATTTAATAATGTTGTGGAGTTTGGTTCGGGTGTAGGTAATTTCACCCTATTTTTAACAAGCTATACCTCAGCACTAAATGTGATTGAGAATGATCAGCGTAACCTAATTCCGTTACGTCAGAATATTGCGCAATTTGGGTTGCAGAGCAAAATTTCCATTTTTGAAAGTGTTCATTCTTTTTTCAAGGAAAATAAAAATACCGCTGGATTGTATTTTGTAAATCCCGCTCGCAGCGGCGTCGGTCCTTTGTTTGACCAACCTGTTCCTGCCCAATCGATAGTTTATGTGAGCTGCCATCTAGAGAGTTTTTTATCCGATGTAGCAAAGTTAAGTAGTCATGGATTTAGCCTGGTCAAGGTTACCCTATTTGATCAATTTCCTCACTCTGATCATTTCGAAATACTGAGTTATTTAGAACTGGCCCCTCAGCCTGCGGCTGGGGGAGGGGTATAACTTTTTAAATTTCTATTATGATGAAGGCACACCATTGCTAAGTGAAGATCTAATCTTTCTAGCTTCTTGGTCGTGTTCCAG